>DUOK01000296.1 GCA_012838865.1 Bacteroidales bacterium | reverse complement strand
CTACAAAGCCAGGTGCAATGTAAAGGTCTTCTTCTACCCATTTTGGAACAACAGCGGTGATTCGTCCGTCTGCAAACTGAACCTCTCCTTTAAAAATACGCCGCTTGTGAATATCAACAATATTACCGCGAATACTCTTCATAACATGATGTATAAGTAATAAAATAACAAACAAACTAAAAACCTACCAAACCTGCATAATTCATAAGTTGTCGTTATGAGCTGCTCAAATAGCAATAAAAATGGGCAAGCGCAATAAAAATGGGCACAGGGAACAATAAGCTGTTTTCAAATACATTATATTGAGGACATCTGTATTAAACAGTTAGTTGGACATCGTAATGGATAGTTTATAAATAATGCAGGCTATATTATTGAGAAGGTCTGTATTCAGCAGTAAGTTGGGAATCGCAATAAATAGTTTATAAATAGCTTCAGGCACCTTAAGCCATAAAGAAGCAGCCCTTACGTTTAGATTAGACTGCCTTACCCCGGAAACTAAAAGACCGTAAATGTCAAAAATGCCAACACAATAGAAAAACAGGACTGTGCATCAAGCAACTTTGTAGAACGTGTACACCAGGAATCCCCTTCCCGGTGCCCCAGATAAACAGAGCAAAACCCGTCCTAAGCCTGACAAAAAAACAGAACCTACAAAGTAGGTCGCAACAGGTTCCACGTGGAACCTGTTTACCTGCCCAACAAAACAAGCAAAACATTAAGGTCACTGGGACTAACTCCACTAATGCGGGAGGCTTGTCCAATGGTTTCAGGGTCGATGCGCTTAAGCTTTTGACGACCTTCGGTGCTGATCGTTAGTAATTTCTCATAATCAAATTTGCCTTTAATCTTTAAGTGCTCCAATCGATTCAACTTATCTGCAATAAGACGTTCTCTTTGAATATAACCCTTATACTTAATATTAATTTCTGCAGCCTCAATAATCTCTTCTTTCCTATCTTCGGGGAAAGAGGAACAAAACTCAGCCAGCCCTGGAAGCACTTCCAGCAAATCTTTAAGGCTGACTTGAGGGCGTGAAATAAGGTCAATCAATTTTATACCCTGATTCAAAGTTGAGGTACCAACGTCCAGCAAATAAGCATCGACATCCTTACTCCGAACAGTATAAGTGCTCATAAAATCTATAAGCCCGTCCCTTAAAGCAATTTTTTCCTGAAGCAGATCATAGCGCTTCTGACCGGCTAAACCGAGGGCATAACCCTTGGGCGTTAAGCGTACATCGGCATCGTCTTGACGAAGCAAAATCCGATACTCAGCCCGACTCGTAAACATCCGATAGGGCTCGTCGACCCCTTTGGTAATCAAATCATCAATCAAAACCCCTATGTAAGCTTCATCTCGCTTTAAAACAAAGGGCTCTTTTCCCTTTTGTGCCAGAACAGCATTAATGCCGGCCATGAGGCCCTGCGCAGCAGCTTCTTCATAGCCAGTTGTTCCATTAATCTGCCCGGCAAAATAAAGACCTTTAACCAACTTGGTTTCCAAAGTTGGTTGCAACTGCGTGGGATCGAAAAAATCATACTCAATGGCATAACCGGGCCGGAAATATCTGGCATTCTCCAATCCTGGCACTTTAGCTAAGGCTGAAAATTGCGTATCCATCGGTAAAGAGGAGCTGAAACCATTGAGATAGTACTCAACAGTATGCTCTCCCTCTGGCTCCAAATAGAGTTGATGCATTTCCTTGTCGGCAAAAGTGACTATCTTGGTTTCAATACTGGGACAATAGCGGGGACCTAAACTTTGAATGGTGCCATTAAACATAGGGCTCTCATATAATTTACTGTTGATGATCCCATGTACCTCAGGATTGGTATAGGTGAGATAACAACTCCGTTGCTTTAATATTCTGTTATTAACAGGTAAGTAACTGAACTTATGAAAACCGTCCTCCCCTGGTTGTTCACTGAGTTTTGAAAAATCGATGCTGCGTGCATCGACCCGAACGGGGGTCCCGGTTTTCATCCTTCCGACCCTAAAACCGGCCGCCAACATTTTCTCAGAAAGACCATAGGAGGCTGAATCTGCCATTCGCCCCCCTTCCATTTGAAGTGCTCCAACATGCATTAGACCATTCATGAAAGTCCCTGTGGTCAATATAACGGATTTGGCCGAAATGCGAACACCCATCTTGGTAAGCAAACCTGTAACGCTGCCGTCTTTAAAATCCAAATCTACAACAGCATCTTGCCAAAAAGAAAGATGGGGAAGGCTTTCTAATGTTTCTCTCCATTTTTGAGAAAAAACCATCCGGTCACATTGAGACCTTGGGCTCCACATAGCCGGCCCCTTACTCCGGTTAAGCATACGAAACTGAATAGAGGAAGCATCGGTAACCAAACCCATAAATCCTCCCAGCGCGTCAATCTCCCTAACAATTTGTCCTTTTGCTATTCCTCCAACGGCAGGATTACAGCTCATTTGAGCCATCTTATTCATATCCATAGTCACAAGAAGGGTTTTAGCTCCCAAACCAGCAGCAGCGGCAGCGGCTTCACAACCAGCATGTCCTCCCCCAACTACAACGACATCAAAATTAAAATCCATTATAAAAAATTATTTCTGTCTCTACAACAAATAAAACACAATTTTGCTCAACGACAAAGTTGTTAACATAATTAAGTCTTTAAGAAAGCGTTAAAAGAAAGTATAAACGACAGGCTATGAGGACTTCAAAAACAAGGACCATTAAAAGTCGCACACGAAGACAGTAAAACACTGATACAAAGCATATTGAGCCTAATAAGTGTCGATATAAGCCAACCAAAGATCTTCCTGCTTTCGCATCTCTTTTATATCCGACTCACTGTGATCGTCGTAGCCCAATAAATGCAAGACCCCATGAATAATAACCCGGCTTAACTCAGAAGAAAATAAATTTCCAAAACGCTCAGCATTCTCCTTCACCATTTCGGTACTGATAAAAAGATCTCCGGAAATAATGCGTTTAGAGGAGTAATTAAAGGTTATAATGTCGGTGTAATAGTCGTGGTCCAAAAACTGCTGATTAACCTTAAGCAGGTAACTGTTATCGCAAAAAACTACACTAAGAGGACCACAACCGAATCCGTGATGTTCAACGAGTGAATTTAAAGTGCCACGTACCAAATCAAAGTTTAAGGCAGGCATACCCACATCTTGTGTAAAAAATTCGATGCTGTGTTCCATAAGTGCGCTTTAGGGCCTGCTAGAACTTAAAAGTGAGTTTAACTTCATTTCCCTTATCGCTAAAAGCCAATTCATCAGTCAAATGTTTCATTAAAAAAACGCCCCGACCATGCGTACGTTCAATATTCTCGGGAGTTGTAGGATCAGGAAGTAAGGTATGATCAAAGCCTTGCCCTTCATCACGAATCGTAAAAGAAATACGATTGCTCGCCACCTCGTAGGATATCGTCACCTTTTTCTCTGATACCATTTTATTGCCATGTACAATGGCATTGTTAACACCCTCAACTACAGCCAACAACAATTTACCATAAACATCAGAATGAAAGGAATACTGCTGAGAAAGTTCATCGATTAATTTTTCGACGAGGCTTATATTTGAAATGTCAGAATGAATGGTAATCTTACTCATCTAAGTATTATTTACTTACTCATTAAATAGGCGTGTTCGAAAATGATTACCTCTTTATACTTAAAAAATAAAAAGAAGTTTCTAAAAAAGACTTCTTTATGGCTTCAGCCATGCAGCGGGATCTAATTTCTGATTCTCCTGCCAAAGTTCAAAATGAAGGACTTGTGAATTGGTGCTGTCGTCTAGAAATATGCGGCCCAGTACCTGACCGGACATGACCTGCTGTCCTTGTTTAACGACGACTTCCTGAAGATTGGCATACACAGTTAAAAATTTACCGTGTCGCACCAAAATGGCGGTATTATAACCCGGTATACCCACTACTCTACTTACTTCCCCGGGATGTACTGCCAGGGCTTTGTCATCGGCAAGACTTTGTATGTCTATTCCATTATTCTTAATGGTGACGCTCTTTAAAACAGGATGAGGGTGTTCTCCAAATGCATTAATAACCAAACCTTTACTAACGGGCCAAAGCAATTTTCCTTTAAAGTCTTCAAAATCGGTACCCGTTAAGCCGGCTTGAGAACTTCTGATGTATTCCAGAATTCTATTTTCCAAATTTTTGGCTTTGCCTTCCAGTTCAGCAATTGAGGATCTTAGCCATTTCTCCTCATTTTGAAGCGTACTAAGCAATTGTTGATGCTCATTCCTTGACGAAGATAGAGATTGTAAATTTGACTGTATTTGATGCAAAGCCAACTCTTTTTGTGCTTTTTGCTGCCCGATATCTCTATGCAAGCCCTTCAGCTTATCTTGACTTTGAACCAAAAGAAGCCCTTGTTTACGCCGATAATTACTGTATTCTTTCAAAAGGCGGAACCGCCGGTAGGAGGAACTAAAATCGGATGCACTTAAAAAATATACGAGTTCGTCTTGTGCATTTTTTCTAAGGTAAGTATCCTGCATAAGGCGGGCATATTCAACCTTCAATTGACTGATTTCCTTTTCTATCAGATTGATTTGCTGCTGTAGGTGATCAATATTCGCATCCAAATCGTCAATCTCACGCTGCAAAGTAAGCAGCGCATGCTCCCGTAGAGCTATTTCTTTTTGCAGGAGCTGCATCTCACGTAAAGACCGTTCTCTGGAAGACCGCGTCTTTTCCAGACTTTTACGAGAACGTTCAATCTCGTTCAGTAAAGCTTCCCTTTCAGATTGAAGATCTTCAACCGCCTGACCAGAACCAGAGAGGGTCAGGGAAAAAAATAAAAAGAAAAAAAAGCCATATTTAAAAACGAATTTCAGCATATCCACCGGGTATTGAGAAGGTTAAACTTTGAGCACCATCTACCTCAACAGAAGATAATTGGATACTGAGTCCCATTATTTCCTGAAGTCTTTGTCCCTTCAAGAGAATTTGCGTAGGAAACAAAAGACCATTATCCACCAAACGAAATTCCGAATACATCAAATCCATAACAATATCCCTATCGGGAAACCGTACCTGCGACGATAAAAGCCTATAGGCTTCCGGCATAATACGCAAATCCTGAAGACTCCCATCGGAATTAGGTCCCGACGAAAGGAGATAAGAAACGGAATCTTGTTGCATTTCAAATCGTTTTAAAGAACCGCTTCCCTCAGGATAAACAAACACCGAATTACTGAGTATCTGTTGAAACTGTAGAAAATTAAATTCAAACAAAAAACGTTTGGACAAGCTGGCATAATCACTACGCATAATTGTACGATTAAGTCGATCTAAGACAATCCATTCGTCCTTTGTCAACTGAATACGATACATTTCTATGCCCATAACAGGTATAACAGAAACAATGATGGCGGAATCCCTGCGCATAAAAATATTGGCCCGCACGGCCTGAGTCTTACCATTCTGTTCAAATTCAATGAAAGCCCTGCGAAAAAACAAGTTTTCATAATCAAAGGAGTGAGAATCAATAGCTTTAAGCAGTTCCCTTTCATTCATTTCTTCCTTAACAGCACCGGGGAAAAAAGTATCCAAACTCTTACAGGCATTGAACAGGAATCCATTCAAAAGCGCAAACAAAACGAACTTTAGCCACCTATTCATAATCCATAATTTCAGGAAGGTATTTTTGCTCGGCAATCTTATCCTCTAAAACAGAAGAAACATCGGACCCCAACTCCAAGGCTTTATTCCACTTTTCCAAAGCCTTTTCAATATTCCCGACTTTAAAAAGAATATCTCCATAATGTTCATACAAAACGGCGCTTTCTTCTTCCATATTGGCCACTGCTTGCTCAATAAAATAGAGTGCATCCAAATACTGTCCACGCTTAAACAAAACCCAGGCGTAAGTATCCAGATAGGTAGGATTACTGCCTTCCAACTCAATGACCCGACTTATCATACGTTCGGCCTTATCTAAATGCAGGTCCAACTCACTGAGATAGTAGGCATAATTGTTTAAAACGACCACATTCTCTTGCTCCAGCTTTAAACTTTCCTCGTAAGCCCTAAAAGCTTTTTGGGCTTGTTGCTCCTGAAAATACAAATCACCCATCAATCCGTAAACTTGGGCTTGTAAAGAGGCATTATCGGATAAAAAAGGAAGCGCAGTTTCAAAGGAAACGAGGGCCTCCTTTCTTTTTTCCTGAAAAAGAAAACCGTAACCTGCGAAATAATGAAATAAGCCATTATCAGGAAACAAGCTACTTGCCCTCAGACTTTCTGATAAAAACTGATTTTGAGTTTCTTCTTCAAAAAGTAAAATCAAATAATCCTGCCAAACCTCCTGATTATTTTCATCAATATATAAAGCGGTTTGCAGGGCTTCACGCGCAGCGGCATTATCGTTAATGTGCTTATAAAAATTAGCTGCCAAAATATGCGCTTGATAATCAAAGGGATGCATTTCCCGTAAACCACTGATTACGCTGCGTAAATCCTCCACAGTAAGCGCAGGATCTTCCTCCTCAATACCCATCAAAAAAGGCAAAACACGTTGCATTTTAAGCTCAAAAGGCGTATTGGGATGAGAAAAGGCTTTGAAAATGGAGCTTTTAAAATTATCCGCTTGCCCCAAAGAAAAATAATAATTCGCCAAACTAAAGTGCACCTGACCATTGGAGGGATAATCCCGAGCCACTTCCTGATACAAACTATAAGCTTGGTCGGATTTTCCCATTTCAAGATAAAAATCGGCCAAATAAAGCAGATAATTACTTTCAGAAGGGTAATGCTCAATAAGACGTTCCAGTTCCTTCCTGGCGGCTTTATTATCGCCATTTTGACGCAAAACCATATGCTTTTCAAGACTCAGGAACTCTTGAATACCAATAATCTTTTCTAAGGTAGAGAAAGTGTGTAAGACATCATCATAGCGGTTCATTTCTGATTCAATCTCGGCTTGTTGAAACAGGTAATCAGGTTGACCGGGATGCAGTCGGTTCAAATAACGAACCGACTGCAGCGCCAGTTCATTTTTCTCCTGATGAAAATAAAGTCTGCTTAATAAAGAAAGATAGTGTGGATTGTCGGGAGAAAACCTGACTGCTTCAAAGATAAACTTCTCTGCATCGACAAATTCACCGTTACGGATCAATAAGTTTCCCACTTCAAAATAACATACCGCACAGGTACTATCCAGTTTTAGTGCCTCCATATAACTGAGGGCAGCTGCGCCATTATCTCCCAGCATTTTAAGGCGGTTGCCTTCCAAAAAATAAAAATCAAACTGACGCGGAGCAACGCTACCAACAGCTTCAGTTGTAGAAGGACGACCTTCAGCAAACAAAACCGTTTCAAAATCGGCCAAACCAGAAACTGAACGACAGCCGATAAGCAAGAAAAAATATAAACCAAAGCTCACAGACAGCGTGAGAGAACGCAAAGATAATAGCATAGTAAAATTTATAAACCCGTATGACCAAAGCCCCCACTACCTCTTTCAGTAGAAGACAATACTTGTACGTGCGACCAGTTAAAACGTTCGTATTTGTTGAGTACCATTTGACAAATTCGGTCACCCGCTTCAATAACAAAAGGTTCCTTACCTAAATTGATGAGAATGACTTTGAGCTCACCCCTATAATCCGCATCGATGGTACCGGGCGAATTCAAAACAGTGACCCCGTGTTTAATGGCCAAACCGCTTCTTGGACGAATCTGAACTTCAAATCCTTCAGGAATTTCGATAAAAAGACCTGTTGGGATAAGTTGCCGATCACCAGGTAAAATTTGAATACTTTCTTGGAGATGAGCGCGCAAATCCACACCGGCACTGTCCACAGTAGCGAAATCGGGTAAGGGATTGTTGCTGGTATTTATGACTTTAATCGTGAGCATTGGGCGACAAATATTTAAAATGAATATACCAGATATAAAACAAAAAGCTAATAATAAGGAAACTTTTAAATACAAGCTCCAAATAAAACAACTTAATAGAAAGCAAAGAACCGGCCAAAACCAGTACTCCGGCCACTAAAAAATGTAAAAAAATACGACCTATCGGATAGGCAATGGGATAAAACTTTTGCCCAAAATAATAAGAAATAAGCATCATGGTGCCATACCCGGCAGTTAAGGCTATGGCGGCCCCCATAAAACCAATCCGGGGGACCAGTATAAAATTAAGGGCGATGGTGATCACCATCCCAAATACACCAAAATAGGCACCATAAATGGTTTTGTCACTGAGCTTATACCAAAGGGAAAGATTAAAATAAATGCCATAAAAAAATAAGGCCATAAGAATCAAGGGAATAACAATATTTCCGCGCAAATACTCAGGCGTTAAGAGAACATTGACCACATCCTGAAACAGAATAACACCCATAAAAATAAGCAGGCCAAAAAACACGAAGTATTCCATCACCAGGGCGTAAGCATTCTTACCCTTCTCCCTATTTTTAAAAAAATAGGGTTCAAAGGCAAATCGAAAAGATTGGGTAAATAAGCTCATCAATACCCCAATCTTAAAATTAGCACCATAAACAGCCAATTCTCTAAAACCATTGTCTTTAATTAATTTGGGCATCCAGATTTTATCGACATTTTGAGTAAGCATTCCACTTAGCCCAACCAATAAAACAGGCCAGGAATAGCGAAGCATATTCTTGATAAGTGGCCATTGTACAGGACCCCTTAGAAAAACCAGGTCTTTTAAAAAAAACAAGAGCTGAAAAACACTGCTCAAAGCATTACTTAAAAGTATCCAAAAAACCCCGCTGATCTGATTATAAAAATCAAATAAAGAGAGCAATAAACCTTTTGAGAAGAGATAGGGCAGGAACAACAAAAAGAACAAATTCAGGGAAATATTTAGACCAATACCGCTCAATTTAATAAGTCCAAAACGTAAGGAGGCGCTTTGAAGACGCAAACGTGCAAAGGGCAGCGCTAGAAAGGAATCGGAAGCAACAATGATCCCCGTTAAAATAATGGCACTTTGATGGTTCCCTTCGTAGAAAAACAAACTAAAACTCCTGGAAAACAACAAACTTAATAAGAACAACAAAGAACTGCTGTAAGCCAACATTTTAAGTGATGAGGAATAAACAGATGCCTCTTCTCCATCCCGCGCAAAACGAAAAAAACCCGTCTCCAGACCATAGGTAAACAAAACCAAAAGCACGGAAATAAGCCCATAAATATTAACGATGACGCCATATTCTTCAGGTAGGATAACCCGAATATAAAAAGGCATCAGCAACCAGTTAAGCAATCGCCCCACCATAGTACTGGCACCATAAACCAGTGTTTCTCCAGCCAAACGTTTAATACTTAAACTCATACATCAAAGAGTGAAGACTGCAACTGACCCGGAGAAATACCAAAGTGTGCATAAGCCAATCTGGTAACAACCCGACCACGCGGGGTACGTTTCATAAAACCTTCTTTAATTAAAAAGGGTTCAAAAACTTCTTCAATGGTACCGGCATCCTCTCCTACAGCAGTAGCAATAGTGGTTAATCCAACAGGTCCACCATCAAACTTCTGCATCAAAGTCAGTAATATTTTACGGTCCATTTCATCCAAACCGTATTCATCAATATGCAGGGCTTTAAGCGAAAAGCGTGTAATATCCACGTCGATACGACCATTGCCTTTAACCATGGCAAAATCACGTACTCTGCGCAACAAAGCATTGGCAATACGCGGAGTGCCTCTGCTGCGCCTGGCAATTTCAAAAGCAGCGTCCTTAGAAATGGCAACATTTAAAATACCGGCAGAGCGACTAACAATACCGCTCAAAATTTCGGTGTCGTAGTATTCTAAATGACTATTAATTCCAAATCGTGCACGGAGGGGACTGGTTAACATTCCACTTCGCGTAGTAGCGCCAATAAGGGTAAAAGGATGTAAGTCTATTTGAATAGACTTGGCGCCAGGCCCCTTATCAATAACAATATCGATTCTAAAATCTTCCATTGCGGAATATAAATATTCCTCAACAATGGGACTAAGTCGATGTATTTCATCAATAAACAATACATCGTTTTCTTCCAAACTGGTTAAAATTCCCGCCAAATCACCCGGTTTATCCAAAACCGGACCACTACTGAGTTTAAAACCTACCCTTAACTCATTGGCAATGATGTTCGAAAGTGTTGTTTTGCCCAAACCCGGAGGACCATGCAACAACACATGGTCAAGGGCCTCTCCACGCATAAGAGCGGCCTTTACAAAAACTTTGAGATTGTCTACAATATTATCCTGACCATTAAAATCAGAAAAAGACAGCGGTCTAAGTTGCAAATCCACATCATTTTCCCGGGAAGCCTCTTCCTGAAAAGCTCTACTATCCATATCCATGCTAAAACCGACTCCTTTTTAGGATTTACTAATACCCAGTTTCTCTAATACTGCTTTAAAGACCGACAAATCAAAGGGCTTTGCCATATATTCATCCATACCAACAGCCAAACACTTTTCACGATCGGCATCAAAGGTGTTTGCTGTTAAACCGATGATGGGCGTGGGTAAGGCGTTTTGTTCCTTTTCATAAGACCGGATGGCAACGGTAGCCTCAAAACCATCCATAACAGGCATCATTAAATCCATCAGCACCAAATCATAGTGCTTTTCCCTTAGTTTTTGAACAGCTTCCGCTCCATTATTGGCAACATCAATAACAAAACCATATTTGGTTAAACTTAGAAAAATAAGTTTCTGGTTAAGCACATTGTCTTCTACCAATAATAAATGCAAACCGTCCATCCTCTAAAGCTTGAATAAAAAACTAAAAGTAAGGAATTTATAACAAATATACAGCAGACTGAAACTACAAATTAAGTTGTGAAGAGATATCCAGCATACGTTCAATTGGAACGACGGCTTGCCGCCGCACTGTTTCATCAATAAGCACTTCCGGCCGTTCATTTTTCAGGGCAAGGTAAATTTTTTCGAGGGTATTTAATTTCATAAACTCACAATCATTACAGGCGCAGCTAGAATCCGAAGGTGGTGCAGGAATAAACGTTTTAGAAGGAGAGGCTTTTCTCATTTGATGCAAAATTCCTGCTTCTGTTGCCACGATAAACTGCGCATGTTTCTCTTTTTGCGTATATTTTAATAAGGCAGCAGTACTGCCAATAAAATCGGCCATGACCAATAAGGGTTGCTTACACTCGGGATGCGCAATCAATAGGGCCCCGGGATTTTCTTTTTTAAGTGCAACAATCTTTTCAATGGAGAACTGTTCGTGCACATGACAGGCACCATCCCATAAGACCATTTTTCGACCGGTCAAACTTTGCAAATAGGCACCCAAATTCCTATCCGGCCCAAAAAGAATGGGCTGATCGGATGGAATGCTGTTGATAACGCCTACAGCGTTGGTACTGGTAACCACAATATCGGATAAAGCCTTAACAGCTGCCGTAGTATTGACGTAGGTAACTACTGTATGACCGGGATGTTTTGCCTTAAAAGCAGCAAAATCTTCAGCAGGACAACTGTCGGCCAACGAACAACCAGCTTTAACATCAGGAACCAGCACTTTCTTCTCAGGCGACAGAATTTTAGCCGTCTCTCCCATAAAATACACACCCGACAACAAAATAATATCGGCCTTGGTTTGTGCGGCTTGTTGTGCCAGGGCCAAACTATCGCCCACCACATCCGCAATATCCTGAATAACATCTTCCTGATAGTAATGTGCCATAATAACAGCATTCTTTTCTATCTTCAATTGCGTTATCGCCTCTTTTAGTTCCGCTTCTTTCAACATACTATTATTATTTATAGTTTTATTTTAATAGAAAAATAAGATAATGATAATACCCTGTTGATATTGTTTAAAAAAAGTCTCTCAAACTGTTGTTAACTTCCTATGCCCAAATTTATGCATAGCCTATCAACAGCCCTTTTTTTGATATTCAACTGAAAATTAGTACTTAGCATCCTGTATTAAGATGCTGTTAATAACTTTCAAAGTTAAGAAAAAGTTTGTGCTTGCTTTTAATAATCCTGCTTAAAACGGTTCATAAGAACTTCGGAAAGCACTGTTGTATATTTTGGAATTGGTTTTAATAGGCCTGGTTTAAGATTATAAACCAGAAAAGCAAGGCTTAGTTTTTAATAGTTATATCTTTATATTGACAACTTATTAACGGAGTTTTCATGCTTTATTATTTTAGTTGAAGTTTTCAACTACTTTGCAATTCAGTATATTTGTATCCGAAAATTTACCATTAATTCCAAACAATGAATAAGCAACGAATTGCCATTGCCTGTGACCATGCAGGTTTTCCCCTTAAGGTGGTTTTAAAAAAAGTACTTGAGAACAAGGGCTTAACGATAATTGACTTTGGCACCGATTCTGAAAACAGCGTAGACTATGCCGATTATGCACACCCGCTGGCAGCAGCTGTTGAAAGTGGAGATTGTGCATTGGGAGTAACCATTTGTGGCAGTGGAAATGGCATAAACATGACCGTGAATAAACATCAGGGAATTCGTGCCGCCTTGTGTTGGAATGCTGAAATTGCACGTTTGGCACGTGCCCATAACGATGCCAATGTTTGTAGTTTACCCGGACGTTTTGTGAGCGAGGAGGAAGCCATTAAAATTGTTGACTTATTTTTAAGTACGCCTTTTGATGGTGGCAGACACGAAGGCCGAATAAGAAAAATCAGTTGTAAATAGTTTTTGGCATCAAAAAAAAATAGAAATTATGCTTTCCAACACCTGTAAATACGCATTGCGGTCTATCATCTATATTGGTATTAACGCTTCACCGGGTAAATACGTTAATGTTAAAACCATAGCCGCTGAGCTGGATGTGCCCATGCAATTTTTGAGTAAAATATTACAGGTGTTTGTACGGAAAGATATTTTGCTTAGTGTAAAAGGTCCCTTAGGGGGATTTCGTTTTAAAGATGACCCTTCTAAGGTTAGTTTGTATGATGTAGTGGCCATTATCGACGGGCCCAATTTGTTTGAGCATTGTTTAATAGGTACGCGGCCCTGCAAAAGTCATGATGATGCGCAAAAAAAATGTCCGGTTCACGACAACTTTTCTGCTATTCGCAAAGATCTTCTTGCTTTTTTTAAGGAAGAAACTTTTGGAAGTATTATTGAAAACTACGAGAACAATTCAAAAGATTTTTTGGCCCTTTAATACGGGTAAAATACTTCTGTGTAGATAAAAACCCAACACTACTCCGGTAGTGTTGGCTACAAAATCCCAAAAATCCCTCCCGCGGTCAGAAAGTATGGGTTGCAAAATTTCGATGCATCCCCCCAGGACAACAGCAATAAGAATAGGAATGATGTTGTTGGTATACCATATTTTCTCTTTTCTCTTTTCGTTTTTCCAGTTTTTTTCCAAAAACAGAATCATCGATAAACCCGTGTACATTACTAAATGAACGAGCTTATCGAGATGTGGCAGGTTTAAAAAAGGGGAAGAAGGCAAGTCTGGAGACTCCGCCATACTTAAGAATATGATGAAGCTGGCGGTAAGAATGCTGAACTTGTATTGAAATATTTTTGGGCCCATTTTAATTTTTTTTAGGTGTTAAAGCTACACATTTTTGTTGTTTGGTTTAAGTTGAATTACCCATAAATGGTTTGTTACGATGCTCAATTACTTATTTTTTTCTTGTTTATAAACAGAGTGGCGTTTTTGTTGTTAGTAAGCTAGAATAAACTGTTGAAAAACTGTTTGTAAACTGTTATAATCCTTTGTTTTCAAGTGTTTCACGTGAAACATATCTACTTTTATGGCTGGTTTGTATTTTCATATTCCCTTTTGTTTTACCCGTTGTGGTTATTGCGATTTTTACAAGACAACCCGTCTTGATTTTATGGATGCTTTTATAAAAACGCTGTATTCAGAAGTAGCCCATTATAAGAATGATTTTCCGCAACAGCTGTCTTCCATCTATTTTGGTGGAGGGACCCCTTCTTTGGTTAAGGGAACTGATTTTGCTGAATTGTTTGCTGTTATCAAAAGGAATTATCATTTGAATAGGGATGCTGAAATTACCATAGAGGCCAATCCGGACGATTTGACCGGGGCATATTTGGATGCTTTACTTGAGCTTGGTTTCAATAGGATAAGTATTGGTATTCAAAGTTTTCATCAGCGTGATTTACAGGAAATGGGGCGCCGGCATAATGCCCAACAAGCCCGGCAGGCTGTTGAATTGGCATGGCAAAGCGGTTTTAGAAACATTGGCATGGACCTCATTTATGGCTTGCCTTGGAGTTCAACGGAGCATTTTCAACAAAATCTGGATGTCTTTGCCGAATTGCCCGTTCAGCATTTATCGGCTTATCATCTGACTTTTGAAGAGGGCACTCCCTTTCATCGACTGCTTAAAAAGGGCATCTATCAGGAAGTGAGTGAGGAGGACAGTTTGGAACAATATCATTTACTCCGGGCCTATACCAACAAAAAAGGATTTGAGCATTATGAGTTGTCAAATTTTTGTCGACCTGGTTTTCGCTCCCGCCACAATTCTTCCTATTGGAAAGGCGTTCCTTATTTGGGTTTTGGACCAGGGGCGCATTCCTATTTTGGGAATAAGCGTTGTTGGAATAAGCCGGATTTGAATTTGTATTTACAAGGCGATTGGACCAGAATTCGGGAGGAAGAGGAGTTGAAAAACCTGGATGCCTATAACGAAACGTTAATGTTGGGTTTACGAACCGCTGAAGGTTTGGATTTAAAGGATATACAACAGCGTTTTCCAAATTTTTATGCAACTTTGGTTCAGCAAAGTAATAAGTGGGTTTCAGGAGGCGCATTGATTCTTGAAAACGAACGCTTGTTTTGTCCTCCCGACGCCTGGTTTGTGGTCGACGGTATTATTGAAGATCTGTTTGTTTCAGAATAGTTTATGTGGGGACTTCGTTTTTTGTTTATTTTGTCGTGCTTGCGTCTGGGAAACGTCGAATACCTCGAACCCGAAGTGTTTTTTCAGCGGCTGCATTCGGAAACTTCCGTACTTTTACTCGATGTACGACCCTTTTCAATGTACGCAGAGGGCCATATCGAACGCGCGGTTTGGGCAGGTGAAGCAGTTGTTTTGGAAGGCCTGTTGGATAATTACGACAAGAGGAAAGCCGTTTTTATATATTGTGGTCAGGGTGATCGCACCCGGGCGGTGCGAAAAATTTTGCGAAAACGAGGGTATAAAACGGTTTTTGAACTTAAGGACGGGTATAAGAATTGGGTAGAACAGGGTTTGCCTGTATTTCATCCCTAAAAATTTATGTTAAAAGCTGCGCACAATGAATCAATATAAGCAACCCATTGTACTGAGTTGGCTGTCGATAGTGCTGAATATCCTTTTATTTGCTTTAAAATATTGGGCAGGTGTCGTGTCGAATTCTGTCGCCCTCATTGCCGACGCCTGGCATACTTTATCCGATTCAATCAGTTCATTGGCAGTTTTAGTTGGATTAAAGTACGCCCAGCAACCGGCCGATCTTGAACATCCTTACGGACACGGCAGGGCCGAATTGATAGCTTCGCTTGTGGTGGGCGTTTTGCTGGCCGTTGTGGGCTTTAATTTTTTGGCCGAATCGGTGGTGCATTTGCGTAATCGGGTGGCCTTTTCTTATGGACCGGTGGCCATTTGGGTAACCCTGGTATCTGTTGTTGTAAAAGAAATTATGGCCCGTTATTCCATTACAACCGGCAAAAAACTTAAGTTGAATTCCCTTAAAGCCGATGGTTGGCATCATCGGTCCGATGCCTTGAGCAGTCTGGTTATCCTTTTAGCCATCTTTTTGGGACGAAATATCTGGTGGATGGACAGCGTTTTGGGTATGCTGGTCTCTTTCCTTATTTTCTATACCACCTGGGGCATTTTAAAAGATACCATCAGCTCCTTGTTGGGTGAGGGGATGGAAAAGGATATGGAGAAAAGTATAAGGATGTGGAGTGGACAGGTGGAGCCGGATTTGGCTTTGCAGCCGCATCATTTCAGACTGCATCGTTACGGCAATCATACCGAACTGACCTTTCATATTCGTCTGCCCGGTGAATTGAGTTTGGAGAAAGCCCACGATATTGCCAGCCGATATGAAACTCTGGTGGAACAAAAACTGGATGTGGTGGTGACCATTCATGTAGATGCCCGCAGCAACCAGGAGGCTTAATATTAACTTCAAAATCCATTGTATATAGTCAACCTTTCGTAAGCAATATTCAAAACAAGCCTCAAAACAGCTTTTAAGGGTATTTTTAGCGTGCTTCAGCATGCTGTGCATGCCTTTGTTGCGTTGCACTTAAAAACTAAAATAAAGGGGGTGGGCCAAATGTTTGGCCCACCCCCTTTATTTTAACACGAAAAACTTTTGTCGCTTTCCCCGCTTAGCCGCAGGAAAGCTGTTTTTCCGTTTAAAAATTCATTTCTCCTTCTGAATATTGTTTAACCAGTGAGAGTACTGCCTCAGCACAACCTTCCTGACCGCCTGCAAAGGAAAATACCAATTGGTAAACCTTGGTAGCACGACAAACAAATTCGAAACCGGCGTATTTTTTACCGCCGTCAAAATTGCTGCTGAGGAGCTCATCCTTATCGTACAACTGCATGATGATGCCGTCGGGATTGGCGGCACCGTTGGCCACATTAAATTTGTAATGGTTGCGGTTATTCAAAAGTACATTGAAGCGGACCATCCCGGTCTTGGCCTCATTGGGTGCTTTTTCCAGTGTAACTGAGAAATCCTTGATGTATTGGGCATCTCCCATCAGTTCCAAAACCGCTTTTTTCACCGACTCGTTGCACTGGGCATGCGTGGTCGCCGAAAGCGTGGAAAGGAGAATTATAAGACTGAATACAAACTTTTTCATTGCTTAATTATTTTCAGTTGACAATTTTTGCACGTATGTTTTCGATGGTAGCCATAATGTTCTCCAAATCCTCAGGGCTATAGTGAACGGTACTTACTTCGGCCTGAATGAATATCAGGGAACCATCCTTTTCAATTCTTTGGGGTTCGCCCAGTTCGGTGGTAATGCGCACGGGTGCATAGGCGGCTTTCAGGTCTTCGACCGACTGTACCAGCTCGGCAAAGCCGGCATCTGAAGCGTAGTTACTGAGGATGATTTCCAGAATGTTGACTACATTTTTTTGTTCGGCAATACGGTCTGAAAGTTCTTTATCGCCCGATTCACGTACGATGTTGGATGCAATGTACATACCTTCTACCCAGGCACCGGTAACGATGAGACTACTTACATTGCTGCGGTTTTGTTCGCGCAGATAGGAGTCCATTTTGTTGAAACTGGTTTGGGACATTTCCATCAACGAATCCAGGTTGGTGGAGCTGGAAGCCATGCGGCGCAGGGCATTAAAATCGAAGAATTGACCTACGCGAATGCCGTCGGCCAGATTTTTAACGGCGAGCAGGTACGAAACAACAATGTTGTTTTTATCAAAAGTATTGATGTAACCCAAATCGGCACTGTAAACACCCAGGTTGAGGGCTCTTTGGTAAGAGGTTTCGTACCTGGAAACATTATCGGGGTTATTGAGGATGCGCTGGGTAAAATCTACACCGGAGTTTTTAAACAAGCCGGCCATTTCAACCGGAGAAGAAATGTTGCCAATGACTTCGTTCATGATTTCTTCGGATAAGCGCAAAGGGGCATCTGAAATGAGAGAGTCGGGCAGCGTAAGGGCATCACCTTGCGATTTTTTGCCCGAATCGGAACATCCTGCACAGGATGAAAGAAATTGCATGCCGGCCATTATCAGCAGAGTGAAAAGTAAATTTTTGTACATGGTCCTTGATTTTATGTTTTCGGTTGTTATTGCTTGTTAAACTGTTTGGTTTATACTGTTCTTAAGGGTTTAAAGTTTCTTTTTACGCCATTTTATTCCTCCCAGGTAATTCATCGACTTCTTCAGCAGGTCGAAATACAGCACCCCGTAGAGCACTATAGTCAATAACCATACCATAGTGATGTTGAACCAGAGTGTTTCGAAGTAGCGACCGCCAAAGTGCTTGGCCGGAGCAAAAAAGTGGGTACGGAAGGACCACAGGTTTTCGGGCTCCGGCAGCTGGTAGATGGGGTCGGCCATTTGAACCAGGGCATTGCCCTGACGCAGCATTTTGTTTTTCTCGAATTCCCTACGTACAATGGAGGATACACTTTCGTTGTAGTGGTCGTCCTTGATGCGGTTAAAGCGTTCGGGATCGGTATTCAGGTTATGGGTAATGAATTGGTCTTTTTGTGCATTGGCTGTATTAAACAGGTCCCGGTAATGGTTGCTCAGTTGATTCAGGTAGGCTTCTATCCTGTCGCCGGTTTTGCTGTCGAAGGCTTCGGGATTAACCGCCTCCAACTGTTCAAAGGCAATGGTCGGAACTCTGCGGACCTCCTTAGATAACTCGTTTTGCAGCAGTTCGAGGTCCTTAACAAAGTCTTTCTCCCCGCGATCGCCGTCATCGAGCACGTGTACCACGCACTTATTTAAAAGCTCACGCAGTTCAGGCAGATAATGCACCTGTTTGAAGTCCGCCATACTCTCCTGCTGTTCGATGGCAAAAAAGTTCTTTTTGTAGTTGTTGTGCTTGTACTGGTGTACAATCAAGCCCTCGTAGATGTAACGTGAAGGCATAAATTCAGCGATGGCCGGTACCTTGTCCACACTGGTAAAATCCTTGTTCAGCTTGTCGAAGGTAAACATGGCTCCGCCCAGTACCATTTGCGGAATCATTACCAGGGGAATGAGGATGTAAATGGTCACAATGGAGTTGAAGGAGGCCGATAAAATGAGTCCCAAAATATTGGCAAAGGCCGAAATGGAAAACAGGGCCATCCAGAATTCAAAGTTCATATTTTGTATGCCCAACACGCCGTTTCCAACCCACACAAAAAGGAACATCTGAAGGGCCGAAATGGTAAAGAGCAGTAATATTTTCGAGGCCAGGTAACTCGAGCGACTCAGATTCAGGAAGGACTCCCGTTTGAGTATTTTGGCATCCTTAAATATTTCTTCGGCACTGATGATGAGTCCGAAAAACAGGGCCACCACGATACCCATAAAAATATAGGGCGGAAAGTTTTCGTTTTCGCGGAAGATGTAGACGTTGGAGGTGGGGTCGGCAATGTAGCGAATCAAATAGGCCAAAATGAAACCCAGTAAGGGGGCTTCCAGGAGGTTGAGGGCAATGTACTGGGTATTGCTTATTTTGGCAAAGAAATCGCGCAGGGTATAGATTTTAAACTGGTTGAACCATGAAGGGATGTTCAGGCTCTTGGGTGGTTTGGTTTCCACTCTTTTAACCTGGGGCAGCACCACTTCTTTTTGGTAGTACTCGTGCCATTCGGTGGGACTGACCTTGCGCTTATTGGTGTAATTGCCGTATTCATCGATGACACTGGCATCGATGATGTTGAAAATCAACTCGGGATTAAGGTTGCCGCAGGTGGGACACTCTCCCTGGTCGCTGTTGATTTGGGCGTCGAGTTGCTTGAAATAAATGAGCGACTCTCCGGGGTTGCCGTAGTAAACGGGATAGCCACCCGTATCCAGAATAAACATTTTGTCGAACATCTTGTAAATGTCCGACGAGGGTTGGTGAATCACCACAAAGATGAGCTTGCCCTTCAGCGCCAGTTCGCGCAAAAGGTTCATCACGTTTTCGGAGTCGCGCGACGAAAGTCCGGAGGTGGGCTCATCCACAAAAAGGATGGCGGGTTCACGAATCAATTCGAGTGCAATATTGAGGCGCTTGCGCTGGCCCCCGCTGATCATTTTATTCAGGGGCGAACCTACCTTAAGGTCCTTGCGCTCAAATAAGCCAAGGTTTTGGAGGGTGTCGTGCACCATGGCGGTGAGTTCCTCCTCACTCTTATCCTTGAAGCAGAGTTTGGCGTTGTAGTAGAGGTTTTCGAAAACGGTGAGCTCCTCTATCAGCAGGTCGTCCTGGGGAATGAGGCCTATTACGCCTTCAATTTCCTCTTTTTGCGTATGCAGGTTGTAGCCGTTGATGAGGACTTCTCCTTCGGTGGGACTTTCAATACCGGAGAGGACGTTGAGCAGGGTGGTTTTTCCTGCTCCGGAGGCCCCCATAATGCCTATCAGCCGGCCCTGTTCTTCGGCCAGATTGATGTTGCGCAGTCCCACCGTTCCGGTTTTAAAGCGGAAGAGAACATCTTTCACTTCGTAACTGATGCGCGGCGAATCGGCATCGGTCAGGAAGTGGCCCACCACATCGGTATAGTAGATGGGTTTGCCCTTGGGAATACGGATGAAGCTGCCCTTGGGAAAGAGGTAGATGCGCCGGTTGCTGATGGTCATTCCATTGAGGAACAAATCCTGATCACCGGTGTAGCGCATGAAGTACAAATCGGCACTCTTTACCCGCAATATGATGATGTTGCCATCCAGACCGGTGGTCTGGATGTGCTTATTTTCTGTTGCCCCGCCTTCTTCATTGTTCACCAACATAAAATCGGGCTGGTTCAGCTTTTCGGCTTCATTGTGCAGCACAAAGTTTTCGATGGCCGAAATCTCCTCCTTGGGCAATTTAAAGACCTGGGCTACGGTGTTGATGATGGCCATGCGCTGTTCGGTCAGCTTCATGTCCATACTGATCAGCTCGTAGAGGCGCACCAGTACCACGACTTTTTGTTCGCGGTTGAGCTGCTTATTGATTTTTTTACAGATGCCCAAAATTCGTACAGAATCCTTCATGGAGGTAAGGCGCACCTTACCGGTCTCCTCTCCTTCGTCCTTGTTTTCGTCTCCGGAATGCTTTAGAAACAAGGCAAAGTATTCCTCTACAGCCTCTGTATTGAGCTGTTGTTTGAGAAAAACGCGGACGTATTCCGTTTCATTGGACCCCACGCCACCGTCCTGTTTGGTCAGCAGACCAAACAGTTGCATCAGCGCTTTTAGAATTTCTTCACTCATCTTATAAAAAAATCAATAACTGCTCCTGCAGGACAATTATCTAGTCGGTATAAACGATGTAATCAAAGGGAATCTCCACAATGTCGGCGTACTCCTCTCCTGCCTCCAACATGTCTTCCTCATCCTCATGGTAGTGCCATTTGATGATGACTTCCTTGCCGTTTTCAACAATCTCCTCAAATTTGAGCAGGATGTCGAGGATGATTTTGGAGGAGGCTGTGTTGAAGTATTCCAACTTGAAATTGAATTCGGTTCGATCCAGGGGATCTTTGGCGTATTCATCGATCCAGTCGAGGATCTGCTCGTAAAACTGGTTGACATCTTCAGGAAGGGACCTGCCTGATAACTCAAATTGCCCGCTCGCCTTGTCCAGAATTACATTTGGGGTATCGTCTGTGCCCTTGATGTTAATTACTTCCATTGTATGTGTTATTTATGCGTTTCTTTTAATGGTGGAGGTCAGAATAAAGAAAGACACCTGATCGTTCAGCTCCTTAAACTGATAACTTAACTTGCTGCCGGTCTTCTTGGCAATATCGATCAAGCCCAAACCGGCTCCACCTTTTTCCGAAATGGTGGATTCCTTAATTTGCTGTTTAAACAGATTCGACAAACCCTGCTTATCGAGGCTGTTGATGAGTTCGAGGCTCTCTTTAAGACCTGGTACGCGCTCGTTTTTAATGATGTTTCCGGTAATGATGTTGTAGCTGTCGTCGCCCTTGCTCACCATCACAATGCCGCGGCGCTCTTCCTCTTCATCACTCAAAGAGTCGGCGTGCTTGCTGATGTTTTGCAGGCATTCTACCATTACGTTAAAAACTTTCTTCTGAACCGTATTGGATTCAGCGTTTTTAGAAAGACTTTTCTCGGTCAGTGAGGTAAAGGTCTTGGTGATTTCCTGGGTTACCTCGCCTTCGTAAACCAGACTGATTTCGTTGGTTTTCATGGTTTTGTACAACTGGTAGGCAAAATCCAGAAAACCTTGTTTTTCCTGTTCCATTTTATGTAATTTCAAAGGTTCTAAAAACTATGTAAATATAACTACAATTCAATTCCTATCAATAAAACATCGTCAACTTGTTTCTCGTCGCCCATCCAATCGTAAAATTCCTGCGAGAAGGCGCGTGAGAAGTGGGCCATACTGGTACCCGGTTCCGCGGCCAGGATTTCACGAATCCGCCGGGGTTGAAACTTCTTGCGATCGGGTCCCCCAATCTGGTCGGGCAGACCGTCGCTGAAAATGAAAAGCTGGTCGCCCGGCTCATAGTCAATGATGTGGTTCTCAAAGTCTTTTTCTATTTTTTTACGCAAAGGGATACCCCCAATGGCCTTGCGGCTGCCGTTGTACTCGTTGAGTTCCCCCTTGCGTACCAGGAAGAGCGGCCGGTGGGCCCCTGAAAACTGCAGGGTTTGCTTTTCCTTGTCCACAATCAATAGGGCCAGGTCCATACCGTCCCTACCCAGGGCGCCTTCCTGGTCCTGTTTGAGGGTGGTACGTACCTGTTGATGCAATTCGTCCAGGATTTGGGCCGCCGTGTAGTCGGTTTGCGCATTCACAATATTGTTCAGCAAAAAGTAGCCAATGAAACTGATCAGTGCGCCCGGAACCCCGTGACCGGTACAATCTACTGCGGCAATGTAAGATATGCCTTCTTTTTGGAAGAACCAGGGGAAGTCGCCACTGACCACATCCTTGGGCCGGTAAAAGATGAACGAGCGCGGAAAGTACTCCTGAATGTGCCGGGTTTGTGGCAAAATGGAGGTCTGTATGCGCTGGGCGTAGTTGATGCTGTCCGAAATCTTTTTGTTTTTTTCCTTGATGTCCTGCTCAATTTTCTTGAACTCGGTCATATCGTGGGCCACAAAGAGGATGGTTTCCAATTCACCCTCCTCTCCCAATTCGGGGATGGACTTAATTTCCATGATGCGCTCTCCTTCCTGGGCGTTCATGGTTACTTCAGTGATGGTCTGCTCCTGGTTTTGTCGTATGTTGCTGAGGGCCTCTTCGGCAAATTCGATGAAGCGGGCGTCTATTTCCAGTTCGTTGATTCTTTTCTTCACCAGCTCCTGAGGAGCCACTTCAACAAAGCGGGCTACCGCCGGGTTGACATACACCAGTTTACCCAGCAGGTTGATGCGAATGATCATATCGGGAGAGTTCTCCGAGAGACTCTGCATCCGGCTCTTCATGCGCTCTTCCTTTTCGGCGCGCTTACGTTCGGTAATGTCCTGGGTATTAAAAATAATGCCCTTTATGGCCGGATCGTGCAGAAGGTTTTTCCCCTTGGTCTCCAAAAAGAGCTTTTCGCCGTTTTTGCGCAGGTAGGTGTATTGGGCACTCTGTTCGCCGCCGGGTGTTTCCAGGAGGTATTGAAACAGATTGTTGATGGTACGTAAGCCTCTGGGCGTTAAAATATCCGGGTCCATACCCGAAATTTTGTCCTCATCGTTGTAGCCCAGGATGCGTTTCACCGAGGGACTCTCGAAGAGCAGTTCCTGGTTTTCGTTGTAAATGGATATGAACTCCGAGGCGTTGGTCAGCAAAGCCTCCAGGCGCTTACGGGCGTGAGCCACCTCCTGAATCTGGGTTTCCAGCAATTTGTTGGAGCGCTCCAGTTCTTCCTGGGCAGCAATCATTTCCTCAGCATTCTTCCGCAGCTGGTCCTCGTTCTGACGCAGGGTCGCCGTCATTTGCTGCGATTCAACCAGCAGCTGCTCGGTACGGGTGGTAATGCGCAAATTGTAGATGGTCTGACCAATAATCGAACTGATTTCATTGGCAAATTGCAACACATAACCGGGTAGAGCTTTCTTTACAAAGGCAATTTCAAATACCCCTTGCAAGTCCTCCTCCTGCATCAGGGGCACCAACAAAATACTGCGTGGCTTTTGCTCGCCCAGCAAACCGGATGTAATGCTGTAGTACTCTTCCGGTATTTCTGTTCGGTAAATAAGTTCCTTTTCATAGGCCACAGCCCCCAATAATCCTTTACCTACCGGAACTTCGTGGTATTCGAAGCGCCGGCGCCCGTAAGCGTACATGGCGTGTCGTTTCAGCACTTTGCCCTCGAGAATATAAAAGGCCCCCTGAATGCCTTCGGTATAGTCGATGACTGCACGGATGGTCTGCAGGGCGAGCTCGTCGAGATGGTGGCTGTTGCGCAGGATGTCCGATATTTTTTCTTTCCCGCTGGTGATCCAGTTTTGTTCGTCCTCCTTGCGCCTGCTTTCCCGGATATTTTGTCCCAGGTCAAGCAGGGTTGCGGACAGCGGGTCCCCCTGGGCCTCAATATTGTCCCAGTTGTTACTTTTCAATGCATTGGCCAGGGCAATGTTCCGTTCAATGCGTTGGCGACTGTTTAAGGATTGGCGGGTGGCCTCAGCGGTCTTCTCCTTAAGACGGTTGATGAAGAAAAGCAGGGAAAGGGGCGCTGCGACAATGAGCGCATTTACCAGCCACACCGGAAAATAGCCGTGGAGGTAAACGATGTTCAGAAAGGACAGCGGGCGGTCCAGTAATGACAGGAAACCCGACCAGGACAGCAGCAGGAGCAAAATTACCCCAAGCAACAAAAACATTTTGTCGCGTGGATGCAACACCTTTGGCGAAAAGTACTTCTTCAGCCAAAGGAGGTAAGCGTTTGTATTTTGGTTTCCTTTCATCATGTTCTATAAAATTGCTTGACTTACCAGACGACTGGCAATTTCATTCCACATTTTTTCCACTTCCACTTCCTGAAAACAAACCATCTCAATCAGGTGGGTACAGTGCCCGTCTTTACAAACGGGCAGCAGGTATAGCCATCGACCATTTGTCTGGCCCAGGCCCGAGCTTATCGGAAGCATTTCCTCGTCGAGTCCGCTCACCACCTTCACCTGGGCGTCGGCAACAGCCTGTCCGTTGAGACCTTCTCCTTTTGAAAAGGGGGCCACTTCAAAATCTTCAGGAAGGGCATAACTCTCTTCTACGATAAATGTTCCCTCGGGTTCGCTTTCCCGGTAAAGAACTGCTGCTCCGGCTTTAAAGGTCTCGGCCAGCAAAAACAAAAAATGATGGCGATCGGTTTTACTGCGGCTCCCCTCAAAGAGTTCCTTAAGTATTTTTTCACGATAGGAGGCAAAACGCTGCGCATCGTTTTGCAAAGCCTCGTAGGCGGCAATTCGTTCTTTAAGGAGCTCCTTTTCCGAGTTCCAATCCTTGCGCTCCGATTGGTATTGCTCCTTGCTTTTGGTTAATTGTTTATCGGCCATACGGTAATTCATATCGGCCAAATAGACGATGGCCAGGAAGAGGAGCAGGGCCAAAAATTCAAGGATGTATAGCCCGGCAGGGGTGCTTGCCGGCAATAGCAGGAGCTTTCCGATAACCAGGCCAAAAGCCAGTGCTGCCAGGAAAAAGACCTGCAGCAGACGTTTTTGCAAACCGTTTTTAGGACTTAGTTTATTTTTCATCCGGGCAGCGCATTTAAAAAGTGAAGTATATCTTCAGGATTCATCAGTCGGTCGGGACGGAACAATTTTAGGGCCTCCTTAGGCATGGTGTCTATGTCGCAGCTGAGGGGGTCCTGCACAATGGTAAAACCTTTGTTGTCGGCGATCTCCTTCATTCCTGCTGCGCCGTCGCGGTTGGCTCCGGTCAGCAAAATGCCCAGCAGCTTATCGCGGTAGGCATAGGCTGCCGAGCCCAGGGTATGGTCGATGGAAGGCCTGCTGTGGTTGTGGCTTTCCTCGGTCGACAGCGCCACCGTACCGTCCAGTTCCACAAACAGATGGTAATTGGCCGGTGCCAGATATACGGTGTTTTGTTGTAATTTTTCTTTGTCGTTGGGTTCAATTACCCTAAGTTTTGACTTCAGACTCAAGCCTTCTACCAGTCCCGATCGCACATGCTTAAGCCGGTGCAGCGAAAGCACTATAGGCAGTTTAAAATCGGGCCGTAAACCTGCCAGTAGGTGGGATACTACAGAAAAACTGCCGGCCGATCCCCCAACGACTATGAGTTTAAAATCTGTGCATTCCATAGCTGGGTTCTTTAAGTATGGGTTTCTGGTAAATGCGTTCGGCCGAATCGCATACCAACAATTCTTTTTCCAAATCAGCAGGCATATGGTCTTTGAGTCCAAGTACCAGGTAGCCCCCCGGCATCAGCGCGTCGATGAGCAGGCGCAGGGCGTGGTGGTTCAGTTTGGGATTGAAGTACAAGCCTACATTACGGAACAGGATCAGTCCAATGTCCCTGCGCTTGGGTTGCCGGCTTAAAAAGTGGCCTTGCAGGCAGTTGATGTTTTGTCGCAGGTTTGGGGCAATATGGCTTTTCCCCGCTTCCTCCACGATGTAGCGCTCATAGGCATCCCGGTCCTCCAGGCGCTTGTAATTGCTTAGGTTTTGCTCATGGTGCTGCTGGTTAATAAGACCTGCTTCAATATTGTTACAGCGCTGTTGACTGGGACTTTGAGCAAGAATTTGAAACGAGCAGGGCAATTCTGCCTCATGTAAAATCAGGGCCAGGGAATAGCTGTCCTCGCCACTGGTTTCGTGCGGCAGCCACAGGCAGGCAGCATCCTGCGGCAGCGCGGGTAAAAACTTGTCGCGCAAGAGGCGCCACAGGGCCGGATCCCGAAACATTTCGGTATTGTCTACACAGAGTTCGGTACGCAGCAGTTCTCTAAACTCCTCGTCCTGCAGACGCGCCAAAAACTGCTCCTTGCGGCGGATGCGTTGCCGGGTAGCAAGTCCTGTCAGTCTTCGTTTCATAAACGAAAGGGAATACTCCGTATAGTCCATGCCGGGATATGCCAGCATGGCGTGGGTGATTTCCTTTATATCGTTTATTCCGAGCAGCACGATGTTACGTTTAATATTTAAAGTGAAAGGAATTGGTGCGGTGGTAAACCGGACCGTTTTTTGAAAACTTGGTTTTGAAAAATCCGCCCAGACTCTCATGGGATCCCAGAATCATGGTCCCGCCTGGAAATAGGTTTTCATGAAAGCGCTCAACAATTTTGCTTTGCAGACTGCCCTGAAAATAAATCAGCACATTGCGGCAAAAGATAAGGTCAAATTTGTTGTAAAAGGGCAGGTCGCCCTTTACCAGGTCGTGTTTTATAAATTGTACTTTCTCCGAAAAATCCGTCCGGATTTTCAGAAGATCCTTGTCGGCGTCCGCAGAAAAATAGCTGTCGAAATCCGGCACCGTTTCGCCCTCAAAACTTGCTTTGAAATTTTCGCGGTATTTTTCTGCATTGAAATTGTAAAAATACTGACCCTTTTTGGCTTGTTCCAGGGCTTTTTTGCTGATGTCGGTGGCATATATTTCTGCCCTGTCGAGTATTTGTAAATGGTCCAGCAGAATCAAAAGAGAATAGACTTCCTGACCCGTTGAGCAACCTGCGTGCCATATGTTGATCTTCTTCTGATGCTTTAAGGCCGGAAGCACTTTTTTCAGGATGTGGTTCCATACGTCGGGGTCGCGAAACAGCTCGGTTGTATTTACCGTTATGGCTTCCACCACCTGTTCAACAAAATCAGGTTCCGTACGGGTTTTCAGGACGAGTTCTTCCATATTCAAGCCCTGGTCGCGCATGATTTTCTTTATGCGTCGATCAATCGAGTTGTCCGAATACTCACTGAAATCGTAGGGAGAACATTCCTTAAGAATCAGCAGATACTCTTTATAATTGTAATCTTTCTCACTATTCTGCATCTAAGGTCTGCGGGTTTAAAACAATTCAACTTCAACATTCTGAATAAAGGCAGTGTGTGAATATTCTTCGCCTACCTTGGCTTCAGACAACAACATCAACACCGGGATGTCTTCGCCATACTTGTTGCGAATGGGGACTTCCCGTCTTTCTCCCACTATTTTTTGTCCCCCTACCGAAACAAAGGCGGTGACAAATTCATCGGTCTTGGTCGTTTCCTTTGAAAACAGCATGGTGGATGGCTGACCCAGGACTTCCTGTCTGTCGTAACCCCACAGCTTTTCAGCAGCCGCATTAAAAAACTCGATGAGACCGCCGTTGTTGGTCGTGATAATGGCATCGAGTGCTCCTTCGAGCATTTTTTCATTGCGTATTTTCACCGACTCAATTTCGGCAAATTGTTCTTTAACTTCATTGCGGGCCTCCTCGAGCATCAGACCCAGTTCTTCTTTGGAGTGTTTCAGGGCTTCCTCCATTTTCACCTGGTCGGTAACGTCGTTTTCGAGACTGATGATTTTAAGGATGTTGCCGTGATGGTCCATAACGGGACTGTAGGTCGATAACAAGTAAATCTCACTGCCGGTTTTGGTTCTCCGGCGCACCCTTCCCCTAAAGTTCTGTCCGTTTTGCAGGTCGGCCAGAATACGGTCCAGTTCACTCACATCGTCCTTGAAGAAGAAAATTTTCAGGTTTTGTCCCTCTACCTCTTCAGGTTTGTATTTAAAGGTCTTGAGAAAGTTTTCATTGACCGACAACAAATTCCCGCTGTTGTCAAATTCACAGGAAATGGCTGCATGGTCTATGGCATCCAAAATACCCTTGCGCTCAATTTCACGGCGGTCGCTTTCTTCCTGAGTCGCCCGCATTTCTTCGAGGTTTTGGCGAAGCTCTTCCTCCTGTTGGGCCATTTTTTCAGCCTGAATCTGAGTCTCCCGCAACAGCTTGTTGGTCTGAATGTTGTTTTTCACCATGGCGATGGTGGAGGCAATACTTTCGGCCGACTTCTCTACCAATTCGATTTCGTAGGTCTGTAAAATCTGGAAAGAGGCCAGTTCGATGACTCCAAACAGCTCGTCGTTGCTCTTGAGCGGAACCAGCAAAATGGTTCCCGGATTGGCGCCTCCCAGCCCCGAGGTAATGTGTATGTAATCGTTGGGTACGTCGGTAATTAATATGGTTTCTTTTTCCAGTCCGCAACGGCCAATGAGTCCTTCGCCCCAGTTGATGGTTTTGTCGGCAAATTTTCTGCGGTCGAAGGCTACGCTTGCGGTCATTTCAAAGAAGGGGCTTCCGCCCTTATCGTGGTTCAGCAAAAATACGCCGCCCTGGTTTATTTTCATATAATCCACCAGGTAGCGAATGATTTCGTAGGAGAGTTCTTCCAGATTGTCGTTCGATTTGCGCAGAATTTCGCCAAACTGGGCCATGCCGTGGGTAACCCAGTTGCGTTGTTCTTCTTCAATGCGACGTTGCTGCTGTTCCTGCTTGCTTTGGATCATGTACTCACGCAACTTAAGCAGGGCACGGGTGAGGGCATCTTTCTTTTTTTGCTCATCGATGGGCACATCCAGTTTATCCTGCCGCAGGTTTTCGATAAAGGACAGCACCATTTTGGTACGTTGGGCCTCTTTTTTAAGTTTTCTGCCTTGTTTGGCCACAAGGCCGGCAAAGCGCTTCGACAAATAGAAGCTGACGACCCCAAAGAAGACGGGCAAAAGAACCACTGCCCAAAGGGCAGGAAAGACCATAAACAGTCCCCTGAGGTTGACCGGATTCTGGGCAAAGAGGGGAGCATCCAGACTGATGAGTATGATCAACACCGCCAATACAAAACCGAAGCTTGCCCCCTGAAGGGTTGCTTTGGATATCAGAGCTTTAATGTTTATTTTTTTCATCTGCATAATGGGGTTTTCTTTTCTTAGTCGTAAAGCCTATTCAAAAAACTGTCGGATGAGGAAGGGCGCCATTTCACTTATCCCTAAAATGTGATTGGCTGCCCCTAATTTGGCCGCCTCTCTGGGCATCCCGTATACGACGGAAGAGGCCTGGTCCTGCGCCAGGGTGTCGGCTCCGGCTTCTTTTAATTCGAGCAGCCCCTTGGCGCCGTCGGCACCCATTCCGGTAAGCAAAATGCCGGTGGCATTTTGGGCGGCATAACGGGCAGCAGAACGAAAAAGCACGTCTACCGAGGGGCGGTGCCGGTTAACCAGCGGTCCCTTCCTGATTTCTACCGAATACTCTTTTCCATTTCGTTTTAGCAGCATATGAAAACCGCCGGGAGCAATCAAAACTCTGCCCTGGTAAAGGCGGTCGCCGTCCTCGGCTTCCTTAACTTCAAGCTCCGAATTGGCATTAAGGCCGTTGGCAAATGACTTGGTGAAACCGGCCGGCATGTGCTGAACAATGGCAATACCCGGCATACGGGCCGGCAAGCTTTTCAGCAGCAGGCGGATGGCTTCGGTGCCTCCGGTGGAGGCGCCCAATACAATGATCTTTTCCGTATTGACAATGCGCGACTTCAGAGAGCCGCGCTCCAACATAATGTCGGCATTGTGTTTGGGCTTCACCACCATGGCGGTGGGCGGCGAACTTAGTTTAAGCCGCGAGAGTTTGGCCTGTGAGGCTGCTTTTACCGCATCGCAGAGCATGATCTTCGACTCGTTAAAAAACTGAGCCGCGTTCATGGCCGGCTTGCCAATAATTTCAGAGGCCCCGTATTCCAGAGCTTTCATAGCCACTTCTGTCCCTTCTTGCGTCAGCGAAGAAATGACCACCACCGGAATGGGATGCTGCGACATGATTTTGCGCAGGAAAGTAAGCCCGTCCATACGCGGCATTTCGATGTCGAGGGTAATCACATCCGGAATCTGCTTCATTATTTTTTTGACAGCAATGAGGGGATCGGCAGCCGTGCCCATCACCTCTATCTGGGGATCAGACTCCAGAATGGAAGTCAGACTTTGCCGCACCACGGCGGAGTCGTCCACAACTAAAACCTGAATTTTTTTCTCCATATTGCTGTCCTCAGTAAGCTTAAGATGCCTTAATAGGTCCTTTTATCGATGAATTTATGTCGGACTTCTCCACTGTCGGTAAAAAACAGAATTTTCCTTCCTTTTCGCCCTCCTGTGCTGGATGCCACCACAGGGATGTTTTTTTCTTCCAGCATGATGCGGGCTACCCTGATGTTCCTTTCTCCGATGAGCATAGCACTTCGGTCGGCTGCAATCAGGTCTCCGCCACCAAAAATCTTGGCCTGTAGGTTTTCCCGGCGTGAGCCCAGTTGAACCATGCGTTCGATGAGCTTTTCAATGGCAATGTTGCCATACTTGGGCGACGCCAGGTCGTTCCCGTTCCAGTTGGGCAGCATGTAGTGATTAATGCCCCCAATCTTAGCAACGGGATCCCACAGGCAGATCGCCACGCACGAACCCAGGATGGTCTTCACCATATAAGGCTCCTTGCTGGCAAACAAGGTGGAAGGATACAAAAAATGTTGTAAGTATTGATTCATTTAATCTTCCTTAAAAAATCTCATCATCATCGTCGAAGAAGATGTCGTTGCCTTCTCCACTAAATCCATCCACCACATTTTTCGCCTCGGGAACCTTTACGGTAAAGGTTGAACCCTCTCCTTTTTTGCTGTTGATTTCGATGGATCCGCCCATAACATCCAACAAGGCCTTGGTAATGGATAAACCCAAACCATGTCCGCGATTGATGGAGTTGATGCCCGAATCGAGGCGCTTAAAGCGTTCGAAGATGATTTTTTGATTTTTCTCGGATATTCCGGTGCCAAAGTCCTGAACATCGATGGTCAGGAAATCCTCATCTGCTGTAACATTAATGATGACCTTGCTGTCTTTGTAGCTGTATTTGAGCGCGTTGTTAAGCATATTGCTCAAAATCAGCTTCATCTTTTCACTGTCTGTTTTGAAATAGAAGTTTTTACCAAAGCCGTATTCAATGTTAAAATTGAATTCTATTTCAATAGCCATTTTGCGGGCTACCAGACTGAAGGAGTCGATGATGGTTTGGATCACATTGCGAATGTTTACCTTGGCAATGTTGGGTACCACTTCACCCGCCTCAATTTTTGCAGCTACAAAGATGTTCTTCAGCTGAAAGTCGAGGTTGAAAGCTTCGCTGTGGATCAAGGCCACCATACTGACCACTTTTTTCCAGTCGTTTTTCTCTACCGACAAAATGGACTTGGACAAGCCCAGGATGGAAGTAAAAGGGTTGACAATTTCGTTGGAAATGTTGGAAATAAAGTGGCTCTTGAGTGCCTCCGATTCCTTAAAGCGTTTGGTCACTTCCTGCAGTTCCTGAGAAAGCAGTTTGATCTCCTGTTCGTATTTGGAACGCTCCTGGAGCCGGTCTTTGAGCTCTTTTAGTAATTGTCTGTCCGAAAGATTCGTCATAATGTTGCTAAATTATGGATGACTTGTTGTTTATATTTTTTCGAAAATGGTTGGTTTAATGTGTTTGAGTGGAACATCCATGCCCGAAAGCGACTCTGAATGTCCGATGAAAAAGTGCCCCCCCTTTTTCAGGTTCTGACACAATTTATTGATGACCCGTTCCTGGGTGGGTCGATCGAAATAAATCAGCACATTGCGGCAAAAAATTACGTCGTAGGTCTCTTTCACCCCATAACTGCTCTCCATTAAATTGAGGTAGTTCAGTACCAGATTTTTTTGCAAGAGGGGATGCACCCTAACGGTTGGGTTAGCTGAATCTTTGCTCTTCAGCAAATAGCGCTTTTTGAGCTCGAGCGGGATCGTAGCTACCTTGGTCATGGGATAAACCCCTTTGGCTGCCTTCTCGAGCATTTGCGTGGAGATGTCGGTGCCCGTAATTTGAAATTTAAACAGGGGGTTAAGGCGCTGAAATTCGTTCAGGGTAATGGCGATGGTGTAAGGCTCCTCCCCACTGGAGCAGCCTGCACTCCATACCTTAAACAGCTGCTTGGTATCCTGCTCCTGAAAGGCAGGTAAAATATTTTCTTTTAAGAAAATAAAATGCACCGGTTCCCTAAAGAAGTCGGTTTTATTGGTGGTGACCACATTTAAGAAATGGAGCAATTCCTTTTCCTGACCGGCCTGACTAAAAAAATACTCTTTATACTCGGAGTAGGATTTCATATTCAGTTCACGTATGCGCTTGAGCAGACGACCCTGCAGCATGATGCGCTTAATGGGAGGCATTTTGATGCCGTACTCCGAGTAAATGAATTTACTGAAGACCTCAAAATCCTTCTCAGTCAGCTCTGCCTTAAAGCAGGCAAGTGCCCCTTCCGGGTTGTCGTGTCTGTTCGTTGTGGTCATTTATGCTTTAGTTATTTTCCTGATTTTTTTGCAAGTACTCCTGAATGGCAACGACTTCTTTTTGGTTAAACACCGCATCGGCGTTAAGAATATACACAAATTCGTCCTTGTAGCTGAGCGTGGTTGAAATGTAATCGGGCCGGTAATCGTCGCCGATGGTTTTCATATCCTCCAACTCGGCCTCCATAACATCGGCCACATTGTCGACCAAAACCGCGACCCGATAAATTTTACCTAGGTCGGTGTTTTCGAGCTGCAGCACCACAATGCAGGTGGCTGCGCTCAGCACAACAGGTGCCATACCAAATTTGATCCCGGTATCGATCAGGGGAAGTACTTCGTTTTGGTACTCCACCACGCCGCTTACATAAGGCAGGGTTTGCGGGAGGGCTTTGGGCGCCTGATATTCTCTGATCTCCATAACCTTGGTAACATTTACTGCAAAGGTCTCCGCCCCAATTTTAAAGCTCAAATAAGTATGTTTTGCTTCAGCCATTTTTGGTGTATTATTTTTCAATGATTTCGCACAAATGGGCGATGTTGATAACGTGCACAAAGTCCTCATTAAAGACCAGGGTTCCTTCAAAATGTTCGATGAGCCCCTTTTTTCCTTCGGTGATGGTTTCCTTTAGCGCCTCCTTTTTCGTTTCAATTACTTCCTCCACTACATCTACAAGTATACCTATGCGGGCATCTTGTATGTTGGAGGGGTTGAGCACAATAATGGAAGCGTCTGACCGCTTGTCCTGGACTTCCTTGTCCATAATCAAACGCATGTCGGCCACCGGAATAATGTTCCCATGCAGGTTGATGATGCCTTTCATATAGTGGGGCGTGTTGGGAACCGCGGTAATGTTGGGCGGCAACTCCAGAATATGATCTACCTGTAGGGCATCCACTGCAAAGAGGTCGTCCTGAATCTTAAAAGATAAGAGGGTTATGTTTTGTGTTTCCATATGCAGTGTTGGTTATTTCCTGTTTTTTTGTTTTTGGAGCAAACGCGTGGTGTCTATTACCAGGGCGATGGTTCCGTCGCCCATAATGGAGGCGCCGGATAAAATTTCCTGTTTTTTCAGATAACGTCCGAGCGGTTTTACCACCGTTTGGTACTCGCCTATTACCGCGTCAACCAGCAATCCGGAAAGTCGGTCTTCCGCTTTTACCATTATCATTTGCAATTGTTCCCTTTCTGCTTCCTCCGACGCTTTAAACACCTTTCTGAGGTCGATGTAAGGATGTTGTTCATTATCAATGACCACCACCTGGTTGAAAGATTGTTTTAATTGTTCCGGTTGCAGGGCATATAGTTTATCGATGGCCGATATGGGAATGACGTACTGGCTTTCACCTACGCCCACCAATAAACCGTCGATGATGGAGAGGGTCATCGGCAGGGTAATGCTGATGAGGGTTCCCTTTCCTTTTTCCGATTCGATGCTGACTTCTCCGCGGATGTTGGCCAGTTTGCGTTTGACCACATCCATGCCAACCCCTCTGCCCGATACGCCGGACACCACTTCGCGGGTGCTGAATCCGCTTACAAAAATCAAATCCAGCACCTCCTTGTCTGTGAGCGCCGCGTCGCTTTCAATCAATCCTTTAGCAATGGCTTTCTGTCGGATAACCTCTGCATCAATGCCTTTGCCGTCATCGGATATTTCTATAATTACGTTGGCGCCCGAATAAAAGGCTTTAAAGAGGATGTTGCCTTTGGGCGCTTTTCCTGCCTTAATACGGTCTTCCGGAACCTCAATGCCGTGGTCTATGGAGTTGCGCAATATGTGCAGCAAGGGATCGGTCAGGTTTTCAATGATGTTCTTATCCAGTTCCAGGTCGCCCCCTTCAATTATAAAGTCTATGTCCTTGCCCTGGTCTTTAGACAGGTCTCTGACCAAACGCTGAAAGCGCATGAGTTCGCTTTGGAGCGGAATAAGGCTGATGTCGAAGGCATTTTCGCGCAGTTGTCGCGACAGCTTCTGAACATTCTCGCTCATCGAGAGCATGGTGGCATCCTGAGTGTTTTCGGCATACAGACTCAATTGGGCCTGGAGGGTTACCAGCTCACTGACCAGGGTTACCAGTTCATCAATTTTATGGGATGAAACACGGATACTTGATATTTTATGCTCCTTGATGGCTGCCTTTTTTCGCTCTTCGGTCTGGGGTGCAACACTTGCGGCAGCGGCCTGGCTTTCCTGCTTGAAATCCTCCACCGTTAAGAGGGTGCTGTTTTTTACCGCCTTCTCCGCTTTTTCAAGTACATCCTTGTCCTGTAAAATATTGTGACCGGCCACCTGGTCGATATGCAGTTCACACTCGTCCTCTACAAAGATAAAAACATCCTTGATCTCGTTGATCGATTCGGAGGTGCTCACCAGAATCTGCCAGAGACAGTAGTTGGCCTCTGCATCGATGAGGTCCAGAGAGGGGACTTTGTGCGTAAAGGCTAAAGTTAAAGCCTGACCCAGTGCATGAATATCGTCCAGCAAATACAGCGGATTGGTGCCGTTTTGCAGGAGTTCTTTTTGGGGAATAAAACTGATCAAATAGGTCTTTTCATCGGATTCCTCAGGATCTGCTTCGGTCTGTGCAGCTGAAGCTGCGCTTGTTCCCGTGCTTCCTCCTTCCGACAGAAAGGCTTGCAGGCGCTGAATAAAAGCCTGTTGCGCCTTCAGGTCATCCGCAGCGCTTAAATCACCTGTTTTAAGCAGAAATTTAATTTGATCAATGGCCGAAAAGGTCAGCGTAATCAGGTCGGTAGTGACTTTGAGTTTGTTGGTTCTAACCCAGTCGAAGATGGTTTCGAGGTGGTGCGTGAATTCACTCAAATGGTTGAATCCAAACATGGCTCCGCCCCCTTTCAGAGAGTGCATAGCCCTGAAAATGCGTTCAATCAGCTCCTTGTTGTCCATGTCTTTTTCCAGAAGAAAAAGGGCTTCCTCCAGATCGTGGACATTGTCGGTCGACTCTTCAACAAATTTTGCCCTAAACTTATCTATCATATTCGCTCCTGCCTTAGGCCATTTAATTAATCATTCTCCCTGCTCCTTTTGCAGCACCTCCAAAAGGTTTTGAATGGTACGCTGTGTTTGTGTCAGTAGCTGTGCTGTAAGCGTACGTTTACCCGAACGGATTTCGTAGAAAGTACGTTCCAGTTTTTTCGAAAGGAGCGAACTGTTGTCGAAACCCAGCATGGGTCCTGTTCCACTGACTTGATGGGAAACAGTAAAAATTCTTTCTACCATATTGCGCGCCGTTTCCCCTTCCAGAGGTGTTTCCGGCAAGACCTCCTGAATTGAAATCAGGGTTTCCAGCGTATCCTGGTAGAACTGATTCTTTATTTCCGTAAGCATAATACTGCTTTGCTGCTTATCGAATAACCCTTGAAATGGCGGAAAGCAGTTTGGCGGGGACAAAAGGTTTGATGATCCAACCCGTGGCTCCGGCCTCTTTGGCTTCCATTTTTTTGGCCGCCTGTGATTCGGTGGTCAGGAACAATATGGGAATGTGTTTGTAGTTCTCCATTTCGCGAACTTTGCGAATCAAGCCCAGGCCGTCGAGGTTCGGCATATGAAGGTCGGTAATGATGATGTCGATATGTCGTCCGTCCAGAAACTTCAGTGCGTCCTCACCATCGATTCCCACTAAAACATCGTAACCCTCGTTCTGCAGGGTGAAATTGACTACTTCCCGGATACTTTCTGAATCGTCTACGATTAGAACCGTTTTTGCCATAATAAATGTGTTATTGTTATTGTTTGCTTCTGTTTAGTTTTTCTTCTCTTGGTTCAGGAGTTGACCAAAACCGGCATTGACCATTAAGCTGCTCAGGTCGTCGGGCAGCTCCATTTGCAAATCAACCGGATAACCCAATTTTTTCCCGGTATTTTTAAGGGCATAGAGCAATTGAATGAAGGTCAGGTCGATGTTTTCCACTTCCTTCACCACAAGATGTAAAGCCTTGGGCAGGCCCAACTTTTCCTTCACTTCCTGAGTCAGCTTTTGAATGAAAGGGATGGTTAATTGACCACCAAAGACAATGGCGGTTTCGCCATTGTCTTCTTTAAACGCTATGCTGAAATTTTCTGTCATAAGCTGAATTTTAAAGGCAGCATTTTAGAACTTCTCATAATTGTCCAGGTCAAATTCCTTGCTCAGATTCGAAAGGTCCTGTTTCAAATCCTTTTTGGCCGAAGATCCCCAAGCAGTCGCTCCGGACTGCTTGGGTTTGGGACTGTCCGCTGTGGCGGTTTCCTTTGCCTGGTTCTTTTGTTTTTGTTCTTCAATTCCAATGTTGAAATAGCCCACGGCTTCCTGAAGATTCTGCGCCAATACCGACAGTTGTTCTGAACTTTGAGTCAGTTCATCGGAGCTGGAAGCATTTTCCTGAGTAATCATATTGAGTTGTTGCATGGCCAGGTTAATCTGATCGGCTCCGGTCTTCTGTTCCATACTGGCAGCTGCAATTTCCTTAATCAACAAGGTGGTCTTTTCAATGTCGGGCACCAACAGGCGAGCCTTTTCTCCGGCCTCATGTGAGACTTTAAGTCCACGGCTCACCAGGGTTACAATTTCATCGGCAGCCACCTTACTGCGTTCGGCCAGTTTGCGTACCTCCGCGGCAACTACCGAAAAGCCCCGGCCATGCTCGCCGGCACGGGCCGCCTCAACAGCCGCATTCAGCGCCAGAATGTTGGTTTGGAAGGCAATGTCGCTGATCATCGAAATTTTCTCCGAAATGGCCTGCATCGCCTGGGCGGCCTCTGAACTCAGCTCATTGGCAATATTAACGTCCTTGGCCGTTTCTACCGTAATTTTCTCGGTCTGTATGGCATTGTCGGTATTCTGGTCAATGTTGGCCACCATTTCTTCAATAGAAGTGGATACTTCCTCGGCAGAAGCAGCCTGATCGGCCGAACCGCGGGAAAGTTGCATGGAGCTGGTTTTAAGCGTATCGCTCGAATAAACCAGGTTGTTGGCGTTATCTTTAATGGCGAGAACAGTTCTTTTTAGATTGGCGGCCATGTTGCTGAGCTCGGTCGCCAAAATACCAATCTCGTCGTTTTGACGGATGTCCACTTCGGCGGTCAGGTCGCCCTTGCCAATGGCCTGAGCAAAGCTTACTCCCTTGGTCAGCGGTACAACAATGGCAGAATACAGCAGCCAGGCGATGGCCAACGAAGCCACGATTAGGATAATTCCCATCAATACAACAACCCAGCCCAAGGTGGTAAAAGCACTCTCCATATCGGCCAAGGCATCATTGTTGAGCTGTCCCGATTGGCTGGCCAGTGCACCAACTTTCCCTGCAATTTCATCCGAAAGGGACATGATGCCGCGGCCCTCCATAACCATATCTTCGGCCTCAAAAAACACCATCACATCTTCGTAGGCATCAAAGGAATTGAGACTTTCCATCACGTAGCGGTGCATCCCAAAAAGGGAATCCATCTGGTGGGTAACTTCCTGGAGCAAGGCTACATCTTCTTCCTTTTCCCAGTTTTCGGTCAGGGGCAACAGCCTTTCCTGAAGCTCCGGCCAGTCCTTCGCATGCAAATCGGCCAGGCGCACTTTATCGGGCGTGCCCGGCTGCTTGTCAACAAACACCCAGTTGCGGATCAACATCTTACTTTGGGTAATCATGTTATCCAAATCGCCCAGCGCCTGTACGGTGGGGCTATAAGTCTCTGTCACCAGATTGTTCAAGCGGGTGCTGCGTACCAGCGTAGTTACCGAGAGAATGGCGTTCAGCAACACGACCACCAGGATCAGGCCAAATCCGTACAACAGTTTATGGCGGATTAAAAAGTTCTGGCCCAAATTCAGTTTCATCTTCATGCCTTGCAGATTTCTAATAAATATAAGTAACTATTTAAAAACGACACCCTGCTCCCTTTCTGAAATGTTTCAGCAGGGAAAGGGAGCCTTAGGTTCTATGCCTCAGCGGAGAACCTGCTACAAATTGATGGCTGCGGCCATGCCCTCCAAGCGGGAGCTGAACTGCAGTCCCATCCAGGCGGCATTGCCTTTGTGCAACTCAAATTTCAGCACCCCGTCGCGAATCACAAAGTTGATGGCCGCACCATGTGCCGTAGCTCCTTCTGCTTCAGAAACAATAAGGCTGTTGGTTTGTCTGGCCTTCTCGATCAGCACTTCGGAGCTGTTTCGAATGTTTATTGCCGAAGACACAAAGATAACCTGGCAAGCCTCTATCTCTTCAATACTGCGGTACTCCCTGACCACAATGTCCTGAAAACCGAATTTTTTGCCGGCAGACTGGTCTCTGAGCCAGTCGGCCACCTCCCTGTTGCGTACCACGCCGATCACAAAATCGCCCTGCAGCGACTGGTCCGGCCAACCAATATAGCGTATAAAATTTAGGGTAAAAACCGCCTTAAATTTCGCTTCTTGAGCCACCATGGAGGCCATGGGCAGTAACAGCAGCAAGAGTAAAACATAAATTTTCTTCATATCGTCCGTCCTTTAATCAATTTTATGCTTGAGTGAATGTTACGAATACTTTGTTTTTTGGTTACTCTTTTATATTTTTTTTTAAAAGTTTAAGCCCTTATTGCTCAAGTATTGCGACTCTTAAACAGTCCTGTTTACCTTTTTTTGAGAAAACGAGACTTGCTTTTGAGCGAATCCGCAAAAGTGAGGATTTTCTGCCAGACCTGCAATTTTGGTACCGCTTTATCCCTTTCTTTGGGTTGTTGGTGGAGTCAAAGCGTATTTTTGTCTGGTTTTTGGTGCTGCTCCTCAAAAGAGGGCCTTCCCCCTGGAGCGTCGCCGGGTTTGTTATTTTTTCAGTAAATTCGCAGCATTTTTTACTACGAACCGTTTATTGGGCCAAATTATGTGGGTAAGGGTAGCCGGAATCATTCTCAGAAACAGAATCAGCATACTGGTCATTCTGGGTATTTTGACGCTGTTTATGGCGTTCCAGTCGCAGCGCATCGAGATGTCCTATCAATATGCGCCCCTCCTGCCCGAAGATGATCCCGTATTTTTGGATAATGAATATTTTGTCCAGGAATTTGGGAACAACAACGAAATGGTGGTGCTGGCGGTTCAGGATTCGAACTTCTTTAATACGGCACACCTGCAGCAATGGTTGCAATTGAAAGACGAGCTGGTCGCGCTGGAGGGGGTAAGCGGCGTTTTTTCAGTTTTGGATGCCTACGACCTGGTGCGCAATGCCGATGAGCGGAAGTTTGAAGTTCAGTCGCTGTGGACAGAAGGGAAGGCCGAAAGCATCGCTCAGTTTACCCAACGCCTGAGCGAGCTGCCCTTGTACGAACACTTACTCTACAATCCCGAGACCCACACCTACCTCATGGCCGTGTTTTTGGTGCCGGAGATCCTTCAAAGTCCCGAGCGTGTAGCGCTTATAGAAGGCATCAAAGCGGCCGGTGCCCGCTTCGACACCGTCAACGGCACCCGGCTGCATTATTCCGGCCTCCCCTTTATCCGTGTAGAAACCGCCGAAATGGTCAAGCGCGAACTTAACATGTTCATTTTCCTGACCCTGGGCGTTACCGCCCTGGTCATCTTCCTCTTCTTCCGCTCCTTTAAAGTTGTTCTGTTTGCCATGCTGGTCGTCGGCATCGCCGTTATCTGGGCCCTGGGCAGTCAGGCCCTGCTCGGTTACAAAATCACCATCCTCACCGGCATGATTCCCCCGTTGCTCATCGTCATCGGCATTCCCAATTCGGTGTTCATGCTCAACAAATATCATCAGGAATTCCGCCTGCACGGGAACCGCATCAAGTCGCTGCAACGCATGATTCGGAAAATCGGCAACGCCACCTTTCTGACCAACCTCACCACCGCCAGCGGTTTTGTCACCTTTGTCTTTACCAGCAGTCGTTTGCTGGTCGAGTTCGGCATCGTGGCCGCCATCAACATCATGGTG
>DUOK01000295.1 GCA_012838865.1 Bacteroidales bacterium | reverse complement strand
GCCGCCCACATTTTGGATCCTGCCTACCATGTTAACCCTACCGCCAATTATTACTTTATGGCGGTATCTACCTTTCTGATAGCTCTGTTGGGCACCTGGGTCACCGAAAAAATCATACAACCCCGCTTTGGCACCTATGAGGGCGATGTGGTTCAGGAAACCATCGAAGCCCTCTCGCCCATCGAAAAAAAGGGCGTAAAGTGGAGCTTGGTCGTCTTTGCCGGGTGGATGCTCCTTATTCTGCTGGGCTTATGGCCCTCCGATGGCGTGTTGAGAGGAGAAAACGGAGGACTTTTGTCTTCTCCGGTCATTAAAGGCATCATCACCTTCCTCTTTTTAATCACTGCAACCATGGGTATCGTGTACGGGGCCATCAACGGAAAATTCAAAAACGACGCCGATGTGGCCAACGGCATGGCCAACAGTCTGAAAACACTCGCCCACTACATTGTGCTGGTATTCTTTGCGGCCCAATTTGTAGCCTATTTTAAATGGAGCAACCTGGGCGTGATTATGGCCATTACCGGAGCAGAGACTTTGATTCAAGCGAATTTAGGCGTTATCCCACTGATGCTGCTCTTCATTCTGCTGGCTGCCACAGTCAACATGCTCATGGGCAGCGCCTCGGCCAAATGGGCCATTATGGCGCCCATCTTTGTCCCCATATTTATGCTGCTGGGCTATTCGCCGGAGCTGTCGCAGGCGGTGTACCGCATTGGCGATTCGGTAACCAACGTGATTTCACCCATGATGAGTTTCTTTGCCCTCATCATTGCTTACTTCCAAAAATACGACAGCAAGGCGGGACTGGGCACCATAATTGCCACCATGATCCCCTACTCCATTACCTTTTTCATTGGCTGGAGCCTCTTACTCATTGCGTGGATTTTATTGGGAACGCCACTGGGACCGGGCGCCGGACTCTTTTATTCCCTGCCGGGCTAATGTGCAGGATACTTTGATTTTAGTACGGAAATTCAGAATATTAAAAAGCGCCAGTACCCTCCCGGGTACTGCCGCTTCGCTATTACAAACAGACGCCCTCTAAAGATAAATACTCACATCCTCCTCTTCAGCCATATACACATGTTCACGCACCGCATTGATGTGCTGCACACATTCGTGTTTGCTGCTGAAAGGAGCGCTCATGGCCAGCAAATGACCATCCCTGCTGCGCAAATGAAACAAGTAACGTCCACTATCCGTCTGCCAACGATCCACCTCCACCTTATCTTCCACCTGTTTCCTCAAATGCTCAATTCCTTTTTTACATTGCGCCTTGGTGGCGAAACGGGGGCTCCACAAGATCTGTTTGCCTTGTGCATCCTTTAAGTAAAACTGATAGGCCCCCTCCGGCTTTCTGGAAATTACAAACTTCATAGCTCCTGGTTTTTTAAGGTAAAGAATGAATGCGCAACTTTTACTTGGTAAGTCTGCGTAGTATAAGTTACAAAAATTAAGAGGCCTTGTCAACTCTTTATTAAAAATAAAATGACAAAAATCAATATTTTTTAACACACGGAACCAACTGGGGAAAGCTCAAAAAAACGCAGGGGCAGCTTGCATTGATTTTATTTTAAGTGTACATTTGTTTTTATTATAAACAAAACACCGTAAAGATGCATTTTGCCGCCAACCTCAAGCTGCTGCGCAAGCGCAAAAAACTGACGCAGGACGACCTGGCACGACTAACCGGCAGCAAGCGCACCAGCATCAACAATTACGAGAATCAGATTGCTGCACCACCATTGGATATGCTTTTGCGCTTCTCCGACTACTTCAACATTTCGATAGACACCCTGGTGCGTATGGATTTAAACAGCTTGTCGGGCACCCAACTCTACGAGCTGGAAAACGGCAACGACGTGTATTTAAAAGGCAGCAAACTGCGGCTGCTGACCGCAACGGTGGGGCCCGATAACGAGGAAAACATCGAATTGGTGCCCGAAAAAGCCAAAGCGGGCTACCTCACGGGCTTTGCCGACCCGGAATACATGGGCTCCCTGCCGGTCTTCCGCCTGCCCTTTCTGGACCCGGTTAAGAAATACCGTACTTTTCAGATCAGCGGCGACTCCATGCTGCCGGTGCCGCACGGCGCCTGGGTAACGGGAGAGTTTGTGGCCGACTGGACCGCATTGAAGGACGGGGAGGCCTGTATCCTTTTCACGCTCAACGAGGGACTCAGCTTCAAACGCATCGAAAACCACTTGAAAACCCGGGGTTTGCTGCGCTGCATCTCCCTGAACCCGCTGTACGAGCCCTACGACCTGCCTCTTAGTGAGCTGCGAGAAGTGTGGCGCTTTGTTCACTACATCAGTCCCGAGTTGCCTCATAAGGACCTGGAAATGCATCAGGTAGCCCGGGCCTTGGACGACCTGCGCAGAGATGTGGGCGACATCAAGGCCAAACTCCGTTGAAATTGCTAATTTTGTGCAAAATAAAAGGACTATGACTTTGCTGAAAGCCTGGATGATTTCCCTGCGCCTGCGCACCCTGCCATTGGCCCTCTCCACCATCTGTATGGGCAGTATTGTAGCTGCCTGGCAAGGGGTGTTCCGGACCGAAATTCTGGTTTGGGCAGCACTCACCACGCTGTTTTTACAAATCCTCTCTAATTTGGCCAACGACTACGGCGATGCGGTTTCCGGAGCCGACGGGGCCGACAGACTGGGTCCCCAGCGTATGATTCAGAGTGGCGTCATCAGTCTGAAACAAATGAAACGGGCGGTGGGACTTTGTGCCTTCCTGGCTTTGGTGGCGGGACTGCGGCTGCTGCACCTGGCCTTTGAGGCGGCGCTGCTGCAAGCGCTTTTGTTTTTGATTTTGGGACTGGCAGCCATTGCTGCAGCCATCCGTTATACAGTTGGGAGCAGTCCCTATGGCTATCGTGGACTGGGCGATGCCTATGTTTTTGTCTTTTTTGGCTTGTTGGGGGTTGCGGGCACCTACTACCTGCACGGAGAAAGCTGGGACTGGAAGGTGCTGCTTCCGGCCGCCAGTATTGGTTTTTTTAGTACCGGCGTACTGAACCTGAACAACCTGCGCGATGAGGAAAGCGACCGCAAAGCCAATAAAATAACACTGATAGTACGGCGTGGCCGCCAATGGGGCAACTGGTACCACCTGGGACTCCTCAGCGCCGGGTGGCTGGCCTTTGCAAGCTACGCCTGGCTGAGTGGACATCCCACCCGCTTTTGGCCCGTCATTTTTGCCCTGCCTTTTTTTATGCGCTCTGTTCTGCAGCCCTTCCACAATTACCGCCCCGGAGGGCTGGACAAGGAACTACGCAACCTGTCGCTGAGTACTCTGCTCTTTGTGGCACTCAGCGCTCTTGTTCTTTTCATCGCTTAAAAATCTTCCTTGCTTATGTACCAGGCCAGCTGCCATAAATATCCCCTGCATTTTAAAGAACCCGGCGGCACCTCACGCGGGGTGCTTCAGCAAAAGACCAGTTGGTTTATTGAAGTATGGGACAGCGAGCGACCGGAGCTTAAGGGTCTGGGAGAATGTTCCATCCTGCCCAATTTGAGCAGGGACGACCGACCGGGACTGGAGCAAAAAATACAATGGTGCTGTACCCACATCAATGAGCTGGCCGCAAACTTTCATGAGGAGCTGGAAGACTGGCCGGCCTTACGTTTTGCCCTGGAAATGGCCTTTAGGGATTTGTTGCAGGGGGGCCGGAAACGCTGGTTCGAATCGCCTTTTACGCGAGGCGAAGGCAGCATCCTCATCAACGGATTGATTTGGATGGGCGAAGCACCGACCATGCAAAGGCGCATTCAAGAGAAATTGGAGGCGGGCTTTTCTTGTCTCAAGCTAAAAATCGGGGCCCTGAATTTTGAGGAAGAATTGCGTTTGTTGCGGGGACTGCGCAGGAACTTTTCTGCGGAGCGCCTGGAGTTGCGCGTTGATGCCAATGGGGCCTTCTCGCCAGAGGAAGCACCCGGGGTGCTGGCCCAGCTGGCCGACTTGCAAATTCACTCCATTGAGCAGCCCATAGCGGCGGGACAGTGGCAGGAAATGGCGCGACTTTGTGAGGAAAGTCCACTGCCCATCGCCCTCGATGAAGAACTGATTGGTCTGCACAAGGAAGTGCTTCGCCTGGACATGCTGAATACCATCCGCCCCCATTTCCTCATCCTAAAACCCAGTCTCACCGGCGGTTTTGCCAGCTCGAACCACTGGATTCAACTGGCGCGCAAAATGGGGAGCGACTATTGGGTGACTTCGGCTCTGGAGAGCAATGTGGGACTGAATGCCATTGCTCAGTGGACGGCCACCTTGAACAATCCGCTGCCGCAGGGACTGGGTACGGGCCAGGTTTTCACCAACAATGTGGACAGTCCGCTTTACCTGCAGGGTTCCCGCTTGTATTACGAGGCTGGCGAGGGCGGCTGACCCGCCTGATTCCAGTCGATCTCCTGTTGGGGATTGGGGTCCACCACTTTATTTCGCTCCAATATCACTTTGAGCGCGGGCCTGCAACGCCCACAGGACATGCCGGCACCGGTGCGCAGCATCAGCTTACTCAAATCCGTTATTTTACGTTGGGCAATGGCGGCAATCAGTTTCTGCTCGGTAACGCCGTTGCAATTGCAGACAAAAGAGGGACTCATAAATTGGCATCAGTGGGACCACAAAACGGACAAGTCCACGGTGCGATCCTGGTTGTTGAGGGCGTCAAAGATCCATAATTTTCCGGCCAAAACCTCACCCTGGCCCGTAATAATCTTCAGCACCTCCAAGGCCTGCCGTGTACCCACCAAACCCGGAAGGGGCCCCATCACGCCGGGAGGACCGGCGCCCCACTCGGGCGACTCGGGATACAAATGGCGGTAGCCCCCTGCCCCGCCATAGTGAAATACGGATACTTGTCCCCCCCAGCCCTCGGCCGACCCATAGACAAAGGGCAGGCGAAGTCGTTCACAGGCGGCATCCAGCGCATAGCGGGCCGCAAAATTGTCGGTAGCGTCGGCCACCACTTCAAAGCCCCGGAGACTGTCCACCGTGTTGCTTGCCTCCAAACGCCGATTGAGGACGGTAAGCCGGCAATCGGGATTCAGCAACCGGATTTTTTCGGCAGCAACCCGGGTCTTCAATGCCCCCAGATGCCGTGGCTCATAGAGCAGTTGGCGATTCAGGTTGCTTTCCGACACCACATCGAAATCTACAATTCCCAGGTGACCCACCCCAGCCGCCGCCAGATAAAGCAGCAAAGCGGAACCAAGTCCCCCCGCCCCCGCCACCAGGACCGACGATCGGGCCAAAAGCTGTTGGTGGTGGGCCGTAAAACCGGGCAGCAACAAATGTCGGGCGTAACGCATCGTTTTAACTTTAAAATTTTAAACAGCAAGCAGACCAGTTCCCAAGCTGTCAACCATCATCTTATAAGGTAGTGGCTTGTTGCAAACAAGGCTCCCAATCTTTCCAGACGGGCTCAAAACCTTGTCGACGCAGCATTTCGGCCACCTCCCGGGGACTGCGCGCATCGTTTACGGCAAACTGCTCCAGCTCATGGTTGCCGCTGTAGGCACCGGGACCGGTCTTGCTGCCTGCACTGAGGGCCGTAATGCCCAGGGGAACCACCCCGTCGCGATAAGCGGGTCGCTCACGGGTGGAGAGAGAAAGCTCCACGTCGGCATCGAACAGCCGGTAAGCACAAATCAACTGCGTGAGGTCTCGCTCGTTGGTTAACACGCGGGGTTGAAAGCCTTCCCCGGCAAAGGGCCGCAAGCGGGGAAAGGATAAGGAATAGCGACTTTGCCAGTACCTGCGACGCAGGTACTGCAGATGCAGTGCCGTAAACCAGGCTTCCGTCCGCCAATCCTCCAGCCCAATCAAGGTTCCCAGTCCCACCTTCCGAATGCCCGCTGCCCCCAAACGGTCGGGGGTTTCCAGGCGGTAACGAAAGTTGGCTTTTCGCCCAAACGGGTGGTACTGTGGATAAGCGGCCTCCTTGTAGGTCTCCTGATAAACGTAAACCGCGTGCAAGCGGGCCTCTGCCAAACGGGTGTAGTCGTCCGTATCGAGAGGCTGAACCTCCAGGGACAGCTGACTGAAAGCGGGCTGCAACAAACGGAGGACCTGTTCGAGATAAGCAGTTCCAGCCTTTTGTGGCGCTTCTCCGGTCACCAGAAGAAGGTGACGAAAGGGTTCCTGCTTAATGGTGCGGACCTCTGCCAGAATTTCTTCTTCATTGAGCACCTTCCGCCTGATTGGGTTGCTTCCGCTGAAACCGCAGTAAACACAGCGGTTTTCACAAAAATTGGACAGATAGAGCGGCAAATACAGTTGCATGGTGCGACCAAAACGCCGACGGGTCAGCGCCGCACTCTGCTGCGCCATGGGCTCCAGAAATGCATCGGCAGCCGGCGAAAGCAGGGCCTTGAAATCTTCCAGATCGGGCCAGTCTTTCCCCAAAGCCCTTTCTACCTCTGCGGGGGTCTTACGATAAATGGATCGACGCACCTCCTCCCAGTTGTAACGCCGAAACTCCTTATAAAAACTCATGGTCACAAAACTTTAAACGGGGGATAAAAAAGCGGTGAGGGGACTGGTAGCACTTGCCCCGGAATGTCTGGGGGCGAGCCCCCCCTCATAAGCCAGGCGACCGGCCTCCACGGCCAGCTTAAAGGCAAGTGCCATTTGCAGGGGACGGGCAGCAGCAGCAATGGCGGTATTGACCAGCACCGCGTCGGCACCCATTTCCATAGCCTCTGCAGCCTGGGACGGGGCACCAATGCCGGCATCTACCACCACCGGGACATTCGACTGCTCAATAATGATCCGTAAAAAATCCCGCGTTTGGAGTCCCCCGTTGCTCCCTATAGGCGCCCCCAGCGGCATAACGGCCGCAGCGCCCGCTTCTTCGAGACGCTTACATAAAACAGGATCGGCATGAATATAGGGCAAGACCACAAAACCTTCGCGGGCCAGGACTTCCGTTGCCTTCAGGGTTTCAGCAGCATCGGGCAGAAGGTAACGGGCATCGGGATGAATCTCCAGTTTGATCCAGGACGTCTGCAAAGCCTCCCGCGCCAGTCGCGCAGCAAAGATGGCCTCCTCTGCCGTTCGCACCCCCGAAGTATTGGGCAGCAAACGCGCCCCGGTGGTGCCGATCTGTGCCAGCAGGTCGTCCTGCCGACCGTCGAGTTCCACCCGTTTGAGTGCTACAGTAACCAACTGACTGCCACTGGCCGCAATGGCTTCGGCCATTTGTAGGTTGGAACTGAATTTTCCGGTACCGGTAAAGAGACGGCTTTCAAAGCTTGTCCCCGCAACAGTAAGTTTTTCCATAATCAGGATCTATTGGTCTATTTTTTAGTAAGAACATTCAAAAATTTACGGGTTTGGCCAGCAGTATCGTCGAGCAAGGCCCCCGACACGGCAATGCCATCCACCCCGACATCCAACAGTACGGCAGCATCATCGGGCACAATGCCGCCAATGGCCACAACGGGCGTGGCGTAACCTGCCGCACGGAAGGCATCCATGCGGGCACGATAACCATCTGCCCCTAAAAGCGGACTCAATCGCTCCTTGGTGCTGGTGAAACGGAAGGGCCCCAGTCCGATGTAATCGACCCCTTCGTAAACCAGTGTCTCCATCTGCTTCAGGGTGTTGGCCGTTCCTCCAATGATCTTATCCTTGCCCAAAAGATAACGGGCCTCGCGCACGGGCCAGTCGCTCTGCCCCAAATGCACCCCGTGGGCCCCGCTCTGTAGGGCCAGCTCGGGATCATCGTTAATCAGCAAGACTGCGCTATGAGCACGACAACAGCACAATAAGCGTTCGGCCAGACTGGTCAACACTGTTTTATCCATTGCTTTTTGACGCAATTGCACCCAGCGGCCACCCGCTTCCAAAAAAGTACGCGTCAATTGTTCCACCTCTTCGGGTGTTCCCGCCGGGGTAATCAACATTAAGGGTTCAAAGCTTTTCATACTTACTAATTATCGTACAATCGGATTCTTTTCGTTGGGGGACAATAAGACTCAGCCAAGGTTTTGCTGAAAAAAGACCGATTCAGAAGGAGCTGCGCTTTTTCCATAAAGCCTGAATTTCACTGAAGTTTTGCACGGTGCCACGCAAGTCCACCCCGGAGGACTCCAAGCGCCACACGGCGCCCAAAAGGGCGGCGCCGCCAAAGCCGAGCTCCTGAACGAGCGACACATTGCCAGAATGCACACCACCCAGGGCGACGACCTGTGGCGACAAGGGGGGACGGCCTTGCAAGAAGTGACGCAATTCATCGCTTTTGAAGGCCGCCCGATGGCCTTCCTTGGATATGCTGTTGAAAATGGGACTCAGAAAGGCATAGCGGAAGTGGGACGGCAAGGCCGCCGCTTCGGTGAGACTGTGGCAACTGCGGCTTTGCCGAAGGGCGCAATGCCCCTCCACCTGGTAGCTGCCGCTTTCATGCAAGCCACCCAGACCTGCCTCGCGGCCCACCCGGTGGTGATAATGCACACTCAAACGGCCCCGGTAGGCAACCGGAATGTCCTTCAAAAATTGTTGCAGCTCATCGCTGCTGTATCCGGGTTTCCGCAAATGAATAAAATCAGCTCCGGCATCCAGCAGCGCCATAATGGCCCTTGCCTCGTACCGGAGCATTTTGGGCGGAGTAAGAACGATAAGCATATCAGCCTTTTCTGATTTTTCGGTTGGCACGCATGCTGCAAAAATGCTCGCCACACATGCTGCAATAATGGGCCCGCTTGTCGGCATCGTCGGGCAGGGTGGCATCGTGAAAAGCGTAAGCCGTATCCGGATCCAGGCTCAAATGAAACTGATCGAGCCAACGGAACTCATAGCGGGCCTTGCTCATGGCGTGATCGCGCAAAATGGCGCCGGGGTGCCCCTTGGCTACATCCGCCGCATGGGCCGCCAGTTTAAAAGTAACCACCCCGGTCTTTACATCCTCCCGGTTGGGCAAGCCCAGATGTTCCTTTGGGGTTACATAACAAAGCATCGAAACGCCCATTTGAGCCATCATGGCCCCGCCAATGGCTGAAGTAATGTGGTCGTAGCCCGGTGCAATATCGGTCACCAAAGGCCCCAGTGTGTAAAAAGGCGCCTCCATACACTCCCGCAATTCCTTATCCATATTCTCCTGCAAAAGGTGCATGGGCACATGTCCGGGGCCCTCTATCATCACCTGTACGTGCCGGTCCCAGGCCCTTTGCGTCAAGGCACCCAAGACCTCCAACTCTCCAAACTGCGCCCGGTCGTTGGCATCGTACAGGGAACCCGGTCGCAGTCCGTCGCCCAGCGACACCCCTACGTCGTAGGCCGCCAGTACCTCACAAATCTCGTCGAAATGCGTAAAGAGAAAGTTTTCTGCCTTGTGGTGGGTACACCAATTGGCCATAATGGACCCGCCACGCGACACAATGCCGGTCATCCGCTCAAAAGTATGGGGAATGTGTTTGCGAAGGAGTCCCGCATGTATGGTAAAATAATCCACCCCCTGCTCGGCCTGCTCCACCAGGGTATCGCGGTAAAGCGCCCAGCTCAGGTCCTCCACCTTGCCCCCCACCTTTTCCAAAGCCTGATACAAGGGTACCGTGCCAATGGGCACGGGCGAATTGCGCAAGATCCACTCCCGGGTTTCGTGAATGTTGGCACCGGTACTCAAATCCATTACGGTATCGGCCCCCCAACGGATGGCGTGAATGGCCTTTTCTACTTCCTCCGAGATGTTGGAGCTGAGGGGACTGTTGCCGATGTTGGCGTTGATTTTGACCAAAAAGCGACGGCCAATGATCATGGGCTCGCACTCGGGATGATTGATGTTGGCAGGAAGAAAAGCTCGGCCAGCAGCCAACTCTTCACGCACCATTTCAGGCGTTATCGCCTGAAATGCCTCCCCCATCTGCGTCTCCAGTCGTTGATTTTCCCGAATGGCCACATACTCCATTTCCGGAGTTACTATGCCCTGCCGGGCATAGTACAACTGCGTAACGGGTCGCCCCACCCCCTTGCGGGGATGCCGGTTGACGTGGGCAAAACGCAAATGATCCAGCGCTGGGTTGGCCAGGCGCTCCCGTCCATACTTTGAACTGGGCGCACTCAGGCGCTCACTGTCGCCCCTTGCTGCAATCCACTCCTCCCGCAAAGGCGCCAAACCCCGTGTTAAATCGATGCAAGCCTGGGCATCGCCAAAGGGCCCGGAAGTATCGTACACGGTAAGACTCCCGGCAGCTCCTGCACTGCGATCGGCCAGCTGAATTTCACGCATGCCTACACGCAGCGGGAAGCGTTGGCCTTCGACATACACTTTTTGGGAGCCCTTAAGGGGTTCCCCCTTTCTGATGTTCGACATTGTCTTCTGTTTTTAGCGGCTCAGCCCCCACGTGTGGCGCTGATCAGTAATACCTCATCGTTCTCCTTCAAAACCCAGCTGGCCCATTGGGCCCTGGGCACTACCTGACCCGCCACCGCAACCGCCAGGCCCTCCGGGGCCTGGTCCATTTGCTGCAACAAATCGCCCAGATACTGTGCTGAAGTAGTTACTGACTTGCCGTTGATTATGATTTGCATACCATTTCTGTTGTTGAATAAAGCCAAAGGCAACAACAAAAAACAGAGGAACTAAAAAGTGGAGTATAATCAGGTAAACAGACTCCCTTCGCCGGTATTATCCGTATCAGGTTCCAGGGTATGATCTCAGCCGCTTATAGGCACCCCTGTCTTTTATGTTGACGGGAACAAATATATGACAATTGTCAGCATATATAAAAGCCAAAAAAGGAATAGCCACTTAATTTAGAACCATTCTTTCAAATTTGCGGCGGGGCGACTATCTTTGAAAACAAAAAGTGCCGCCCGCTAATGACGCAGCATAACATACAGGAAATACGCATCAACGGACAGATTTACACCCCTGACCAACTGCATCTGATGGACGGGGAGTACAGCGACCTGCGCCTCTTCCTGGAGGCCTGGTGGTCGCCCCAGCCCCAAATGGAAGTGCAGACCTCAGGGTCGACCGGGCAGCCCAAAAAAATGCTTGTAAGTAAAGCGGCCATGCTGGACTCCGCAATACGCACCCTGCGCTTTTTTGACCTGCAGGCAGGGCAGCGCGCTCTCCTGTGCCTGCCGCTCCACTACATAGCCGGAAAAATGATGGTAGTCAGGGCCCTTGCGGGCCAACTGAACCTGGTGCTTCGCACACCGTCGGGACTGCCCCTGGGCAATCTGGAAGAGCGGGTGGATTTTGCCGCCTTTTCGCCTCTGCAGATGCTCAACGAACTGGAACACCACCCTTCACGTCTGCATCTGCTCGACAAGGTGCTCATTGGTGGCGGCAAAGTCGATGAAGTCCTCGGTCGCCTGCTCCAGCGCCAGTCCTTCGCTGCCTACGAAAGTTACGGCATGACCGAAACCCTGTCGCACATTGCCCTCCGCCGCATCAACGGACCCCGGGCACAAAAGCACTTCGTAGCTCTGCAAGGCGTAGAAATTCGTTGCAACAAGGAGGACTGTCTCGAATTACAGGTGGCGGGACTCACCCGGGGATGGCTCTCCACCAACGACCTGGTAAAGATGCACGACAACAACAGCTTTGAAATTTTGGGGCGGACAGACAACGTCATCAACAGTGGCGGCCTAAAAATCCTGCCCGAGCAGCTCGAAGTCCAACTGGCCCCACTGCTTCCCCTGCCCTTCTACCTCTCATGGCGGCCCCACGAAAGACTGGGTCAACAATTGGTGCTGGTCAGCATCCGCTATCCGGCCGACCACCAAAAGCTCTTTCAAAAAATCAAGGAAGTGCTGCCCCGCTACCAAAGACCTGCCGAGTGGCTGCTCGTACCCGACTTCCCCCTTACCCACTCCGGCAAGATTCAACGCCAACAACTGGCTGAACTGGTGCAAAAAACAACCCTTTGATGTAAAAACGGAATATGCTGCTGCGCGACAGGCCCTGCCGGCACATCAATCTTTCTTAATTTTTTTGAGTCGTGTTTGGTAGGAAAGCCTGGGCTTTACTCCACCTCAAAGTGCCAGTTGGGATTTTTCCCTTGTTGCAATTCCGGCAAAAGTTCATCCCGTACCCAGGTAAAGTCGGGCGCCTCCTTCAGCAGCTGCAGATACAAAGCCTCCGCTTTTTGCCTTTGTCCCTGTTGCAGATAAGCCTGGCCCAACCAGGCCCCCACATTGTAATACATCCAATGCTCCCTCTCAAAACGCTTGTAATAACTGAAAGCCTGTTCGTAAGCCTTCAGAGCTTTGGCCTTATCGCCCCCAACCAGACTGGGTCGAAAATACCATGAGTTGGCCTGTTCCACCAGGGGTAAGCCGGCACGGGGCTGCAAAGCAAGCGCCTTTTCAAGGGCAGCGGTGTGACTTCGACTCAAAAAGGGCGCCTTCCAGGGCTCAAGTGCTATGCGGTAGGCAATAAGAGCAGCCGAAAAAGCATGCCACTCCCCGTTGTCGGGTGCAGTCGCCAACTGCTTTTGAATAAGGCGCTCAAAAAAGGGCAGATTTTTCCAGGCGGCCTCGCTGCGCTTCGCCCCGATGTCCGCCCCCAGCAAACCATATTCGGCAAACAGCAACACCCGCTCTTCCTCGGCATCCAGGGGAACCTTGCGCAGACTGTCGACCAAGACCTGCCAAAGCTCCATTTGTCCCCCCAGATAAAAGTCCGTAAAACGCCGGTTCAAGGACGCAGCGCCCTGACCAAAAGCCACTGTCCCCACCAGGAACATGGCACCTAAAAACCATCCGACAAATCCTCTTCTCCTACGCATAATACGCAAACATAAGGTCAAACACAAAACAAGCCAAAAGAACATAAATATACCCCTAATTACCAAAAATACCCACCTCCAACTCCCGGCAATTCACTATCTTTATTCAAATAAAATTCGTGTAATTAGTGTAATTCGTGGACCCAATCATGCAAAAACTCATTCTACTCATTCTCCTCCCCCTCCTCCTTGCCTCCTGCAAGTCTGCCCCAAGCCCCGCAGTCAGGGAAAAAATTCTCCTGAACAGCGACTGGTACTTTTTCAAATACGACAGCACCCAACAGGCCGATGCCCTCATTTACGATGTTCGACCTCCACTGAGCGATACACGGGACGACAAACCTGCAGATGCCCAACCAACCGAAGCCCTGCAGGTAGAAGCCGATGTTCCGGTTCTCAAACCCTGGATTCTGCCCTCAGGAAATGCCTTCATCAAAAACCCTGCCCAACACCACCAGCGCCCCGAGGGGCAGCCCGGCAGCGACTTCCCTTTTGTACAGGGCGACTTTGACGACAGCGCCTGGGAACACGTTGATTTGCCCCACGACTGGGCCATTGCCGGTCCCTTTATGGAAGGCTGGGAGGCAGAAGTGGGCGGCGGCATGGGCCGCCTGCCCAGTCACGGTGTAGCCTGGTACCGCAAAAAACTGGACCTTCCCCAAAGCGATGCAGGACGACAAATCGTTCTGGAAATAGAGGGCGCTATGTCCTACGCGATGGTCTGGCTCAACGGACAGCTCGTTGGCGGCTGGCCCTACGGTTACAATTCCTTCCAGCTCGACCTCAGTCCCTATGTCCACTTTGGCGGCGAAAACCAACTGGCCATACGCATCGACAATCCGCCGCACAGCTCGCGCTGGTATCCGGGGGGAGGACTTTACCGCAATGTTTGGCTCCACAAAACCGAAGCGGTGCACGTAGCCCAATGGGGCACTTACATCACCACGCCAAAAATCACAGAGGCACAGGCAACGGTAGAGGTAGAAACACGAATAGCCAACCACCTCGACAGGGCTGCTCCGGTAAAACTGCAAACCGAAATCTTTTATTTGGGGAGCGACGGGCAGCCGGAGGGACCGGCTCTGGCCTCTACTCCCGAAATGGACGTGCTCATTCTAGCACACAGCGAAACAACCGTTAAAGCAAAAGCCTTTGTGGAAGCCCCCTTGCTGTGGGGACCGCCACCCACCCAAACGCCCCATCGGTATCGGGCACTGACCACCCTCAAACAAAACGGAGAAACGCTGGATCGTTACGCCACCAACTTCGGCATCAGAACCCTTGACTTTGATGGCGAGGAAGGTCTGAAAGTAAATGGTGAGCGAATTTTTATTAAGGGGGTGAACCAGCACCACGACCTGGGCGCCCTGGGTGCCGCCTTCAACCGACGGGCAGCCGAACGTCAACTTCAGTTGTTGGCCGAAATGGGCTGCAACGCCATTCGTATGGCCCACAATCCCCCAGCTCCGGAACTGCTGGCCCTGACCGACAGCATGGGCTTTTTGGTGGTGAATGAAATCTACGACAGCTGGGAACGGAAAAAAACACCCTGGGATTTTCATTTGATCTTCCCCGATTGGCACGAACAGGATCTGCGGGCCTTTGTGCGCCGCGATCGCAACCATCCTTCCGTTGTTCTTTGGAGCTACGGCAATGAGGTGGGCGAACAATACACCGAAGAAGCCGGCGCCGAACTGAGTCGGCGTCTGCGCGACATTGTTCGCGACGAAGATCCATCGCGTCCTACCACCGTATCGATGAACTACGCCAAACCCCACATGCCCTTTTCCGGGGTGGCCGATGTCATCAACCTCAACTATCAGGGCGAGGGCATCCGCAATACGCCTGCCCATGCCCACCTGACCGGCATACGTACCGATCCGCTGTATCCCGCTTTTCATCAAAAGTACCCCGACAAACTCATACTCAGCAGCGAAAATGCAGCCGCCATCAGCAGTCGCGGCACCTACCTCTTTCCCGTAGCGGAGGGCTTCAGCTCGCCGGTGAGCGACGGACAGGGCGGCGACAGCAAAGCAATGCACGTGAGTGCCTACGAATTGTATGCCGTTGATTTTGGCTCTTCGGCCGATAAGGTGTTTGCCACCAAGGACCAGCACCCTTATGTGGGTGGGGGCTTTGTGTGGAGCGGCTGGGATTACCTGGGCGAACCCACACCCTACTACCTGGCCCGCAGCAGCTATTTCGGCATCATCGACCTGGCCGGTTTCAAAAAAGACCGCTATTACCTTTACCAATCTCGCTGGCGCCCCGAGCTGCCCATGGTGCACCTGCTGCCCCACTGGAACTGGCCGGGCCGAGAGGGACAGCTGACTCCTGTGCATGTTTTCACCTCGGGCGACGAAGTGGAACTCTTCCTAAATGGCCAATCGCTGGGACGCCAACAAAAAGAGCCCTACGAGTACCGCCTGCGCTGGGATGAGCTGCGCTATACACCCGGAGAACTCAAAGCCGTAGCCTACAAAAACGGCGCCCCCTGGGCCGAAACACGGGTGGTGACCACCGGTGCCCCCACTGCCCTGCAAGCCAGGGCCGACCGCAGCACCCTGCAAGCTGAGGCCAGCGATCTGGCCTTTGTAAGCGTTGAAGTCTGCGATGCCGATGGCAACACCGTCCCCAATGCCCATCCTCTGCTGACTTTCTCGCTGGAGGGACCCGGAGAAATTGTGGCGACCGACAACGGCGACCCCAGCGACATGACCGCCTTCCCTTCGCTGCAGCGCAAAGCCTTCAACGGAAAATGCCTGGTTATTATTCGTCCCCAAAAGGGAAAACCCGGCACTCTGCAGCTGACTGTAAGCGCCAAAGACCTGGAAAGTGCTACAGTCAGGCTTCAAAGCGAGTAGGACTGAGAATATCATGCGCCTGGCACGATTATTGAACAAAACAGTCAAAACTGTTACTCATCTTAACTCAGTGCTTTATGAACTACCCAAAAACCGGACTGACGGTTCTGCTTTGCTGTGCGGGACTGCTGGCGGCTGCCGACAATCCCCTGGAGCTGCACCACTACCAACTCGACAACGGCTTTAACGTGTATCTCAACCCCGATGCCACCCAAAACTCAGTAAAAGGGGGCGTAATGGTGAAAGGGGGCAGCAAACGCGACCCCAAAGATGCCACCGGCATAGCCCACTACTTTGAACACATCATGTTTAAGGGCACCACGCAAATTGGCACCATCGATTACGAAAAGGAAAAACCGCTGCTCGACAGTATTGCCCTGAAGTATGAGGAACTTTCGGCAACTGAAGACGAGGACGAGCGCAAAGCCATTCAGCTGGCCATCAACGCGCTTTCAATCAGGGCTGCGGAGTACGCCATCCCCAACGAACTGAATAAAATTCTGGAAACAATGGGCGGCACCGAAATCAATGCCTATACCTCCTACGACCGCATTTTTTACCACAACGAATTCCCCGCCAATCAGATGGAGAAGTGGCTCGAAGTTTACAGCCATCGCTTCCAGGAGCCGGTGTTTCGTCTGTTTCAAAGCGAATTGGAAACGGTATATGAAGAGAAAAACATGTATGCCGACGGGATGCTCAACCAATTTCTGGAGACTTTTATGAAAGAACTGCTGGGTGGTTCGCCCTATGGCGACCAGACCATTATAGGCAGTACCGAGCACCTTAAAAATCCTTCATTGCAGAAAATGCGGGACTACTTTGAGACCTACTACGTACCCAACAACATGGCACTGATACTCAGCGGCAATTTTGATCTGGAAACAACCAAACCGCTGATAGAGGAGAAATTTGGCTCACTCGAAAGAGGACCCGACCCGGCACCTTTTGAGCTGACCCTTCATCCTCTGGAGGGCCGTAAGGAAAGTAAGCACCGACTGTCGCCCATCCGCATTGGCGTTTTGGGCTTTCACGGGGTACCCATTGATCATCCGGACAGGACGGCACTGGAAGTCTGCGACCACCTCCTGGCCAATCAGGCAGGGACGGGATTGCTGGACCAGCTGACCGACGACCAGAAAGTGCTGGCGGCCGGTTCAGAAACGCTGATCTGCAACGCCGACCTGGGTGCCCACCTCATCCTCTTTGTCCCCAAATTGATTGGCCAAAGCATGAGCAAGGCCGAAGGGCTGGTTTGGGAACAAGTCAGGCGCCTGCAAACGGGCGACTTTGATGAAGAGCTGTTGAAATCGACGCAGCTGACTTTAACGCTGAATCATGCCCGCAACCTGGAAACGGGGACCGACCGCCTGGACGTGCTGAGCGATTTGTTTGTCAACAACATGAACTGGACAGATTATCTTCAAAAACCGGAACAAATTAATGCCGTTACCAAAAAAGACATTATGCGGGTGGCCACCCAATACTACGGTAAGAACCATCTGGCTTTTCACAGTCGCACCGGCTTCCCCAAAAAGGACAAACTGGAAAAACCACCCTACAAGCCTTTACAGCCCGCCAACACCGAAGCCAAATCGGCCTATGCACAACAAATTGAGGCCCTGCCTACCTTAGCCGTAGCGCCTAATTTTATTGAGGAGGGCAGGGACTACGAGCGCCAACAACTGCGGGAGGGCGCAACACTTTACTGGGTGGAGAACCCCTTAAACAATTTGTTCACCTTGCGCTGGCGCTTCCAAACGGGAACGGGACACGACCTGAATTTACTGATGCTCGATGATTGGATGGAATATGGGGGTTGCGATACGCTGGACAATCAGGCCCTGAAAAAGGCGCTTCAGAAGTTGGGCGGATCACTGTCTTTCAATCTGGACGTCCAGGACTTCACCGTAACACTGGAAGGTCCGGAAGAGGCGCTGCCCGAGCTCCTGACGCTCCTTAATCAAAAGATGAGCCTTCCGACGCTCAGCGAAAAGGAAAGAACGGCTGTTATCAACAGCCGTAAATCCGAAAAAAAGCTGATCAGTAGCGAACCCCGCATGAAGCAGAATATTCTGAGTGAATTTGTGCGGATGGGAGACCAGTCGATTTACCTGAATTACCCCAGCATTAAGGAGATGAAGACCTTTGACAGCAGCACGGTGCAGGAGGGAATCAAAGCGGTACTTTCCGCGGCATCCAACCTACATTACGCGGGCCAACGTCCGCTGGAGGAGGTGGCTGACTTGTTGGACCAACAACTCGAGGTACTGGATCAAACGGGAGCGGAAGATTTGCGTAAGGTGCGCCGTTTTGCCCTACCCGAGTCCACTACGGTCCACTTTCTGCACGATGCCAAAGCCGTGCAAAGTGTGATTTACCTTATGGTACCATCGCAACAAAACCGCTTGGAGGACGAGCTGGGAGCAGAAATCTTCAGTCGCTATTTCAGTCAGGGAATGAGCTCCTTGGTATTTCAGGAGATCAGAGAATTCCGCTCTCTGGCCTACGCCACAGGCGGGAACTATTCTTTGTATGCCGACCGTAGCGCCCCGGGCTGGTACATGGGTTATATGACGACCCAGGCCGACAAGACCACCGATGCACTGGAAGCTTTTACCGGCATGTTGAATCAGCTGCCCGAAAAACCGGAGCGTATGGATTTCATCAAACAAAACCTTCAGCAGTCCTTCAACAGCGAACGCCCGGAGTTTAGGGCGCTGACGCTGCAAATTCCGGAATGGGAATGGGCAGGCTTTTCGGAAGACCCGAAAAAGACTTTTTTAGACCAGGTCGACCGGGTGGACTTTGCTTTGGTGCGTGATTTTCACGAGCGCTACATAAAGGGCCAACCGCAGGTAATTATCATTACCGGCAACCGCAAAAAAATCGATTTGGCCGCCATTGAGAAACTTTACGGTCCGGTAGTGGAACACAAGTTCAAGGACATCTACAAAGAATAAATCAAGCATTCTGTTACCGCCGTAACTGTTACGGCGGCAACAGGATGAAACCTACATATCTTCCAGTGACAAGAAACGCATTTCAATGTCGTATTTAGGCAAAAGCTTGTTTTTAAGGTGTTCTGCTTTTGCTGCAACAAGATCTGGTTTGATATTTTTCCTTTGTCTTTTAACCTCTGCAACCACAGCCTGGTTTTTCTCTATTTTGAGCGCCAGCAAATCAATCTCATTTTGCGCACCTTTCGGCTCCCACCACGAACCAATAGCACGATACTTAAAGCTCTCCGCATACTGTTGCTTAAAGTACCTTTCGAGCATAACTCCTGAATAGGTCGGATAATCCTCTAAAACCATCGTTCTTAAAGCAACAAAGTTTTTTATTTCAATAAGAGATCGGTGGCGCTCAAAATAATTAAACCAGAATCTTAAAAAGTTGTCCTGAATTTCATACCTGACGGTTTGGCTCCCTACCTTTGCCAGCAAGGGTCGCTGGCGAACAACAATGTTATAATCTTCAATCAATCGTTTAATCTGACCGCCGATGCTTCGAGACCCCAAGGCTGCTTCGATCTGTGACTGGGTATTAACTCCGCCAGAAATAGCGCCTAAGATGGAAAAATAGGTGGCGTAATTTTTCCCAAACTCCTCTATCAATAAATTCTTTCCTTCCTCCGTAAATGGCGAATTATCACGTATCATAAACGCAAGCATTTCCTCTTTGGTCAACGGGACATTGTCACAGAATAACTCAACATATTTTGGAACGCCACCGGTAAAGGTATAAAGCGCCAAAAGATCGTCATTATTGTAAGCAGTTTGGTAATCCTGCATAATCGCCTTGAGTGTCCCTAAATCAAAAGGAGCCAGCTTTAGGATATTATCCGCACGACCAAAAAGCGGCTCTTTACTGTGCTGAAAAATTTTCTGCATCAAGGAATAGACTGAGCCCGACACAATCAAATTCATACGGGATCTTTGCCGATAAGTGTCCCAGATGTTTTGCATGTCGCTGTATACCGTGGGGTTGATGTTGTAAAACTCCTGAAACTCATCAACCACCAGATTAAAGGGCTTGTGGACAGCCAGCTCCATCAAAAATTGAAACAAGGATCGAAAAGTTTGAATTTCGGGAGGCACAAAGACATCCAGCACCCTGGAAGCCATCGGTAGAAACTCTGCACACAAACTTGCTTCTGATTTACGTCCCACAAAAAAATAGACCGTCGGGGTGGTGCTGACCGATTTCATAATTAAACTTGTTTTTCCTATCCGCCTTCTTCCTGTGACTACGGTCAATCGGGAATGATCGCTGAAGGACAGTTCCCTAATCCGATTCAATTCGGCCAATTCCTGTTCCCTATTATAAAACTTCATAACACAACATCTTTGTTACCGCCGTAACAGTTACGGCTGTAACAAAGATAAGGAATAAAAATCCGATATAGAAAATCTTTAAACAGAATAGCTTCGGCCCTTCCAACGGACTTGCCGACCGCTGCGGACATTGCGCCATGTAATGCGGCTCAGGTTGAGCAGACGAACAGGGTGCCCAAGTAGAGACGACAGCAAGGAGAAACTGCTGAGCTGCGCTACCATAAGCAAGTTTCGAAAGTAAATTTGCGCTACAAAGCCTCGTGGGACGATCGCGAACAGATAGCCCAAAACATCATCGACAGCTTTCAGCATACGGTCAACGAATGCAAGATCGACCATGGACTCATTGAGGCATTTTTAAGGAGTATGGAAATGGACCTGCATTTTTCCAGCTATTCGTCGGGCGAACTGGAAACCTATATCTATGGTTCCGCGGAGGTGGTGGGACTGATGTGTCTGCGGGTGTTCTATGTGGAGGATGACGCAGCGTATGAAGCCTTAAAACATCCGGCCCGTAAACTGGGGGAGGCTTTTCAGAAGGTGAACTTTTTAAGAGATG
>DUOK01000294.1 GCA_012838865.1 Bacteroidales bacterium | reverse complement strand
TATGAGTTGGAATTGAAAACCGGAGAGATTTTTTCACCATTAATTTATTCAAAGAACGAATGGTATTCTAAGTATTCCATAACTCCATTTTATGAGAATATCCAAAAAGAAGGGATTAGGCTTAAATATAATGCACCCCAAATATTGGACACCAAGTTAAGTTGAAAAAACATAACTTTAAAACGGCTATGGTAGCCAGTAGAAAAAGTACTCAGCAGCCTTCAAGGCCCAAGTTGCAACAGAGCTGCCCCCTTAGGAGAGCAGCTCTGTTGGTTTTGTTCTAATGTCTCTTGGCTTATTTCAAAGGATTTTCGGCCAGGAAGCGTTCGCTGTCGATGGCGGCCATACAGCCGGAACCGGCGGCGGTTACGGCCTGACGGTAGATGTGGTCTTGTACATCGCCACAGGCAAAAACGCCGGGAACGTTGGTTCTGGATGAGCCGGGAACGGTTTTGATGTAGCCGGTTTCGTCGGTCTCGAGGAAGGGCTTGAAGATGTCGGAATTGGGTTTGTGTCCAATGGCCAGGAAGAAACCGTCGATTTTGATTTTAACTTCCTCCTCTTCGGGCGTTCCTTTTTTCTTCACGAGGGTGGCGCCTTCCACAACTCCGTCGCCATAGAGGCCCAGGGTTTGGTGCTCCCATAATACTTCAATGTTTTTGGTGGCGAATACGCGCTCCTGCATGACTTTGGAGGCACGCAGCTCGTCGCGACGTACAATCAGGTACACCTTGTTACAGAGTCCGGCCAGGTACAGCGCTTCTTCGGCTGCGGTGTCGCCGCCGCCCACTACACCAACGTCTTTGCCACGGTAAAAGAAACCGTCGCAGGTGGCACAGGCCGAAACGCCGCCTCCGGCATACTTGGTCTCGTCTTCAAGACCGAGGTATTTGGCGGTGGCGCCGGTGGCTATGATAACGGCTTCTGCTTCAATTATTTTTTTGTCGTCGATGGTCACCTTATAGGGACGCGCTGAAAAGTCCACCTCGGTAGCCATGCCAAAACGGATGGAGGTGCCGAAACGTTCCGCTTGTTTTTTGAGGTCTTCCATCATTTCGGGACCGGTAATTCCGGAGGGATAGCCCGGGAAGTTTTCGACTTCGGTGGTGGTGGTCAGCTGTCCACCCGGCTGCAAACCCTCATACAATATGGGGGAGAGGTTGGCACGTGCTGCATAAATGGCGGCTGTGTAACCGGCTGGTCCCGAGCCAATAATCAGTACGCGGGCTTTCTCGATGTCGCTTATGTTTTTGTCTTTCTTGTTGTCGTTGGAGCCGCTGTCCAAATTCTCAATTTTTCCAAATAAGGCCATAATATGTATGTATTTATATGTTTTAATTTGACTGCAAATCTGCAACTTTTATTCCAAAACTCAAAATGGCAGTTTTGGCAGCTTTTGTGGTGACAAAGTTACCGATTTAAACTTAATGCTTGTAACAAAGCGATGCGCTGCTTTCATAAACAAATTTGATTATTCATAGTCGGAGCCGATAAGAACCAAGGAGTCGCTGGCTATGGACATCCCCCCAACGAGGCCGAGTCCCCCCGTGGTGTTCGAATAGATTTTTATGGGATCCACTACGGGCAAATCGTAATTGTATTCGGCCACCACGCGACTGCGCAGGTAGTGGTAGTAGTCGGGGGAGAGACTCATCAGGCAAAAGCGAATGACCAGTTTTTCGCCGGGGTTGGGGCTGCTGAGGTAAACGGAGGGGATGCCGACCTTCAGGCGGTGGGGTTGCCCCTGAATAAGGTAGTCGGAAAAGGAGCCCAGAAAGTCGATGCCGCCCAGGAGGCTGCCCTCCTGGTCGCGGATGTAAAACACTTCATCGGTCTTGGCATAATTGAGCGTTTGCCGGTTCAGCAAATGGTCGAGGGAGTCGCGCGTCTCCCCAAAGATCAGCAATTGGTAGTAATTGTCAATTTCGGGAGGATCGGTAAAAATGAGCTCATACTGAATAAAGGAATCGCCGTTTTTACTGCCTCTGCCAATGCTGTCGAGTCCCTCGATGGCGACTGCCTGCGGAATGGTGGTGGTGGCCGAAATGCGCTGTCCTTTACTGTCGCCCCCGCGAATGGTCCACACATCGCCTTCGCGCACCGGCAGACCGGTCCGTTGGGCCCAGGTCTCCTGATAGGGCCAGGCAAAAGAATCGACCCGGGCTCCGTTCCGATACAGGGCCAGGTAGCCATCGTAAATACGTTCAAAATCGTCGAGCGAGGAGTGGTTTACGCTGCGACTCAGATGTAGACTAAGTGTAGAATCGGCTGTGGGAAAAGCAAAGAGTACAAGCTGCCCGCCGCCTTCCTTCAACTGTAGGTGGAGGTCGCTTTCGCAGCTGCTGAAGGTCCCCAGTATTAGGAGGAGCAGCCCGCTGATGGTAATTTTAAGTCGCTTTTGCATCTTTTTTATCGCCACTTTTATCCTTTTTCGGCCAGTTCTCTCAGCAGCTCCGCTTGCTGTATTTCGATGTGCTTATCGTTCAGTTTCAGAATGCCGTCTCTTTCGTAAGCTTTCAGCAGTTTGACGGTGCTTTCGGTAGATATCCCCGCAAATTCGCCGAGATCTTTGCGACTGAGCAGGCTGAAAACATCCTGTCCGGCAAATTCTGCACTGCTTAAATAAAGCAGTGTGCCGGCCAGTCGACCATTCATCTGCTTGTACATGAGCTTGCGCAGGGTTTGGTAAAGTTCGTCGTTGTGGGCTACGTAGCGCCGCATCAGGTTGTAGGCAAAGTGTCCATTGCTTTTCAGCAGTTCTTCAATGGCCGACTTTTCTACCAGCATGGCCTGGGTTTCGTTCAATGCTGTGGCCGAATAGTTGAAGGTGTTTTTGCCAAAAACGGTGGAGAGTCCCAAAAATTCACCCGCTCCTGCCAATCGCAAATTAAAGCTTTTATCACCTTCCTGCAACTGCACTTTTACCAGGCCCTTCATTACAAACAAAATGTAGGAGGCAAAGGTGCCCTGCTTGCTTAGGTTCTCTCCTTTGTGAAACAAGACCTGGGTCTTGCTTTCACGCACCAAGGTGAGCTCCTCTCCGGCCAGGAGGTGAAAACAGGGGGCCGCTATGTCGCAAATAAAGTTGTTGTCGTCTTCCTGGATGGTCTTCATAGTTCCGGATCAATAAAAAAGTTGAGGCAAATCAATCCGCAAGCGGAGTTCGTCGCAGCCCAAATTTAAAGAAAATTGCTGAGGCTGCCCTACTTTTGTTCTGTGCCAATTAACGAATATCAACGCTAAAAATTGAATACTATGTTGTACACAAATTTGAATCACATTGAGACTGCAGAGCAGCACGCAAAAATTATCAACGAGAACGAGAATGTAATGGTTTGCTGTGGCCGTATGGGCCCCATGTGTATCCCCGTTTACGGAATCATGGAAGAATTGGAAGGCGAATACAGTCACGTGAAATTTTTCGATATGGAATTTGACAACCCCGAGGCACACGTCATTCGCAACTTGCCTGAGGTACGTGGTTTTATGGGCATCCCCTTTACCATTTATTACAAAAACGGCAAGGTGGTAAAAGCCACTTCCAGCATTCAGAGTCGCGATCAGGTAACCGGTATTTTGAACGAGCAGTTTGGCGCAGCTAAAAACGCTTAAGTTATGATGGAAAACAAACATTACGACGCTATAGTGGTGGGGGGTGGCCCAGCGGGACTCACGGCAGGTATTTACCTGTCGCGGGCCCGTCTGAATACCCTTATTTTGAGTGAAGGGACCATAGGGGGCCAGATGGTACTGACGCACGAGATTGCCAACTATCCCGGCGTGGAGTCGATCAACGGCTATATGTTGGGCAACATCATGAAAAAACAGGCCCAAAGTTTTGGTTGTTCCTTAAAGTCGAACATCGACATCACCAATATGGAATTGGATGGTGCTGTGAAGACTTTTACCCTGTCTAACGGGGAGACCTACTCGGCCGATGCCGTGGTGCTCACCCCGGGCGGACGCAGCAGAACCCTGGGGGTGCCGGGTGAGGACAGCTACAAGGGCAAGGGTATTTCGTATTGCGCTACCTGCGACGGGGACTTTTTTACCGATAAGGAGATTGTGGTAGTGGGCGGGGGCAACTCCGCTTTGGAGGAGGCGGTTTCGCTGACCAAATACGCTTCAAAGGTAACCATTGTACATCAGTTTGATCATTTTCAGGCTTTTGAACATGCCATTGAGGAGGCCCGCAAGCACCCGAAGATTTCCATCGTGATGGAAGCTACGGTGAGCGCTTTCTATGGTGAGGAAAACCTCGAAGCGGTAGACATTACCCATTTGAAGGAGCAGCGTGTAGAGCGCTTTGCTGCCGACGGGGTGTTTGTCTTCATTGGCTACGTGCCCAATACCGAATTCCTGCAAGGGAAGGTCGCCTTGAACGAGCGGGGTGAAATGGTGGTAAATGCGGATATGGAGACCAATGTGCCGGGTGTTTTTGCCGCTGGCGACGCCATCGCCAAACGTTATCGCCAGGTTACCACAGCGGTAGGCGATGCCACCGTTGCTGCCCTGGCCGCATCCAACTATTTGCATCAGCTGAAGTCGAAGTCGGCCTAAGCACAAAAACCTTTTGGTATATGGACCCTTTTTATTATGGACTCATCGCCTTTGTGGTGATTTTTATCGGCTATTCGTACTTTAACTATCGGCGAATGAAGCACTTTGCCTCCTTGCCAGATGCAGAAGAGATTCAGCACCTGACGACCGATAACTTTAAAGCAAAGACCGCCAAAGGGGTGGTGCTGGTCGATTTTTGGGCCGGGTGGTGCACCCCTTGTAAAATGATGGCTCCCGTGTTGAATCAGGTGGCCAGGGCTTCGGGGCGTGTGGGACAAGTGGCCAAGGTCAATGTAGAGGAGCAGCAGCGCCTGGCTGAACAGTTTAAGGTGCGCAGCATACCTACTTTGCTCTTGCTGAAAGACG
>DUOK01000293.1 GCA_012838865.1 Bacteroidales bacterium | reverse complement strand
TGGCTTTGCTGGCCCCCCTGCCCGAAGTCAGTGCCACCGGTGAGCGGGAAGAAGATGCCCAGGATTGTCCCTACGCCGCCGGGAAAAGTTCCGTGTGGCAGTTTCCCCATCTCTTGCTGGGCGTACTCGCCCTCTTCTTATATGTAGGCATCGAGACCGTTGCCCTGGGTTCGCTGGTCGACTACGCCGAGAGTCTCGGTCTGGCCCATCCCGAGCTCTACGCCTGGATTGCGCCCCTAGGCATGGTGGCCGGTTACCTGGCCGGCATTGCCCTGATTCCCCGCTACCTGAGTCAGTCCACCGCCCTGCTCATCGTCACCCTCATTGCCCTGGCAGGCTCCCTGGCCGTGGTCCTCGTCCCCGCTGCTCTTTCCATTTATTTTGTGGGCCTCATTGCCCTGGGTTGCTCCCTGATGTGGCCGGCCCTGTGGCCGCTGGCCATGACCGACCTGGGCCGCTTTACCAAGGCGGGCGGTTCGCTCATGGTCATAGCCATCGTCGGCGGGGCCCTTTTGCCCCTGCTCTATGGCGCCCTCAAGGACCGGATAGGAGCCCAGCAGGCCTACCTGCTGGGGATTCCGGTATTTCTCTACATCCTTTTTTACGCCCTCAGGGGGCACAAAATCCGGAACTAGGGAAAGTCCCCCCCAATTTAGAATCGATATTCTTAATTTTTTTTCGTTACTTTGTAGCATTAAAATTCAGTGGAGGGATTTGGCAGCTTGCAACCACTCAAAAAAAATGCTAAAACGCATCTTTTGCTCGTCGTTTTCCAAATTCCCTTTTTTCGTTAAACAAGTGCTGTTGGCCGCTGTAGCAGGGGGCAGGCAGACTTAATTGTATGCTGTTATGGGATATTTGTTTACCTCAGAATCTGTATCGGAAGGGCATCCCGATAAGGTAGCCGATCAGATCTCTGACGCAGTTCTGGACGAACTGCTGCGGCAGGACCCCAATGCCAAGGTGGCCTGCGAAACACTGGTGACTACCGGTCTGGTGGTGGTCAGTGGAGAAATCAATACCGAAGGCTATGTGGCGGTACAGGAGGTGGCGCGGCGCGTTATCGAGCGCATCGGCTATACCAAGGCCGAGTACATGTTCGATTCGGGTTCCTGTGGGGTCCTGAGTGCCTTGCACGAGCAGAGTGAAGATATTTACCGGGGCGTGGCGCGTGAATCGGAAGAGACCCAGGGCGCCGGCGATCAGGGCATGATGTTCGGCTATGCCTGTCGCGATACCGAAGAATACATGCCCCTGGCCCTCCATTTGTCGCACCTCCTTTTAATGGAGCTGGCCGACATTCGTCGCGAAGGCCGTGAAATGACCTATCTGCGCCCCGATTCCAAGTCGCAGGTGACCCTCGAATACGACAACAACAACCAGCCCCTTCGGGTACATACCATTGTGGTCTCCACCCAGCACGATCCCTTCGACGGAGAGGACGCCATGCTGGCCAAAATTAAAGAGGACGTACAAAACATCCTCATTCCACGCGTCAAGAAAAAGCTGCATACCCGTGTAGCCGGCTTATTCAGCGATTACATTCTGCACGTAAACCCCACCGGCAAATTCGTCATTGGCGGTCCCCACGGCGATACCGGTCTCACCGGTCGCAAAATCATCGTGGACACCTACGGCGGCAAGGGCGCCCACGGGGGCGGAGCCTTCTCCGGGAAGGATGCCTCCAAGGTTGACCGTTCTGCAGCCTATGCTGCGCGACACATCGCCAAGAATATGGTGGCTGCCGGTGTGGCCGATGAGGTGTTGGTGCAGCTGGCCTATGCCATTGGCGTGGCCGAGCCTGTGGGCGTGTACGTTAACACCTACGGCACATCCAAGGTGGAGCTGAGCGACGGTGAAATTGCAGCGCAGATCGCAGGCATTTTTGATTTGCGACCCGGTATGATTGTAAAACGTCTTGGGCTCAAGAATCCGATTTATGAACCCACCGCCGCCTACGGACACATGGGGCGCAAGCCTTATACCGCCAAGGTGGAGTTTGTTTCAGGGGGACAAAAAAGCGAGCGCGAGGTAGAATTCTTTACCTGGGAGAAGCTCGACTACGTGGATCGGCTTAAAAAAGCCTTTGGTCTGTAGCGTAGCATAAATTGAAATCTGCAAAGGGTTGTCTTTTCGGAGGCAGCCCTTTGTTTTGTTCTTGGTTGGCTCATCTCTTTGCTTTAGTGCTGGTGCACCGGGCGACCTCCATCACCGGAAGCGGTCCCGCCGTCAATCTCTGCTGTACGGTTTCGATATTTTATTATAAATTGCCGACTTAACAGCAAAGTATCCTTGAAATGAAGCCCCTGTTGTTGTCGGTCGATTACGAATTGTTTTTTGGAGAGGATTCCGGAACGGTGGAGAATTGTATGATTCGTCCCCTCAAGCACCTTATGGAAGTCCTCGATGCCTTTGAGGGCAAAATGACGGTATTTTGGGACATCCTTCACTTTTACCGGCTGCAGCAACTGGCGCCCGAAGTCGATGATTTGCGCTTCGATATGGAGTTGATCGAGAAGCAGATTCATACCCTGCTTAAGAAGGGGCACGATGTGCAGATGCACCTGCATCCGCACTGGCTGGATGCACGTTGGGATAAGCAAAAATGGCGCTTCTCTTACAACCGCTTTTCGCTGCATCGCTTGTGGGACGATGCCGACCCCGAAAATATGGACAGCATTATGGGCGTCGTTACCAGGGCGCGTTTGCTTTTGGAGGAAGTCTGCCGCAAAGTGGATCCCGCCTATCGGGTGCGTGTATTTCGCGCCGGAGGTTATCGGGTAGAGCCCTTTGGGCGCCTGGCGGCAGCCCTTCAGGCCAACGGTCTCCGGGTCGATTCCTCAGCCGGAAAGGGCATGCGGAGTTTCAGCGACGCCTATCCCTTCGATTTTTCGCGCCTGCCCGATTTTACCCACTATCGCTTTGACGATACGGTAATGCTGCACCACAGTGAGGGACTGTTTTGGGAGTTTCCTAAAGGCATGGTAAAAGTGCCGCCCCTGCGCCGCATACAGTTTTATTTTTTGCAGAATTTTGTCTATCCCTGGCGGGGGACTTACGGCGACGGCAAGCGCCTGGCTTTTACCCGCAAAGAACAGTCGGGTCACTGGTGGACCCTGCCCGGAAGCCGCTATTACCGCCTCACAGCCGAAGGCATGGATCCTGTTCGCTGGCGCTATTTGTGGCAGCAGACGTCCCCCTGGTCGCAGATCGTTCTCCACTCCAAAAGCATGAGTCCCCGCACCGTAGAGCTGCTCAGGCAGAATCTGCGTCACAGGGAGCTGGCTTTCTATTCCCTGCGTCAGCGCCTGGACGATCTGAAAGTTTACCCCGAGGAGGACGGTCCCATGAAAGTAGAATAGCCTCGGGGAGAGGCAGGTAATTTGCCCTTAATTTTGTACCTTTCGCCTTCGAAAGCGGCAGCTTATGCAAGTACAGCGCACAATGGAAGCAGCACAACACGAATTTCGACTCCGCATGGTTGATCTGGAGCAGCAGTACGTCCGGTTAAAACCTGACATCGATGCTGCTTTGGCTGCTGCGGTGGCCGACAGTCGCTACATCAAGGGACCCGAAGTGGGCCTTTTTGCACAGGAGTTGGGCGCAGCCCTGGGGGGGATAGACGTGTTGCCCTGCGGCAACGGCACCGATGCCTTGCAACTGGCCCTAATGGCCCTGGAGCTGCAGCCGGGTGATGAAGTCATCACCACGGCTTTTTCTTTTGCGGCAACGGCCGAAGTCATTGCCCTGCTGGGCCTAAAACCGGTGTTTGCCGACATCGATCCGCAGACCTTCAACATCGATCCCGCTTCTGTGGCCGCACTGATTGGTCCCCGTACCCGCGTTTTACTGCCCGTACATCTTTTCGGTCAGGCTGCCGATATGGAGGCCTTAATGGATCTGGCCGAGGCACATCAGCTCTGGGTCGTGGAAGATGTGGCCCAGGCTTTGGGCGCAACTTGTCGTTTCAGGGGCAGGGAGCAGGCTTTGGGAACCATCGGTCACATAGGCTG
>DUOK01000292.1 GCA_012838865.1 Bacteroidales bacterium | reverse complement strand
TGGAGGCTTTTCTGGAGAACCGGCAGGTGGGTTTGGGCGACTTGGTGGAGCGGGACGGATTGTGGCACAGCTTTCAGCACCACGGCAGTTTCAGTGGACCCGATGCCGGGAAGGTGGTGCAGGCCATCAATGCAGCTACCCTGAAGGGGCATTCGTTTTTAAAGGAGGCCCGTTGTTTGGTGGTGACTTTTGGAACGGCCTGGGTCTATGCCCTTGGCGAGGCGCAACAGGTGGTGGCGAATTGTCACAAGTTTCCGGCCAGGGATTTTCAGCGCTATCGTTTATCGGTACGGGCTGTAGTTGAACGCTGGCAAAGCTTGCTGGTGGCCTTGCGGCAGGTGAATCCTGATTTGCAGGTGATTTTTACGGTGAGTCCCGTCAGGCACTGGAAGGATGGGGCCCACGGCAACCAGCTGTCGAAGGCGGTGCTTTTGCTGGCTGTGGAGGAATTGGTGGAGCAGGATGGGCGTAACGCTTATTTTCCTGCCTACGAGTTGATGATGGACGAATTGCGCGACTACCGTTTTTATGCCGACGATATGTTGCATCCTTCGGCGCAGGCAGTGGATTTTATCTGGGATCGTTTTTCCGGGGCCTGGCTTAACGAGGAGGCGCTTGCTTTTTATCGTGAGGTGCAGCATATTTTGGGGGCCCTGAGGCACCGCCCGCTCCATCCGGGCGCACTTTCTTTTGAATCTTTTCGAAAAAAAACAGCGCAAAAAATCGCTGATTTGGTCAAACGCTATCCGAATCTTGAATTTAGATCTTTGGAAGGGCTTGTGCAGCAGTAGGCTGGTTTGAATTTTCGAGCCAATGTTTAATTTCCGTTAAATTACACGAGTGTTTGAATTTATTGGTACAGCGCTCTTGTTGTTTTGAGGCTTTTTGCCTAATTTGACTCTCAGAACCAAACGTACTTTTTTACCACTGTTTTTGTTGATTCCTGTTTTAACCTTTTGTCGGCATGCTGTGTGTGCGACCATGGGTTTTTTATCTTTTGTAATTCAGTATTGTATGACTTATCTCAAGCTTGACAAGACCAAGTTGGTGAATTTGGAGTATTCGCTGCATCGCGAGGTGTTGCGCACCAATCGTGCCGGCTCCTATTGCAGCACAACGGTTATTGGCTGCAACACCCGAAAGTACCACGGAATGTTGGTTTGTCCCGTAGCCCATTTTGGGGGAGGGCGCTTTGTTTTGCTTTCGTCGCTCGACTTGTCGCTGGTGCAGCATCAGCAGGTGTTTAATTTGGGCATACATAAGTACCAGGGCAGCCACTACGAACCCAAGGGGCACAAATATCTGGAGAGTTACGACATGGAGGTAACCCCCCGGAGGGTATACCGGGTGGGCGGAATGGTATTGAGTACGGAAATTCTTTTGGTGGAGGAGGAAGATCAGGTCTTGCTGCGGGTGACGCTGGAGGAGGCGCATTCGCCTACGCTCATTCGCTTTAAACCCTTTCTGGCTTTCAGGAGTGTGCATGAGCTGACTCAGCAAAATATGGTGGCCAATACCCGCTACGAGGAAGTGCCCAACGGCATTCGTCTGCAAATGTATGAAGGATTCCCGCACTTACACTTACAGGTAAGTAAGGCAGGGGAGTTTTTGGCCCTGCCCGATTGGTACCGGGGCATGGAGTATTTTAAGGAACAGAACCGGGGTTATCCTTTTAAGGAAGACCTGTTTGCTCCGGGTTATTTTGAAATGGAGATCAAGAAGGGAGAGTCGCTGGTTTTTTCTGCGGGGACTTTTCCGGTGAAGCCGGGGGGACTCAAAACGCGCTTTACCAAAGAGGTGAAGAAGCGCATTCCGCGCGATACCATGTTGCACAGCTTGTTGAATGCTGCCGAACAGTTTGTTCAGCGCAGGGAGGGACGCATCAAATTGCTGGCCGGCTACCATTGGTATCAGGAACGATTGCGCGATACGCTGGTGGCGCTGCCCGGACTGATGGCGTATTCAGGACGTCGGGAAGATTTTTTGGCCATTTTGGACCACGCTGTGGCGGAGGTCCGGCGGATTTATATTGCGGAGAACAACCTGGGGCTGCGGCCCGAGGCCAAGGATGTGGATGTGCCGCTTTGGGTGTTCTACACCATTCAGGAATTGGAGCTGCAGTTCCCGGATTTGGATGTTTGCAGTCGCTATGGGGCTACTATGGTGGAGATTTTGCAGCATTATATGCGTCTGAAAGATGGTTGTGTCAGAATTGAAGCCTCGGGCTTGCTCTATGCCCGGGTAGAGGGGCGGCCTTTGACCTGGATGGATGCGGTGGTGGATGGGCAGCCGGTTACCTGGCGACCGGGATTGGCAGTGGAAATCAATGCCTTGTGGTACAATGCGCTGCGTTATTATGCTACTTTGTGCAAGCGCCACGGACGCAAGGAGGAGCGGCAGCAGGTTGCCGATTTGGCAGCCAGGGTGGAGCAGTCCTTCGCGGAGGTGTTTTGGAATGAGGAGGAGGGCTGTTTGTACGATTATGTGGATGGGGAGGAAAAAGACGCTTCCATTCGCCCCAACCAGGTGTTGGCAGTAGCCCTGCGTTTTTCGGCGCTCGACGCCGAAAAGGCGAAGTCGGTGGTGGATGTGTTGAAAAAGGAGTTGCTGACTTCACGGGGCCTGCGTACTTTATCGCCTTCTGACCCAAGATATTTGGGGGTGTTGGAAGGCAATCAGCGGGAGCGGGACCTGGCTCTGCACCAGGGCTCGGTTTATCCCTGGCTGGCGGGCTTTTTTGCCGAGGCTTATTTGAATATTCACAAGAGGGGCGGCTTGCCTTTTATTAAACGCATGGTGGAGGGATTTGAAGAAGAGTTGGGCAATCACTGTATGAGCACTTTGTCGGAGTGTTACAACGGCAATCCGCCCCACCTGGGTAAGGGGGCGGTGAGCATGGCCTGGAATGTGGCTGCAGTTATCCGGATTATTAAATTGATAGAAAAATACAATTAGGCTATGAGGGTACTTATGTTTGGGTGGGAGTTTCCACCCCATATATCCGGGGGCCTGGGTACTGCCTGCTACGGTTTGACCCGGGGCTTGTCACAGATCCCGGATGTTCAGGTGCTTTTTGTGGTGCCTAAGGCCTATGGCGACGAGGATCAGTCGGCCATGCGTCTGGTGGGCGCCAATCAAATTCCTGTGAAACACCGACAGTTGCAGTTGAAGCATTTCAGTCGGACCCTCGATTACATTGAGGTGGGTTCTAAGCTGGTGCCTTATATGGAGCCGGAGGAGTTTTGGGCGCATACGCGACGTGAAAAGTTGAAGCAGCTTGAGTTTTTGAATGTCAACGAGGCGGGTTTGGTGGAGTTTTCCGGCAAGTACGGCGCCAATTTGTTGCAGGAAATCAGGGCTTATGCCCTGGTAGCTAATGTTATTGCCCAGGATTATGCCTTTGATGTTATCCATGCCCACGACTGGCTGGCCTATCCGGCCGGCATGGCTGCCAAGGAGGCTACGGGTAAGCCCCTGGTGGTTCATGTGCATGCGACCGATTTTGACCGAAGTGGCGGCAGTGTGAATCCGGCTGTTTTCGATATCGAAAAGCGGGGTATGGAGGCAGCCGATATGGTGATTACGGTGAGTAACCTAACCCGGAAGATCGTGATCGAAAAGTACGGTATTCCCGCCGATAAAGTGGTGACCGTGTACAATGCGGTGGAGCCGCACGACAACCATGGCGCGGAGCCGGCACGAAAAGGGGTGAAGGAAAAGATTGTGACTTTTTTGGGACGCATTACCATGCAAAAGGGACCGGAATACTTTGTGGAAGCTGCGCACAGAGTGTTGCAGCGAATGGAGAATGTGCGTTTTGTGATGGCTGGCAGTGGCGATATGATGGAACCCATGATTCGCCGGGCGGCCCAGCTGAAGATCAGTGACCGGTTTCACTTTACAGGTTTTTTGCGGGGGGAGGATGTGTTTGATATGTTGAGCATGAGTGATTTGTATGTGATGCCTTCGGTGTCGGAACCCTTCGGCATCAGTCCCCTCGAAGCCATGCAGAGCAATGTTCCGGTGCTGATTTCCCATCAGTCGGGCGTAGCCGAGATTCTGACCTATGCCATTAAAACCAATTTCTGGGATGTGGATGCCATGGCCGATGCCATTTATGGGGTATTGAATTACCCGGGCATGGCTAAGATGTTTAAGGCACATGGAAGAGCTGAAGTGGATGCACTGAAATGGGAAAATTCGGCTTTACATGTTAAGGCGGTCTATGAACAGGCCCTGGGCGCCTGAGATTGCGGTGCTTTTATTCAAGGAAGGATTATTCAAAACTAAAATACTGCTTTATGAAGACCATATGTTTCTACTTTCAGGTGCACCAACCCTTTCGTTTTAGGCGCTACCGCTTCTTCGACATTGGCAACGACCATTATTATTTCGACGATTACACCAACGAGCGGATTATGACCAAGGTGGCGGAACGTTGCTACCTTCCGGCCAATGCCATGCTGCTGAAGTTGCTTAAGAAGCACAAGGGGAAGTTTAAGGTGGCCTTTTCCATTTCGGGGATGGCTATGGAGCAGTTTCGCCTTTATGCGCCAGAAGTTTTGGAGAGTTTTAAGGCCCTGGCGGCTACCGGACACGTAGAGTTTCTGGCCGAAACCTATGCCCACTCACTGGTGTCGCTGAGAAATCGGGAGGCCTTTGTGGAGCAGGTCGAGAGCCACGCCCGCTTGATGGAGGAAAGTTTTGGGCAACGGCCAACGGTATTTAGAAATACGGAGTTGATTTACTCCGATCAGCTGGGCGAGATGGTGGCCGATATGGGTTTTAAGGCCATGCTCACCGAAGGGGCCAAACACATATTGGGCTGGAAGAGTCCCAACTATCTTTATTGCAACAGCATCAATCCCCGCTTGAAGGTCTTGTTGAAGAATTTCAAACTCAGCGATGATTTGGCCTTTCGTTTTGGCAATCGCAATTGGTGCGAGTGGCCCCTGACTGCCCCAAAGTTTGTGGACTGGCTGCGGGCCGGCGATAAACGCGAGGAGGTGGTGAATTTGTTTATGGATTACGAGACCTTTGGGGAGCACCAGGATAAGTCGACCGGCATTTTTGCCTTTATGGAGGCTTTGCCGGCAGAGGTGTTGAAGCACAAAGGCTTGGCCTTTGCGACGCCTTCGGAGCTGGCTGAGGCACTGCAGCCGGTAGCTGCGGTGCATGTGCCCTACCCCATCAGTTGGGCCGATGAGGAAAGGGATGTTACGGCCTGGTTGGGCAACGAAATGCAGCAGGAAGCTTTCGACAAGCTCTATGCCCTTCTGCCAAAAATCAGTCAGTGTAAGGACGAGCGTTTGCTCAAGGAGTGGAATTACCTGCAGACGAGCGATCATTTTTATTATATGTGTACCAAGTTTTTCTCCGATGGCGATGTACATGCCTATTTCAATCCCTATGAAACGCCCTACGAGGCCTTCATCAATTACATGAATGTGCTCAGCGATTTCAGCATCCGTTTGAATGCGGCGGTGCCCCGGTCCGATGTGGATCAGGAACTGGCCAACCTGACGGAAGTATTGGCTGCCCGGGAGGAGAAAATCAGAAAAATGGAGGATGAAATCAGGAAGTTGCGCAAACGGCGCACTTCGGTAAAGGCAGTGCCTGCCGCCCGTAAAAAGGCAGGACCAACAGCGTAGTTTTAGGATGAATTAATACTTTGGAAAGATGGTAGACAGTTATTTGAAGCCCGACTATGTGTTTGAGGCAAGTTGGGAAGTATGCAATAAGATGGGCGGCATTCACACGGTGCTGGCCTCCCGGGCACATACGCTGGTGCAGCAGTTTCAGGACAAGCTTATTTTTATTGGACCCGATGTTTGGCGGGGCCCCCAACGCAATCCGGAATTTATTCCCGATGAGAAGGCCTATGCCGACTGGCAGGCGGTCCTGCAGTTTGAGGGCATCCGCCTGAAAGTTGGACGCTGGAAGGTGCATGGGAGTCCCCTGGTGTTTTTGGTCGATTTCTCGCCATATATGGCGCAGAAGAACGAAATTCTTTCCTACCTCTGGGAGACTTACAAGGTGGACAGTATTTCGGGGCAGTGGGATTATGTGGAATCCTTGCTTTTTGGCTACGCGGCCGGTGTGGTGGTCGAGAGTTTTTACAAGTTTCACCTGACGGCAGCCGATAAGGTGGTGGCGCACTTTAATGAGTGGATGACGGGCAGCGGCGCACTGTATTTGCGCGATAAGTTGCCGCAGGTCGCCACTTTATTTACGACGCATGCGACTACTGTAGGGCGTTCGCTGGCCGGCAACGGATTTCCGGTGTACGATGAGATGGCCGGTTACGATGCCGATTTGAAGGCGCAGGAATTGGGGGTGGTGGCTAAGCACTCCCTTGAAAAAATGGCGGCGGCCAACGTGGATTGTTTTACCACGGTGTCGGACATTACGGCCAATGAGTGTGCGCATTTTTTGAAACGGAGCGTGGATGTGGTTACGCCCAATGGTTTTGAGAATGATTTTGTGCCGGAGGGCACAAAATACGATGAAAAGCGGAAGGCGGCACGGGAGCAGTTGCGCAAGGTGGCCTCCTGTGTGCTCGGACACCAGGTGGGCGACGACAGTCTGCTGGTGGCCAGCAGTGGTCGTTATGAATTCCGAAACAAGGGGGCCGATGTCATTCTGGATGCCTTACAGTTGCTGAACAATGGCGACGATTTGAAGCGGGAGATGATTTTTTTCTTCCTGATACCCGCCAATACTTATGGGCCCCGTAAGGACTTGATGGAGCGATTGAAACAGGGCGATTGTTCGGAGCCTTTGCCCAATCCCTTTTTGACCCACGGATTGAACGATTTGGGCTACGACCCCATCATCAATAAGATTCAGGATATTCACTTGAACAACGATGCTGCAGAACGGGTAAAATTGATTTTTGTGCCCAGTTACCTCAATGGAAACGACGGTATTTTTAATCTGCCCTACTACGATCTGCTCATAGGAATGGACCTGACCGTGTTTCCATCTTATTACGAGCCCTGGGGTTATACGCCTCAGGAGAGTATTGCCTTTGGTATTCCTACGCTGACCTCTTCTTTGGCCGGCTTTGGTATTTGGGCAGCTGAACGCTCTGCTTCGGTTTTTGACGGAGTGGCCGTGGTGCAGCGGAACGACAGCAACCACCGCGAAACGGTGGAGCAGATTGCCGGTATTATTCGCTCTTTTTCAGAGGCCGGGGAAGCGCAATTGACTGCAGCCCGGGAAAAGTGCCGGGCTATGGCTGGCGCTTTGGAGTGGGACAATCTGATTAAGTATTATTACCAGGCTTACGACATTGCCCTGAATAAGGTGAACAACCGCAGAGAGGAGTTCAGTGCCCTGCAGCAGTCGGAACAGCGGGTGCGTATGGTGCCTGTAAGCGGTGCCGCACCGCAATGGAAGAAGCTGGTGGTTAAGTCGAAACTGCCCGAACGCATTGCCGTGCTCAATGAATTGGCCCGTAACCTTTGGTGGAGTTGGAACTATCAGGCCACGGAGTTGTTCGAGTCGATTGATCCCGAGTTGTGGGGGGAGGTCCACAAGAATCCTGTTCAATTGCTCGAGAAAGTCTCCTACGAGGATTTAAGTCGCCTGGCCGGGGATGCCGATTTCACGGAGCGGCTGGATGCCGTATACGCCCTTTATTGCAGATACATGGAACAGCCCATGCTGGAGGGCCCCTCCATTGCATACTTCAGTATGGAGTACGGCCTGAGTGATGTGCTGAAAATTTTCAGTGGCGGACTGGGTATTTTGGCCGGTGATTATCTGAAGGAGGCCAGTGATAAGGGTGTGAACATTATGGCGGTCGGCTTGCTTTATCGTTACGGCTATTTTAAACAAGCACTTACGGTGAATGGCGAACAGACTGCCCGCTATGAGATGCAAGACTTTGCCAGTCTCCCCCTGGAGGAGGTTCGGGGCGCCGACGGCCAGCCCCTTAAGGTGCATATCGATTTGCCGGGCAGGGAGTTGCAGGCGGTGGTTTGGAAGGCACAGGTGGGAAGGATTCCACTTTACCTGATGGATACCGATATTCCGGAGAACAGCGTACAGGACCGCGAAATTACCCACAAATTATACGGGGGCGATTGGGAGAACCGGTTGAAACAAGAGATTCTGCTGGGTATTGGCGGCATCCGCTTTTTAGAAGAGCTGAATACTCCGATTGATCTTTATCATTGCAACGAGGGACACGCAGCCTTAATAAATGTGGAACGTCTGGTGGATTTGGTGGAAGCAAAATACAGTTTTGCTGAGGCCCTGGAATTGGTTAAGGCCTCCTCCCTTTTTACCACCCATACGCCCGTTCCCGCCGGTCACGATAAGTTCGACGAGGACCTGCTGCGGGTTTATCTGCGCCATGTTCCGGAGAAGTTGAACATCAGCTGGGAGGAGTTTATGGACATGGGCAGGGAAGGGACCGAAGTGCACGAGAAGTTCTCCATGAGTGTGCTGGCAGCCAAAACTTCCCAGGAAATGAATGGCGTCAGCTGGTTGCATGGAGAGGTGAGCAAGAAAATGTTCCGCCATCTTTGGAAGGGCTATTTCCCTGAGGAGTTGCATATTTCGTATGTTACCAACGGGGTGCATTACGGTACGTGGACCGCGAAGGAATTCAGGCAATTGTACGAAAGCACCTTTGGCGACGACTTTTTGAATGACGTGTCGGACAAGCAGCGTTGGGAAAAAATTTACGACGTACCTGATGAACGGGTGTGGCAGGCCAGGGTGGCTCTGCGCAAAAGACTGATCGATTACATTCGCTGGCGGATGGGTTCGGGGATGGTGGAGCGCCACGAAGACCCGACCCACATCGTGGATGTGCTGGATACCATACGCGAGGATGCTCTGACCATAGGTTTTGCCCGGCGCTTTGCCACGTATAAGCGGGCCCACCTCCTGTTCAATGATGTGGAGCGCCTGTCGCGCATCGTCAACGACCCCAAGCGTCCGGTGCAGTTTATTTTTGCCGGAAAGGCGCACCCGGCCGATGGCGCGGGACAGGGACTCATCAAGCACATTGTGGAAATTTCACGGAGGCCTGAGTTCATAGGGAAAATAATTTTCCTGGAGAACTACGACATGGAATTGGCCAAGCGCCTGGTCAGCGGAGTGGACGTATGGCTCAATACGCCAACCCGGCCCCTGGAGGCTTCCGGCACCAGTGGCGAAAAGGCCGAGCTCAATGGCGTGTTGAATTTTAGTGTGCTGGATGGCTGGTGGTACGAGGGTTATAAGGAGGAGGCCGGTTGGGCACTGACCGACAAGCGGACCTTCGAGAATCAGGTGTTTCAGGACGACCTGGATGCTACGACCATATACAGCATTCTGGAGAACGAGATCATTCCCCGCTTTTTCGAGAAGAATGAGTTGGGGGTTCCTACCGGTTGGGTGGCCTACGTCAAAAACTCCATTGCACGCATTGCGCCGGAGTTTACCACACGCAGGATGATTAACGATTACGGCGATCGCTTTTACCAGCCGATGTTTGAGCGGTTGAAAAACCTGAAGGCGGGAGACTGCCGTTTGGTTCGCGAATTGGCCGGCTGGAAGCGCAGGGTTTATGCCGGTTGGTCGTCGGTGCAGGTGCTTTCCTGCAACATGCCCGATATTGCGCATAAGGAATTGGGCATTGGCGAGCATTATGTGGTGGAAGTCCTGCTTGACTTACAGCGCCTGGCTGGCGTGGAGCTGGGACTGGAAATGGTGATTGCTGAACCGGGGGACGATGAGTTTCCGCCCATTTTGCACGTGGAGCCCTTCAAGGAAGAAAAGCGGGAGGGCAGTCAGGTTCGATACCGACTCGATTACAAACTGAACCTCCCCGGATCCTACAAGTTTGGTATCCGTATGTTTCCCAAACATGAAGCATTGCCCCACAAGCAAGACTTCGGTTTGGTACGCTGGCTGTAGGCTATAGTCTTTTAGTCGAAGACGCTTTTCAGCGGCAAACGTTTCAACACCATCGCCATGCGTGCCGGAAGGTACAAGGGGAGATGGTGTTGGCTTTTTCCGGAGCCTGAAGGTCGACTGAAATAGGTCATTTTGTGGTCCACCCGGTCGAAGCCCCCAAAGCGTGCCTCGTCGGTGGAGAGCAGCAGTTTAAACTTTCCGGCGGGAACCGGCAAGCCATAGTCGGTAAAGGAGGTGGCGGGATTAAAGTTGAATACGAAGAGAAGCGGTCCTCTTTCAAAGGCCAACACCTGATCGTTGTTTTGGGCCACCAACAGGCGCGTGTCTTTCAGCGCCGTCAGCTGCCAATTGCGCGCCAGTTCAATCATGGCCCGGTCGAACAGGCCCAGGTCCCTGAAACGCAGCAGCTCATTGTCGTAGAGCGACCATTGCCGACGGGCGTAGCGGTACGACCATTGGTTGCCCTCGCGGGGAAAGTCGATCCACTCCGGGTGACCAAACTCATTGCCCATGAAGTTGAGGTAGCCGCCTTGGGCCGTGGAGAGGGTCAGCAGCCGTATCATTTTGTGCAGGGCGATGGCCCGGTCTATGATGAGGTTGCTGCGGTCTTTGGCCATGAAATCGTACATCTCCTTATCGGCCAGTCTGAAAATGATGGTCTTGTCGCCCACCAGGGCCTGGTCGTGCGATTCCGCGTAGGAAATAACCTGCTCTTCGGGCCGGTGTTGGGTTAATTCGTGGAACAACTGTCCCACCTCCCAGTCCTCATCCCGTTTTTCCTTGATGATCTTGATCCAGAAATCGGGAACGCCCATGGATAAGCGGAAATCAAAACCCAGTCCGCCTTCCTCTCCCGGCAGGGTGGTGCCGGGCATTCCACTCATCTCTTCTGCAATGCTGAGGCTGCCTTCCTTAATTTCGTGAATGAGGGCATTGGCCAGGGCCAGGTAGAGCAGGGCATCTTCATCTTCCTGGCCATTGAAATAGTCCTCGTAAGAAACAAAGTCTTTTCCCAGTCCGTGATGCAAGTAGAGCATACTGGTCACCCCATCGAAGCGAAAGCCGTCGAAATGAAATTCCTCGATCCAATAGCGGCAGTTCGACAACAGAAAGCGCCGCACTTCCTCCTTCCCATAGTTGAAACAGCGGGAGTCCCAGGCCGGATGCAGTCCGCGATCTCCCCCATGAAAGTACAGGTCCTCACTCCCGTCCAGTCTGCTGAGTCCCTCTTCCACATTTTTTACCGAGTGGGAATGCACCAGATCCATAATGACTCTCAGGCCCATCAGGTGCGCCTGGTTAACCAGGTATTTGAGGTCCTCCGGTGTGCCAAAACGACTCGAAGGCGCAAAGTAATTGGAGACGTGATAGCCGAAGCTGCCGTAGTAGGGGTGTTCCTGAACCGCCATCAGCTGCAGCACATTGTAACCGGCTGCCTTGATGCGCGGCAGTATCTGATCGGCAAACTCACGGTAGCTGCCCACGCGTTCTTCCTCCAGGGCCATGCCCGTATGTGCTTCGTAAATCAGGGGAGCCTCCTGTGTAAAGGCGACGTTATGGTCGCTCCACGTAAATGCTTCGGGCTGCCAGACCTGGGCGCTGAAAATGAGGGTGTCCGGGTCTTGTACCGTACGGGTGGCGCAGGCCGGAATGCGCATTCCGGCTCCGCCTTCCCATTCTACCCAAATTTTGTAATGGTCGCCGTGCTTCAAGAGCTCAAGCGGAAAGGTCCCTTCCCAGAGTCCCCCCTCCCGCCGTTGCAAACGATAAGCATCGGTGGGTTTCCAGCCGCTGAAGGCACCTACAAGCCACAAGCCCCTGGCGTGAGGGGCCCATTCGCAAAGGTGCCAGCAATTGCCCCGCAAGTGCAGGCCCTGTTGATGGTGTACGGAGGCGTAGTCCTTCAGGGAGCCCCATTGGTTGCGAATCCATTCTGCTTCATCCTTAAAGCGGAGACGTCTTTTTTCCAAGGTCGGCCTAAAATTTCGCAGCCATGGATCGTAGTCGATGATTTTCATGGGCAGGTGGTGTTGGTTGGGAGCTGATTAAAGCAGACCGGCTTGCAAAACCCGTTCGAGATCGGCCGGTGTATCAATGCCGATGCTCTCGTGGCGGGTGGTGCGTACACTAATGGTGTACTGGTTCTCCAGCCAGCGCAGTTGTTCCAGCGATTCGGCCGTCTCCAATAGGGAAGGTTGTAAGTTGGTGATTTCACGGAGAATGTCGCTGCGGTAGGCATACAAACCTATGTGCAAAAAATATTTGTGATGCAAGTGCCATTCCTCCTTGGGATAGTGGCGCAGATAGGGGATGGGAGAACGCGAAAAATACAGCGCCTGGTAGTCGCTGTTGATGACCACTTTGGGCTTGTTGGCGTCCCACAGGTCGTCCGGGGTTTTGAGGGGTTTAACCAGGGTGGCAATTTCTGTCATGGAGCTGTGGAAGCAACAGGCCAGGGTTTCCAGTAATTCCGGCTCGATAAAAGGCTCGTCGCCCTGGATGTTGATGACTACATCGAAGGTCTTTTTGGTTTCAGCCTCAATCAAATCGAGGGCTTCGGCACAGCGGTCGGTGCCACTTTGGTGGTCGGGACTGGTCATGACCACCTTGCCGCCGAACTGTCGGACTGCAGCGGCTATGCGCTCGTCGTCGGTGGCTACATATACCTGAGAGAGGGCTTTGGAGGCTTGTTCGTAAACCCGTTGAATCATGGGCTTGCCCTTGAGGTCGGCCAGGGGTTTGCCCGGAAAGCGTGTAGAACCGTAGCGTGCCGGTATGATGCCTGCAATGGTGTCTTTGTTCATTTTATTGTCTTGAATCGTGGTCTATCTGGATGACCAAGTTACGAAAATTGGGTGGAAATAAGGGAGGGCCGCTGTGTATTTAGCGCTAAAATTGTAACTTTGTCAGTTGACCTGTTATTTTTGCAGGAGTCTCTTGATTTCAGTGCAGTTTGGCTTATGAAGGATGTTCAGCAAATAAAGCAACGCTTTGGTATTATTGGGTCCTCCTACGGCCTCAATAGGGCCATTGATATTGCCGTACAGGTGGCGCCCACCGATTTGTCGGTTTTAATCACCGGTGAAAGCGGAACCGGAAAGGAAGTCTTTCCTCAGATTATTCATCAGCACAGTGCCCGTAAGCATGGGCCCTATATTGCTGTAAACTGTGGAGCCATTCCCGAAGGAACCATCGATTCGGAATTGTTTGGTCACGAAAAGGGTTCTTTTACGGGTGCCTTGAGCGATCGAAAAGGTTATTTTGAGGAGGCCAACGAGGGGACCATCTTCCTGGATGAAATCGGTGAATTGCCTTTGGCCACCCAGGTGCGTCTGCTTAGGGTGTTGGAGACGGGCGAGTTTATTCGTGTGGGGTCTTCAAAAATAATAAAGACCAATGTGCGCGTTGTAGCCGCTACCAATGTTCAGCTCGAAAAGGCTATTGAGGACGGCAAGTTTAGAGAGGATTTGTTTTATCGCCTGAATTCGGTGCCCATAAAGATCCCGCCCTTGCGCGAGCGGGTGGAGGACATTAATTTGCTTTTTAGAAAATTTGCGCAGGACTTTGCCGATCGCTACCGTATGCCGGCCATTCGTTTGGACGAAGGGGCGCGTTTGATTCTGGAGAAATATCGCTGGCCGGGTAATGTGCGACAATTGAAAAACATTACCGAACAGATATCGGTACTGCAGGAACAACGCATTTTGTCGGCTTCGGAGCTGGAAGCTTACCTTCCGGCGATGTCGGGTGGGAACCTTCCGGCCCTCGTCCCCGGAAGTGAGCATCGCTCGGACAGTGATTTTTCCAATGAGCGGGAAATTTTGTACAAGGTGCTGTTTGACATGAAGCGGGACATGAACGATCTGAAGAAGTTGGTCCTGGATATGCTGCAGGATGGTGGGGACTTGAACCTGAAAGGAGAGAATGCTCAGATTATCCGGAATCTGTACAACGGCGAAAGTGAATTGATTAAACCCTCGGCTGCACCAGCCCCGATGGCTTATGCTTCAAGGCATGATGAACATGCCATTGAGGATACGGAGGAGTTTGTGGAGGAGTCGCTTTCCCTGGAAGATAAGGAAAAGGAGTTGATAGAGAAGGCTTTGGAGAAGCACGGGGGGCGCAGGAAAAATGCGGCTCAGGAGCTGGGCATTTCGGAGCGAACCTTATACCGTAAGATCAAAGAATATGCAATCAATGGTTAAGACAACAGTCGGGGCGCTGGCCTTACTTTTTTTACTGACCTGTAGCGCCTGCTCTGTGCAGATGACGATGCGCGGCTCTTCGGTTCCCGAGAATGTACAGACGGCATCGGTGCAATTGTTTCAAAACCGGGCGCCACTTATCAACCCCTTGCTCAGTCAGACCTTCACCGAGTCGATGAAGGACCGGATTACTTCCGAATCGCGTCTGATTATTAATGATGAAATGGGCGATGTGGATTTCTCCGGAGAGATTACGGGTTACGATTTGCGTCCTATGGCCATACAGGCCAATGCGGTGTCGGCCGAAACGCGTATGACGATTACCGTGCGGGTCCGGTTTCGGAATTTTAAAAACCCTCAGCAAAATTGGGAGTCGTCTTTTTCTGCCTTTTCTGATTTTGAGAGCAGTCAGAACATTACCGCTATTGAAGAACAGTTGGTGCGCGATATTGTGGATCAGCTGACCGAAAATATTTTTAACAGAGCTTTTTCAGATTGGTAGTCGATAGGCCGTCCCAACGTTCAAGATTATGCACAAACAGCAAATTGCTCAAGCACTACAAAATCCAAACGGTCTGGACGAACAAAGTCTGGATGGTTTAAAACTCCTGTTGGAAGAGTATCCCTTTTTTCAAGCAGGAAGGATGCTGTGGGTTAAAAATTTGCATTTGCTGGGTCACATTCGTTACAACAATGAGTTGAAGCTGGCTGCCGCGCATATTGCCGACCGGGCGCAACTCTTTGCTTTGATTCATGCCCCTGCCCGGGTGGAAGCAGAGCAAGTGGACCAGCCAAGCGGGTCACAAACAGCGGCAGCTCCTGAGCTGTCAACAGCGTCTCCGGTGAAGTCCCAGCCTTTGGAACAGGAATCGGCCGACTTTGTAAAAGCAGTCCCCGGGGAGAATGAGCAGGATGCTCAGCCTGCTGTTGACGATTACCTGGGAGCCTCCGATGAATTTGAACTGCCTTCGGGAGGGGTGCTGACTTTCGGGGCCGGTGCAGAAAACAATCCGGACAACATAGTTTTACCGAGTGCCGATTTTCTGGGCTTTGATGAAGGGACGGTTAGTGCGTATCGGCTTGAGGAGGAAGGGAAAGCGACAGCCGATGAGGCGCGCTCGTTTTCGGACTGGTTGAAGGTGCTTAAACAGCAGCCGGTTTTGCAGCGGGAGGCGACAGCTGCCGCTCCTCTGCCGGAGCCGGTGCAAAAGAAGCGTTCTTTGATTGATGATTTTTTGGAAGGAGGCCGCAAAAAGCGCCGCTTGCCTTCCGCGCCCTCAACAACAACCGAAAATGTGGATATTTCTGCAGCCAGTTTGCAGGAGCGTGACGATTTGATGACCGAGACGCTTGCGGGTATTTACATTAAGCAGGGGCATTTTTCAAAGGCGATGGATATATTCGATCGTCTGCGTTTGAAATATCCCGAAAAAAGCGTTTACTTTGCGCGTCGAATCAAAGCGTTGGAAGAAGATATTAATAACAGTAATAAGTAAAGATATGTACGAATTTGTTTCCGTTCTGGTAATCTTGGCCAGTATTCTTTTGATATTGATTGTTTTGGTACAGAATTCAAAAGGAGGGGGTTTGGCCTCTAATTTTGCCTCATCCAATCAGGTGATGGGTGTTCGGAAAACCACCGACTTTCTTGAAAAGGCAACATGGACGCTTGCCGGAGCCTTGTTGGTACTTTCTTTTGTGGCTGTAATGGTTATTCCTAAGCACGAGTTGGGTCGCCAGTCGGTTATCGACAGCCAGATGCAAAACATGCAGCCCACAGAGTCTGCCATGCCCGGTTTTTCCATTGGTGCCGATGTGGAGGAAGAGGCTGCACCTGCAGCTTCCGACTCGGAAGAGGTGGCTGAGTAAGGACACTTGCTGCCATAGTGGCAGGGAGCGCCCGGGAGACTGGGGTGCCGTCCTGGAGGGAGTGAGAGGAGAGCTCTCGATGGAGCGAGTGGATGTAGTGTATAGTCCCAGGACTGAAGTCCTGGGTTATTATTGGGAGGGATAGGTCAGCGCTTCGCGCTGGCTCTGGAAAGCGGGTTGAAACCCGCATGGCGACTTTGTCGCCTTTTTTTTTGGGTTGAGGTTTGTCTGGGGTCTGGGGCATAGTGTGTTATAGTCCCAGGACTGAAGTCCTGGGTTATTATTGAGAGGGATGGGTCAGCGCTTCGCGCTGGCTCTGGAAAGCGGGTTGAAACCCGCATGGCGACGTTGTCGCCATTTTTGTTAGAGATAGGCCGGTGCTGGCTGGCAGGGGGCGTGTGGGCTGTAAAAATGGCAGGTGGGGTGGCAGGTTTTGCTCTGTTTTGGCTTTGGCATACTTTGTGAAATGGAAGTAGTCGTGATAAGCTTATAATGTTTAACAATTAAATCAATATTAGAAATGTCAACTTTAAAAGGAAAGATTCTTGCCGGTAAGGTTTTGGTTAAACCTGAGGCAGCGGAAGAGAAGACCTCCAGCGGTATCATTATTCCTGATTCTGCCAAGGAGAAGCCTCTGAAAGGTGAGGTGGTTCTGACTGGTGCCGCTAAAAAGGACGAAGCTATGGAGGTGAAGGCCGGAGATGTGGTGTTGTACGGAAAGTATTCCGGTACCGAGTTGAACATTGACGGGGAAGACTATCTGTTGATTTCGCAGAGTGACATTTTGTACATTGCTTAATTAGAACACTTAAATTGAAAGAAAATGGCTAAAGAGATTGTATTTGATATGGAAGCCCGCGAGCGGCTTAAAGTAGGTATCGACGCGTTGGCCAATGCGGTAAAAGTAACTTTGGGGCCCAAAGGTCGCAATGTTGTAATCGACAAAAAGTTTGGTGCTCCCCACATTACCAAGGACGGCGTAAGCGTTGCTAAGGAAGTGGAGCTGGATGAGCCCATCGCCAATATGGGTGCGCAAATGGTTAAAGAAGTAGCCAGCAAGACCGGTGACGATGCCGGTGATGGTACTACTACCGCTACTGTTTTGGCGCAGTCTATTGTTAATGTTGGTCTTAAGAACGTTACTTCAGGTGCCAATCCCATGGAGTTGAAGAAGGGCATCGATACCGCAGTGGCTAAGGTGGTAGAGAGCATTCGTACCCAGGCGCAGGAAATTGGTGACGACAACGAAAAAATTGAACAAATCGCACGTATTTCTGCCAATGGCGATGAGGAAATTGGCCGTTTGATTGCCGAAGCTATGGAGAAAGTGGGTCGTGAAGGCGTCATTACTGTAGAAGAGGCCAAGGGTACCGAGACTACTGTGGAGGTGGTTGAAGGTATGCAGTTCGACCGTGGATACATTTCTCCCTACTTTGTTACCAACACCGAGAAAATGGAGGCCGACCTGGAGAATCCTTTCATTCTGATTCACGACAAGAAGATCAGTACCATGAAGGACATTCTTCCTGTGTTGGAGCAAACCGCACAAAGCGGTCGTCCCCTCCTGATTATTGCTGAGGACGTGGACGGTGAGGCTTTGGCTACTTTGGTGGTGAATCGTCTGCGCGGTTCGTTGAAAGTGGCTGCTGTTAAGGCACCCGGTTTTGGCGACCGTCGTAAAGAGATGCTGCAAGACCTGGCGGTGTTGACCGGTGGAACCGTTATTTCTGAAGAAACCGGTTTGAAGTTGGAAAACACCACCATCGAGATGTTGGGTACCGCTGAGAAAATCACCATCGATAAGGAGAACACCACCGTTGTTAATGGCAGCGGCGCGAAAGACGCCATCGATGCGCGTGCAGCCCAGATCAAGGCACAGATTGCCAATACTACTTCTGATTACGATCGTGAGAAACTTCAGGAGCGTCTGGCTAAGTTGGCCGGCGGTGTTGCCGTGCTTTACGTAGGTGCAGCTTCCGAAGTTGAAATGAAGGAGAAGAAAGACCGTGTTGACGATGCCTTGAGCGCAACCCGTGCAGCTGTTGAGGAAGGTATCGTTCCCGGTGGTGGTGTGGCTTACATCCGTGCCATTGATGCTTTGGAAAATCTGAAAGGAGAGACCGATGACGAAACTACCGGTATCGAGATCGTGAAGCGCGCTATTGAAGAGCCCTTGCGTCAGATTGTTTTCAACGCCGGTAAAGAGGGTGCCGTTGTGGTTCAGAAGGTTCGTGAAGGCAAAGACGACTATGGTTATAATGCCCGTGTGGATGCCTATCAGAACTTCTATAAAACCGGTGTTATCGATCCGGCCAAAGTTACCCGTGTGGCGCTGGAAAATGCTGCTTCCATAGCCGGTATGTTCCTGACTACCGAGTGTGTTTTGGTAGAGAAGAAAGAGGATAATCCTGCTCCTGCTATGCCAGGTGGTATGGGTGGCGGCATGCCCGGAATGATGTAAGAGTCATCTTATAATAATCTCAGTAAAAAGGGTCGGCAAGGTTGCCGGCCCTTTTTAATTTCCTTCTAATTCAATATCTTTGCAAACCCGCAAGGGGCCAATGTTCTGTAAGTAACGAAACCGATAATGCCGATGAAGAATATCCGGAATTTTTGCATCATAGCGCACATTGATCACGGGAAGAGTACCCTGGCCGATCGTCTGCTGGAATATACCAAGACTGTTACCGATAAGGAACTACAGTCGCAGACGCTCGACAGTATGGATTTGGAGCGGGAGCGAGGAATTACCATAAAGAGTAAGGCCATACAAATGCGGTACGATTATGAGGGCGTGGATTATACCCTGAACCTCATTGATACGCCCGGGCACGTGGATTTCGCCTATGAGGTGTCGCGTTCGATTGCAGCCTGTGAAGGAGCTTTGCTGATTGTGGATGCTACGCAGGGGATTCAGGCGCAGACCATCAGCAATCTTTATCAGGCGGTGGATCATGATTTGACCATAATTCCGGTGCTGAATAAAATGGACATGCCCAATGCCATGCCCGAAGAAGTGGAAGATCAAATCATCGATTTGATCGGATGCAAACGCAGTGAGATTCTTCATGCCAGCGGTAAAACCGGGATGGGTATTGAGGAAATTTTGCAGGCCATTATAGAGCTGGTGCCTCCTCCGGTAGGCGATCCGGAGGCGCCCCTTCAGGGACTTATATTTGATTCGGTTTTCAATTCCTTCCGGGGCATCATAGCTTATTTTAAGATCGTGAACGGGGAGATCCGTAAGGGCGATTACGTGAAGTTTTTTAATACCGAGAAGGAGTACTATGCCGATGAGGTGGGTGTGCTCGGATTGGGCCTGGTGCCACGGGACGTTTTGAAAACAGGAGATGTGGGCTACATCATTTCAGGCATCAAAACGAGCAAAGAGGTGAAGGTGGGCGACACGGTTACCCATGTGAAACGACCCTGTGCCAAGGCTATTTCCGGTTTTGAGGAAGTTAAACCCATGGTTTTTGCAGGGGTTTACCCCATCGATACGGAAGATTACGAGGATTTGAGGGCTGCCATGGAAAAACTGCAGTTGAACGATGCTTCCCTGACCTTCATCCCGGAATCTTCTGCAGCCCTGGGTTTTGGTTTCCGTTGCGGTTTTCTGGGCCTGCTGCACATGGAAATTGTGCAGGAGCGACTCGACCGGGAGTTCAATATGGATGTAATTACTACGGTGCCCAACGTCCCTTATTTGGCTTATACGAACAAAGGTGAAGTGGTGGAAGTGCACAACCCCTCTGGTTTGCCCGAGCCTGGTTTGATCGACTATGTGGAAGAACCTTATATTTCGGCCCAAATCATCACCCATTCGGATTACATAGGTAATCTTATGGCGCTTTGTCTCGGTAAGCGCGGTGAGTTGGTGAAACAGCATTATTTGACCACCGACAGGGTGGAATTGGTTTTTAATATGCCGCTGGCCGAAATTGTGTTTGATTTCTACGATAAGTTGAAGAGCATTTCAAAGGGCTATGCTTCCTTCGACTACCAAACGACGGGCTTTCGTAGCTCTAAGTTGGTAAAACTGGATGTCTTGTTGAATGGTGAAAATGTAGATGCACTGAGCACGCTAACGCATGTCGATAATGCCTATGGGATGGGCAAACGCATGTGTGAGAAGCTGAAAGAGCTGATTCCGCGTCAGCAATTTGACGTCGCGATTCAGGCCGCCATTGGCGCTAAAATTATTGCCCGGGAGACTGTAAAAGCGCTGCGGAAGGATGTTACTGCGAAGTGTTACGGTGGCGATATCAGTCGTAAACGTAAATTGCTGGAGAAGCAGAAGAAGGGTAAGAAACGGATGAAGCAGGTGGGTAATGTGGAAGTGCCTCAGAAGGCCTTTCTGGCTGTGCTTAAACTGGATTAACAGATCTAAATCGTGGCTTATGCGTGCTTATACCGGGGGACTACAACGCCCCTTGCTTTTTGTTTTTGGTCTTTTGGTTTCCGGCACCTTGTTGGCACAGAATAATTTTGAATCTTATTCTGAGTGGGGTGCCCGAGGCGGTTATGCGCTGGCCTCGTCCTATGTTGTAGATCGTAATGCCGGTGAAGATTTTAGCGGACCCTATTTCGGCGGACGTTTTGTTTTTTTCGGAGAAAAACACCTGGGCCTGATGGCAGAAGTAAATTACAGTCGCCTGGCGCGGAGTGACGAAGAATATGGAAGTTTGGCTTACAGTTATTTTCAGGTGCCTTTTATGACCAAAGTACGCGTCCCGATCAGACAGACCGCGGTGGTCTTTAATCTGGGTTCCTATGTGCAGTTTGTAAGTGAAAGTGACACTCCGGTGGTCAATGAGCGTTCGGCCTTGTTTGGCATCGCCGGAGGCCTCGAATTTGTTGTTCCCATTGGCACCTGGGATTTGGCTCTGGAGGGCCGCTACGCCAATAATTTACACTCCAACAGTACCCGTGTTGATAATTTGTGGACCACCTGGATGGAGTTTGGCTTGATTTTCAGCTGGTCGGCCCGGGAAAAGAACTGAAGCAGAAGAGGGGCCTGTTGTTCGGATTCGGATAGGACTTCGTGATATAAAAAAAGAGAGTGCCTGGCAGGCCTCTCTTTTTTTATGTTATTATGTATTGGACCTTAGCGCCCGGGCTTACATAACCAGCTTGTAGCCTTTACCGTGTACGTTCAGAATTTCTACTGCGGGCTCGTCTTTGAGGTGTTTACGCAGTTTGGTAATGTAAACGTCCATGCTTCGGGCATTGAAGTAGTTGTCGTCCACCCAAATGGTTTTCAGGGCAAAATTACGCTCCAATACTTTGTTGGCGTTGTTGCAGAGCAATTTGAGGAGCTCAGACTCCTTGGTGGTCAGTTTTACCACTTTCTCCCCATCGATCAATTGCTGCTTCTGGGTGTCGAATTTGTACTTGCCAATCTGAAATACATCCTGTCCTCCAAGTGTACCCTTGGTACGGCGCAAAATGGCTTCGATACGGAACAAAAGCTCTTCCATACTGAAGGGCTTGGTCAGGTAATCGTCAGCACCAATTTTAAAACCCTGGAAGATGTCTTCCTTCATGGACTTTGCGGTGAGAAAAATAATGGGCACCTCGGTGTTGACCATGCGTATTTCCTTTGCCAGCGTAAAGCCGTCCTTTTTAGGCATCATGACGTCAAAAATGCAGACGTCGTATTTCTTGCTCATGAAGGCGTCGTAGCCCGCCTCACCGTCGGGCAGAAGATCTGTTTCGTAACCTTTAGCTACCAAATATTCCCGAAGCAACATGCCCAGGTTTTCATCGTCTTCGGTCAGGAGAATTTTATATTCTTTTTCCATTCCTTATTGCTTTTAAGGGGTATAAATATTTCGAATTTTGTTCCTACATTTAATTCACTCTCTACTTTTATTTCGGCTCCGTGATCTTCTACGATTTTCTTAACATAGGCCAGACCCAGACCAAAACCCTTAACGTTATGTACGTTCCCGGTAGGAACGCGATAGAATTTTTCAAAGATGCGATCCAGGTTTTCCTTTGAAATTCCCAGACCATTGTCTTCAATATTAATGACCAACCCGGTGGGCCGGTTCCAGGTCTTTACCTGTATGTTGGGTTTTCCCCTTCTGTATTTGAGCGCATTGTCCAGCAAGTTAAAAATAACATTTGTAAAATGCACCTCATCAACCTCGGCAAAAGGGCTTTTTGCTTCAATTTTTTCATTCAGTCTTCCGCCTTCATTCTCCACTTTCAGGCGAAAAGTGTTTACCGCGTTTTGTACGAGTTCGTTAAGATCGGTACGTTTGAACTTCATGGGAGACGTACCTTTGTCAAAGATAGCCATTTGCAGGACTTTTTCAACCAAAAAGCCCAGGCGTTTGCTTTCATCCTGAATTACCCCGGAAATGTGCTGCAGGACAGTTGGTGTTTTACTGATGCTTCCGTCTTTCAGCATTTGAGAGGCCAGCGAAATAGAGGAAATTGGCGTTTTAAACTCGTGCGTCATATTGTTGATGAAATCATTTTTGATTTCGTCCAGACGTTTCTGGCGTACAATAATGACCATGGTCAATATGGACATGAAAATCATGACCAGGGTGAAAATCACTGTTGGCAATACCATTCCCATCGAATCCATGATAAAATTGGGTCTTTTGGGAAAGTAAACCAAGAGGTAGTTCGGTTTGGGGTGTACGTCGTTGGGGAATAAATGTTTCTGATAACTGACAGAAGATTCTTCCCGATCAAATTTGCTGGTGGCATTGACCAACTCTCCACGGGAATTGTAGATGCCAAATTCGAAGGGAAGTGAAATACCTCTTTCAAAGAAGGCCTGCATCAGCGTAACGTCCATCATTTCGTGGGTAACCCTTTCCTGAATGGGGCGGTCGCTGAAAAATCCTTTCATCAGGCGGGCTTCCTGTTCGGCAATTTTTGAGCGCAGTTGCGACTGAAAATTGTTGAGGGCGTACGATAGAGGATCTGCTTTGCTTTGTGGATTGTACTCCATAGGCGTCCACTCCTGGTGACTGTAAACCAGGGAGTCGCTCTGGTAGAAACGTGTGCTTAAGTGGGTTCCGGTGAGCGAAAAATCCAGGGAAATGTCGTATTTCATTCTGTTTTTGTCCTCCCTGAACTGATTTTTACCCGAAAAGTAACGGTTTTCATTGCGCAGCTGGGGCGGGAGACTCAGAGCGGGGTCCAGGTCGAGCTGGGCACCAAAGTAGGAAGTTTCATTCAGTTCCAGGCGATGTACGACCTGATCAAGGGCCTGCCGTACCAATTGGTCGAAATGATCTTCCTTAATGCTTGTGGCATTTCTGATCCACAGCATTTGAATATAAATCAAGCCAATAAGGGTAATGGTGACCACCACTATCAGGAGTTGAATAAACCTTCTGCTCATACCTACAAAAATAACTGCTTAAGTGTTAACCCCTTATTTGTTTAACATTAATTAACTACATTTCTCTGTAAATCAGTGCTTTCTGTAGCATTTCTGATGTGGAGCATATAATGATTGTTTTTTTTATCCCGGTTAAAATAGGGATCTTTCTTCGTAAAACCAAGCAGCGAGAGGGCAGAATAGGGCTCAACTTAAAACTTTCCCGGCTTCATGGCTGACGCGTTCGAGTGCTTCGCAGGCGGCTTTTTGTTGGGCCTCTTTTTTTGTGCTGCCTTTACCTTCGCCCATGGCTTGCTTATTGACATAGGCCTGCGCAATAAAAATGGGCTCACAACAGTCGAAGTCGGGATACTCTTCAGTTACAAAGTGGATGTCGCAACGTCGCTTTTGCCCCCATTCGATCAGTAGCGATTTGAAATTGGAGTCTTTTTTAAATACTTGTTCGAGTTGCGGATCGGGTAAAAATACACGTTTAAGAATAAACTGGCGGGCTTTTCGGTAGCCGTGATCGAGGTAAATGGCTCCGATAAGTGCTTCCAGGCCGTCTCCCGGTATGTGGGTTTGGGCAATATCGCTTAAGGGCTGGGTTTGGATGAGTTCGCCCAGTCCCATTTCCATGGCCAGGCGGTTGAGGTGGCTGCGGTTCACAATGCGTGCCCGCATCTTGGTGAGTGCGCCTTCATCCTTTTCGGGAAAGCGTTTGTAGAGTTCATCCGCAACAACGGCCCCAAGGATGGCATCACCAAGGTATTCGAGACGTTCGTTGTTGAGTGGATGTCCCGCTTCGGTTTTTCGCATCAGCGACTTGTGGCACAAAGCCTGCTGATACAGTTGGGTGTCACGTGGCCGCAGCCCCGTGATTTTTTCAATCAAACAAAAAAACTCCTTCCCCTCAGGGGGAAGAAGTTTTAATGCTATTAGTAAATGTCTGAACACAGTTTATTCTATAGCTTTAAAGGCCACACTGGCATTGTGTCCGCCAAACCCAAAGGTGTTGGACAGGGCTACCTTAACCTTACGCTCCTGGGCCTTGTTCAAGGTGAGATTCAACTCGCTGTTGATCTCCGGATCGGGCGTGCTGTGGTTGATGGTAGGAGGTACGATGCCGTACTTAATGGCTAGTATTGCTGCAATCGATTCAATGGCTCCGGCCGCTCCAAGGAGGTGACCGGTCATTGATTTGGTTGCACTGATGTTGAGTTCAAAAGCATGGTCGCCAAATACTTTTTCAATGGCCAGAATCTCAGCAATGTCCCCTCTGGGGGTTGAGGTTCCGTGTACATTGATGTAATCGACGTCCTTCATGTCAATGTTGCCGTCTTTCAAAGCCGCCTGCATTACTTTGGCTGCGCCCAATCCTTCGGGATGTGGAGCAGTCAGGTGATGGGCATCGGCGGTCATTCCCGCACCGGCCACTTCACAGTAAATTTTAGCACCTCTGGCAACGGCATGTTCGTATTCTTCCAGGATGAGTGCTCCGCCACCTTCTCCTATAACAAAACCATCGCGCTCCTTGTCAAACGGACGGGATGCGCGACACGGGTCTTCGTTAAAGGTCGACATTGCCTGCATTGAATTAAAACCGCCAACTCCTGCTTCGTTGATGGCGGCTTCGGAACCTCCTGTAATGAATACTTTTGCTTTTCCCATACGAATATGGTTAAAAGCGTCGGCTATGGCATGAGATGAAGATGCGCAAGCGGAAACAGTGGCATAGTTCGGGCCTCTGAAACCGTACTTCATAGAGATGTGTCCGGCAGCAATGTCGGATATCATCTTGGGTATGAAGAAGGGGCTAAAACGTGGTGTGCCATTTCCTTCTACATAGGCTTTAACTTCATCCATGAAAGTGATGATCCCACCAATACCGGCTCCCCAGATGACCCCGGCTTCGTCGGGGTCCAGTGTTTCCAGGTTCAATCCGGAATCCTGGATTGCCTGCTCAGCCGCACCCATGGCGTACTGAGCAAACAAGTCCATTTTTCTTACCTCTTTACGATCAAGGTATTCTGTAGGATCAAAATCCTTTACCTCGCAAGCAAATTTAGTCTTGAAATTGGTGGCGTCAAATCGAGTAATGGGTCCGGCTCCGCTTACTCCCTTAATCAGGTTTTCCCAGTAGGTCTCTACCGAGTTGCCCAGAGGAGTAATCGCTCCAAGTCCCGTTACAACTACTCTTTTTAACTCCATAAAAAAGTTTTCAGTGATACTAAGTGATTGTCTTACTTGGCATTTTCTTCGATGTATGCAATTGCATCACCTACTGTGCCGATGTTTTCAGCCTGATCATCCGGAATAGCGATGTTGAATTCTTTCTCGAATTCCATGATCAGCTCAACAGTGTCAAGAGAGTCAGCACCCAGGTCGTTGGTGAAGCTAGCCTCTGGAGTAACTTCTGATTCGTCAACTCCCAACTTGTCTACAATAATTGCCTTAACTCTTGATGCAATGTCTGACATAGCTTTAAATTTTTAGTTAATAATTCAGTTTTAGTTTTAAAAATTACTGTGCAAAGAAAAAGATTTGCCCAAAATAAATCAAATATTCCTGCAACGAAATTCGTTTGAGGGGCCCTTTTTTTATAATTTTAGGGTTTGCTTTGCGAATTTTGCATTAAGTTAACATTATGAAAATGAGAAATATAATCATATTGGCTTCAGGCTCAGGCAGCAATGCCGAAAACATCATCCAACACTTTGCCGGGAGGGAAGGGGTAAGGGTGAGCCATGTGCTCACCAATCGTTCCGATGCCTATGTGTTGGAGCGGGCTAAGCGTTTGGGGGTGAGCACGAAAGTGTTTGATCGTACCGCTTTTTACGACAACAATGAAGTTCTGGATTTTTTGCGGTCTTGTCAACCCGATTTGATTGTTTTGGCTGGTTTTCTTTGGTTGGTGCCTGCTGCGCTGGTGGAGGCTTTTCCGCAACGCATCATAAATATACATCCTGCTTTATTGCCGGCCTACGGCGGGAAGGGTATGTATGGGGCCAAGGTGCATGAGGCGGTGGTGGCCAACGGAGATGGGGAAACGGGCATTACCATTCACTATGTAAATACCCGTTACGATGAGGGGGCGGTGATTTTCCAGGCCCGTTGCCCTGTTGCTCCGGGCGATAGTGCCGAGCAGGTGGCTCAAAAGGTGCATGCCCTGGAGTACGAACACTTTCCGCGTGTTATTGAGGAGCTGCTGCAACAACAGGGGCGTCCATAGCCGGTTTCTCCAAAGGCTTTTGTTGCAAATTTAATAGTTCATCCATCAGCGGCGCAATGTATTCCAGGTAAGCGGCCATGTTTTCCTGTGCAATGGGGTCTACCGGCGGGGCTTCAATTTTAAGCGGGTCCACGGCAGAACCGTTGCGATACACCCTGAAATCGAGATGAGGCCCTGTTGACAGCCCGGTGCTGCCCACATAGCCAATGAGCTGGCCCTGTTGCACAAACTGCCCCTTGCTGATGCCTTTGGCAAAGCCCTGAAGGTGCATGTACACGGTCGTGTAGACGCTGTTGTGGCGAATGCGAATGTAATTTCCGCCTCCTTTAGGGTCCCAGCCGCGGTGAGTCACGGTACCATCGCCTATGGCATAGACCGGGGTGCCGGAAGGTGCTGCATAATCAACGCCATGGTGGGGACGTCGGATTTTAAGTACGGGGTGAAAACGGGAATGACTGAAACGCGAACTGATGCGTGAGAATTTCAAGGGGGCTTTCAGGAAGGCTTTGCGCAAACTGTTGCCTTCCTCGTCGAAGAAACTGAAGGTGCTGTCTTCCCGGTAGCGAAAGGCATAATAGTCACGCCCCTTATGCTGAAAGTGCGCCGCATGGATGGCGTCGATGCCGATGGCGGTGCTGTCAACATATTGTTCGTCGTAAATGACCCGGAAATTATCGCCTTTTTCGATGCCGAAAAAGTCGACCGTCCAGGCATAAATTTCCGACAGCTCAATGGCCAGAAGCGGATTCAGCTTGTTGTCGTGCGCGGTATTCCATAAGGAAGATTCGATAATACCCGATCCGGCTTTGCGCACCAGCTCCAGGGGCTTGCTGTCCACATAAATCTTTTGCAGGGAGTCGCTCAGCTGCATAACCAGGTAGTCGGTATGGTCGATTTCATAGACGAACCACTCCGGGTTGCGCAGGGTATCGCGACTGTAAAATATGGTATAGGGATTTCCGGTTCGCATGCGTCGAACGTCAAAAACCTCCCTGCTCTTTTCGGCGAGCTGGTGGATGGTAGCATAATTCACATCCTGGGCCAGAAGAATGGCGGCCAGGTTTTGGTTGCGGGCTACGGAATAGCGTTCGGTATAAAAGGAATCTTCGGCCAGACCATACAGCATACGGGGCGGAGGGGGTTCCGGAAAATCTTCTATAAGCAGAGAGTCCTGCACCACCGACACGTCGTTGGCCAGTCGCCACTGATATATGTAAATAGATGCCGGAACGGCCAGAATGAGGACAACGAGGAGGGCGATCAGTGCTTTTTTCATATTGCAAGCGGGGCGTTTTTCCGTTAGAAGCCGTAAATATAAGAAGGTGCCGACCCTTTTGCAAGTTCTTTCCCTTGCGCCCTTAGTTTTTGATGCTGTCGAAGCCTTGCCCGTAAACGCCCATCACGCTGCCCATGGTAATAAAGGCGTTGGGATCGATTTTTTTAACCAGGCGAAGAATAATTTGCGATTCGCTTTTACGAGCAGTGACCATCAATACTTTAACATCCTTGCCTGAGTATCCGCCCTGACCCGGCAATACCGTTAATCCGCGCTTGGCGCCGTGAATGATTTCCTTCTGCAGCTCCTCGTGTTTTTCCGAAAAAATAAAGAACTGAACCGTCTGCTTGGTACCACTTATTATAACATCAATGGTGTAGGAGAAGATGGCCATGGTCACGAAACCAAAAATCATGGTTTCTATGGAGCGAAAAATCAGGAAGGAGGAGCCGATAATCACCGCATCAACATACAACAGCACCCGTCCCAGGGTGATGTTGCGGTACTTGTTGATGATGAGGGCAATGATGTCGGAGCCGCCGGTGCTGCCCCCGTTCAGAAAAACAATGCCGCTGCCGGTCCCCGCCAGGATGGCCCCGGTTACCGTGGCCATGAAGCGGTCGCTCACCAGGGGCTCCTTGACGTAATAACTGATGAAAGACAGCAGGGTGGAAAATACAGCTATGGCGTAAATACTTTTTATGCCAAAGGACGCTCCGATGATGCGCATGGCCAAGATGATGAGGATGGCATTCATGCTCAGCGCCATCACCCCGATATCCATTTCGGTAACAAAGTGCAGGGCGGTTGCAATACCCGTTACGCCTCCGCCCACCACCTCGGAGGGAATGATGAAGCCGGCCCAGCCCAGGGTGCCCACCACCAGTCCTATCGTTATAAACAGATACGACAGGATTTCCTTTTTAATGTTTGTTGTATTCAATGCGTGCTCCGTTTATCCGGCGACCACAATGTTGATTATTTTCCCGGGAACAACAATGACTTTTTTCACCTCCTTGTCCGCGATCCACTTTTGCGCCTGCTCATCGGCCAATACCGCTTTTTCAACTTCGGCGGGCGGCATGTCGGCGGGCAGTTCGAGTTTAAAGCGCATTTTGCCGTTGAAGGAAACCGGGTACTGAATGCTGCTTTCCACCAGATGGTCGGCATTGAAAGCGGGCCATTGGGCATCGCAGATGCTGCCTTCATGACCCAGTTTGTGCCACAACTCCTCACAAAGGTGGGGGGCAAAGGGCGCCAGCAGTACCAATAGGGGCTCCAGAATGGCCCTTTTGTTGCATTTCAGGTCGTTCAGATCGTTGACACAAATCATGAAGGAGCTTATCGCCGTGTTGAATGAGAAGCGCTCCACATCGTCGGAGGTCTTTTTGATGGTGCGGTGCAGGACCTTCAGCTCCTCGGCCGTGGCTTGCGCGTCGCTGACCACCAGTTGTCCCTCTTTGTCGACAAAGAGGCGCCATACCTTGCGGAGGAATTTGTGCACCCCGTCGATGCCGTTCGTGTCCCAGGGCTTGCTCTGCTCCAATGGGCCCAAAAACATTTCGTAGAGGCGCAGGGTGTCGGCTCCGTACTGCGCCACAATGGTGTCGGGATTCACTACGTTGAACATCGACTTGGACATTTTTTCCACTGCCCAGCCACAAAGGTACTTGCCGTCTTCCAGCACAAATTCGGCGTCCTTGTATTCGGGATTCCAGGCGCGGAAGGCCTCAATATCCAGCACGTCGTTGTGCACCATATTTACATCTACGTGAATTTCCATGGTGTCGTACTGCTCCTTGAGGTTCAGCGACACAAAGGTGTTGCTGCCCTTTACCCGGTACACAAAGTTGGAGCGACCCTGAATCATACCCTGGTTCACCAGTTTCTTGAAGGGCTCATCCTTGCACACCTTGCCCAGGTCGAACAAGAACTTGTTCCAGAAGCGGGAATACACCAGGTGCCCCGTGGCGTGCTCGGTTCCACCAATATAGAGGTCCACATCCTGCCAGTAATTGTTGGCTTCGGGACTTACCAATTCCTTGCTGTTTTTGGGGTCCATATAGCGCAGGTAGTAGGCCGAAGAACCCGCAAAGCCCGGCATGGTATTCACTTCAAGCGGGTAGCCCTCTTTGGTGGTCCAGCCTTTGGCACGTGCCAAAGGCGGTTCCCCTTTTTCAGTGGGCAGGTACTTGTCCACTTCCGGCAGTGGCAGCGGCAGCTCGTCTTCACGCAGCATATGAGGCAGACCGTCCTTATAATACACCGGGAAGGGCTCACCCCAATAGCGCTGGCGACTGAAAATGGCGTCGCGCAAGCGGTAATTTACTTTAACATTGCCGATGCCGGTCTCCACCAGGTGTTGCTTGGTGCGTTCAATGGCCTCAGGCACACTCAGTCCGTCCAAAAAGCCCGAATTGATCATCGTACCCTCCTTAGAATCTATCGAGTCCTTCCAGGTGCTGGTGTCGCCCGGTGCTTCGCCCTTGGGGACGACCACCTGCGGAATGGGCAGGTCAAAGGTGCGTGCAAAAGCAAAGTCGCGACTGTCGTGAGCCGGTACGGCCATGATGGCGCCGGTGCCGTAGCCGGCCAGCACATAGTCGCTCACCCAAACTGGGATTTCCTCCTTGCTCAGGGGATTGATGGCGTAGGCCCCGGTAAATACCCCGGTCATTTTCTTGACTTCGGTCTGGCGCTCCCGCTCAGTCCGCTTCTTCGTCTTTTCCAGGTAGGCTTCCACTTCGGCACGGTATTCGGGCCGGGTCAGCTGTTGTACCAGCTCACTTTCGGGCGCCAAGACCATAAAAGTAACGCCAAAAACCGTGTCGGCACGGGTGGTGAAAATCTTCATTTCCACCTCCGAATCCTTCACCGGAAAGTTCATTTCTGCCCCTTCGCTGCGACCGATCCAGTTGCGCTGTATCTCTTTGAGGGAGTCGCTCCAGTCGATGGTGTCGAGGCCCTTAAGCAGACGCTCGGCATAGGCCGAGACGCGCAGCAACCACTGGCGCATGCGTTTTTGTTCTACGGGGTGACCGCCCCGTTCGCTGAAGCCGTCCTTCACTTCATCGTTGGCCAGCACGGTACCCAGGGCCGGGCACCAGTTGACCATGGTGTCGGCCAGGTAGGCCAGGCGGTAATTCAACAAAACTTCCTGTTGTTCGCGCTCCGACTTCTGCTTCCACTCGGCTGCGCTGAAGCTCAGGGCCTCCGTCTCAGCGGCTTCGAGGCCCTCCGTTCCCTGCTTTTCGAAACGGGCCAGCAGTTGCTCAATGGGCAGCGCCTTATCGGCCTGCTTGTCGTAATAGTGGTTGAACATCTGAATAAAAGCCCACTGGGTCCAGTGGTAGTAGTCCGGATCGCAGGTCTTCACCTCCCGGTCCCAGTCGTACGAAAAGCCAATTTTATCGAGCTGCTCGCGGTAGCGGGCAATGTTTTTTTCGGTGGTAATGGCCGGGTGCTGCCCGGTTTGAATGGCGTACTGCTCGGCCGGCAGACCGTAGGCGTCGTAGCCCATGGGGTGCAGCACATTAAAGCCATTCAGACGTTTGTAGCGGCTGTAGATGTCTGAAGCAATGTAGCCCAGGGGGTGACCAACGTGGAGGCCCGCTCCCGAAGGATAGGGGAACATATCGAGCACATAAAATTTGGGCTTGTCGGGGTCGATGCTCACCTTGTAAGTTTGGTGGTCGATCCAGTATTGCTGCCAGCGCTTTTCAATTTCGTTAAAATTGTATTCCATAACCGCGTATCTAGTAGATTGTCTTGTTTCTGTTCAAACTGCGAAATTAAGAAAAGTTTTTGAATGGCGAGGGCTGCACGGCAGCTTCGTGCCGGAACAGTCGGCAGCTGGAGAAAGGAGCGCATCCCTATGGACAGGGGCAATAATTGTGGCGGGTTTTTGGCGGGAGTTTGAGAATTTTGCTTATTTTCGCAGTCGCAAATTGAACGGTCCCGTAGTTCAATGGATAGAATACTGGATTCCGGTTCCAGCGATATGGGTTCGAGTCCCGTCGGGATCACAATAAAGAGGCTGCCACTAATTGGGCAGCCTCTTTTTTTATCTAATTATTGCTGAGTCACCTGGCTTATTTGGCCGGAGCGATGGTAAAGCCATAACTGTAGGCTTTTTCGGTCAGACGATACTGGGTGTGGGTCCATGCCCCCCAGCTGGTGTCACCCCCTAAGCCCATTTGCTTCAGGTCGATGTCGACTGCGGTCAGGTCACGCTCTACCACATCGTTAATGTGGCGCTGAACGGGGC
>DUOK01000291.1 GCA_012838865.1 Bacteroidales bacterium | reverse complement strand
TTACAAAGGAGTCTATCGATTAACACTGCCGTCACCCGATGCAGCGTCTTTCCAGCTTAGCAAGTCGCACAGTGGTTTCTTCGCCTACTCGGGCAGCGATCAGCTGGAGCTTTCGCGGACGGACGGTGCGGTGCGCGCTCTCGAGTTGTTTCGTGATAAGCCCCTCAACGAGCAGTTGGCCGCCTCCATAAAACCTTTGCACACAGGAGAAATATTTGGGACTTTCTCTAAAATATTGTATTTCATTGCTTGCCTTATCGCTTCTTCCTTGCCCATTACGGGTTTTATTTTGTGGTGGTGGAAGCAGGTTAAAGGGCGTAAAAAGGCCTAAACGCTGCTGAATAACTGTTCTGGTACGATTACGGCGCCAGGATGTATGACCCGACGCTGGGGAGGTTTGAAAATGCTATGAATCTTCAAGCAAGAAAACTGGAATTGGTTCAGATGATATTAAATACTGACCAACCAAATTTATTGGTATTTGAGCATCTCATAACGACAACTTATGAATAAAGCAGGCTAGAGTATTAATTCCCGCCGCACAAGACCCGGAATCGGAGACTTAAAATTTTACTGAGAGCTTGAGGTTGATGCGTCGCGCAGTCAGGTAATTGGGTACGGCAAACTGACCGTTGTTGATGTCGGTCACCCAATAATAGGAGATGGTGTTGCTGATGTTGGGCAGATTAAACACTTCCAGACCCAGCCACATGTTTTTTAGTCCCCATGCCCTGGGCTGGGCCCAGCGACTCATCAAGTCGTACGAAAAGCCCAAATCTACCCGCCGATAGGGGGGCATGCGCAGGGTGGCCTGGTAGCGGGGCGCACGGGGTGCCCCAAAAGGAAGTCCCGATCCGTACAAAAAGCTCAGGTGCACCTTAAAGTCGGGGTTGTTGGGCAGGTAGTCCTGAAAGAAGAGGGAAAAATTGACCCGCTGATCCGATGGTCGCGGGGTATAGCCTGGTTCCCCTGCACGTTCGGGGTCGCTCCATTGGTCGTTGAGCAAATCTTCTTCGGTCTTTAAAAAGGACAAGGTGGCCCAGCTCTCCTCGCCCGGCACCAGTTCGCCGTTGATTTTGAAATCGATGCCCGCCGCGTAACCCTTGGCTTCATTTTCGCCGCTGTAAACAATGCGCACATTGTTTACCTGGTAGGGAATGAGGCGGTCCATGTGCTTGTAGTAGACCTCTGTGGTGAATTTAAAGGGGCGTTCCCAACGTTCGAAATAGTAATCGTAACCGGCAACGACGTGAATGGAGCGCTGGGCTTTGACGGCTTTGTTGAGGCTGCCGTCGGGTCGCCGCATTTCTTTAAAAAAGGGCGGTTGGTGATAATAGCCGCCCGATAGCCGGTAGCGGCGGTGGCCTTGTGTGGGCAGGTAGCTGAGCAGGAGGCGGGGACTCAGTGTGAAGTCTTCGTTGAAGGAGAAATAGCTGGCCCGCAGTCCCGCATCAAGCAAAAGCTGTCCCTGTCCGAGCGCCCAGGACGACTGATTGTGGAAATAGGCCAGTATGCGGTGGTTGGCCAGGTTGTGCTGGGCATTTTTGGTGTAGGCCAGCTGGATGTTGCTGCCGGTGTAGGGGATGGAATAGCCGGCCGAATCAATCATTTCCCACTCGTTTACCCGGTCCTTAAAGACTTCGTTGCGGTATTGGAGTCCCCATGCGGAGGTGCTGCGCCTTGTGCTGTGCTTGCCTTCGAGCTGCAGGGCATTAACGATGCCCAGTAGGTCGTTACGGGCATGTTGCAGGTATTCACCCACCCCAATCAAGTCGTTGGCATCCTCTTTGTTGGGGTCCTGGACTTCGCGCAGCCAGTAGGCTCCGGCAATGTCGTAGGTCTCTTCTTCGAAGGTGCGAAAACCGGTGTAGGTGAGGCGGTAGCTTTGCTGAGGACTTAGCTGAAAGTGGGTGCTGAAGGAGCCGTAGCCGGTCTGGAAGCGGTCTTCTTCTTTGCCGGCAAAGTAAATGCGCAACTGTTTGATGTCCTGTATGGTCCCAAAACTGGTTTCACGGTCTTCCGGCTCAAAGGCGTAGCTGTTGAGCGAATAGTAAGCGAGGACTTCAAAATGCAGGCGGGGACTGGCCTGGTAAGTCAGGTAGGCCTGTATGTCGGAGAAGTCGGGCCGGTAACTGCCTTTCTCGTCGAGGGTGCCCAGCAGGTAGCGGTTGGTTTTGTAGCGGGCTCCGGTGATCCAGGTGAGGCGCTGCTGCAGGGCGGCGCCTTCGAGGTGGGCATTGGCACCGAGTATGCCCAGGGAGGCGCTGCCTGCCGACTCTTGGGGGCGTTTGTATTGAATGTCGAGGACCGAACTCATTTTGTCGCCATAGGCGGCACTGAATCCTCCGGCTGAAAATTCCACGGCTTCGGTCAGGTCGGGGTTCACAAAACTGAGGCCCTCTTGCTGCCCGCTGTGGAGCAGAAAGGGCCGGTAGACTTCCTGGCCGTTGACGTAGACCAGATTTTCGTCGAAGTTGCCTCCGCGAACACGGTACTGACTGCTGAGTTCGTTGTTGGCTGCTACGCCCATCTGTGAGCGAACGATGCCTTCAATGCCATGGCCCCCTGCCGATGGGAGATTCTGCAGATGCGCCGCATCCAGGCGTTGGTTGTGGGTGCTGCCGAGTCGACGTGCCCGCACGTCGACTTGTTGAATGCTCCGGGTATCTTCCTCCAGCTTTATCTGCAAGCTGCCATCCGGTGCCTGCTGCAGCACCAGCTCGCGACTGTGGTAGCCCAGGGCACTGATGCGAAGGGTCATTGGGAATTTATTGTCGTGAGGAAGCACAAAGTGTCCTGTGCTGTCGCTTACACTGCCGTAGCCCGATGGCTGGGCCAGGATGTGGGCTTGTATAATGGCTTGATTATTGGTGTCTGTAATTTTTCCCCGAAGGAGGGGGCGGGTGGACTGACCGGCCAGGTGGCCGGCAGTGCCGATGAAGAACATCAAAGCGGTAATCAGGAAAATGCGGTTGCCTTTCATCATATTCACTTACGCTCGGGGGAATGCAAAAATAGGATTTTCTATGGTATTAACTGGTTTACGGCTATTTTATTGTAAGTTGCTTTTGTGGGGTGCTTATATAGTGGTATTCTCCTTGCTTTTCCACGCTCCAAGCTCTATATTTGTACGTTTTTTAAAAAAGCATAAATAACGACCGCACATCATGAGTAAGAAATTTCCTGAATACAAGGGGCTTGATCTTTCGGCCATCAACAAATCGGTGTTGAAGCTGTGGGAAGGAGAGGGCACTTTTGAGCAGAGTCTTAAGGCACGTGAGGGACAGCCCTCCTTCATTTTTTATGAGGGACCGCCCTCGGCCAACGGAATGCCGGGTATTCACCACGTTATGGCCCGTACCATTAAGGATGTGATTTGTCGTTACAAAACCCAAAAAGGCTTTCAGGTGCACCGCAAAGCCGGCTGGGATACCCACGGTCTGCCTGTTGAGTTGGGCGTAGAGAAGTCGCTGGGCATTACCAAAGAAGATATTGGCAAAAGCATTTCGGTGGCCGAATACAATCAGGCTTGTCGCAAGGATGTGATGAAGTACACCGATATGTGGGAGGACCTGACCGAGAAGATGGGTTATTGGGTGGATATGGAACACCCCTACATTACTTACGACAATCGTTATATTGAGACCCTTTGGTGGATGCTGAAAGAGCTTTATAAGAAAGGCCTTTTGTACAAGGGGTATACCATTCAGCCTTTTTCACCTGCTGCCGGAACGGGCCTGAGTACGCATGAGCTGAACCAGCCGGGTTGTTACAAAGATGTGAAGGACACCACTTGTACGGCGCAGTTTAAGGTAGTTAGGGACGAGACTTCGGACTTTTTGTATGCGGATTGCGATACGGAAGTTTATTTTCTGGCATGGACCACGACGCCGTGGACCCTGCCCTCGAATACTGCTTTGGCGGTAGGGCCGTCTGTGACTTATGTGCGGGTACGTACTTTTAATCCCTACACCGGTGAGCCGGTAACCGTGGTGCTGGCTAAGGACCTGGTGGGGGCTTATTTTAGTGAAAAGAATGCCGACCTGGACCTGGATGCTTACCAGGCAGGAGATAAGAAATTACCTTTTAAGGTGTTGGATGAGTTTTCGGGCAGCACGCTGACTGGCGTGCGCTATGAGCAGCTGATTCCCTGGATTCAACCCGATGGGGATGCCTTTAGGGTAATTCCGGGCGACTATGTGACCACCGAAGACGGTACCGGTATTGTGCATATTGCGCCGACTTTTGGTGCCGACGATGACCGGGTGGCTAAGGTGGCGGGCATTGCGCCCCTTATTTTGATGGATAGGGAGGGCAAGCGCCAGCCGATGGTCGATCGCAGCGGAAAATTTTTCCTGATTAAGGATTTGGACGACGCCTTTGTTAAGCAGTTTGTTGACGTTAAAGCCTACAGCGAGTTTGCCGGTCGTTTTGTTAAGAATGCCTACGATGCGAGTCTCAGCGACGAGGATGCCACCCTGGATGTGGACTTGTCGGTGATGTTGAAAAAAGAGAACAAGGCCTTTAGGGTTGAAAAGCATGTACACAATTATCCGCACTGTTGGCGTACCGATAAGCCGGTATTGTACTATCCGCTCGACAGCTGGTTTGTAAAGACTACGGCCATGCGGGAGCGCATGATGGAGCTGAACAACACCATCAACTGGAAACCGGAAAGTACGGGTACGGGGCGTTTTGGCAAGTGGTTGGAGAACCTGGTGGACTGGAACCTGAGTCGCTCGCGCTATTGGGGAACGCCGCTGCCGGTTTGGCGCAGTGAGGACGGAAGTGCCGAAGTGTGTATCGGCTCGGTGGAGGAGTTGATGCAGGAGGTGGATAAGGCCGTGAAGGCCGGGGTGATGGACAAACATCCCTTCCCCGACTTTAAACCGGGTGATTTCAGCTCAGCCAATTACGATAAAATTGATTTGCACCGTCCTTTTGTGGACGATATCATCTTGGTGTCGGAAGACGGCAAGCCCATGTATCGTGAACTGGACCTGATTGATGTCTGGTTCGATTCGGGTGCCATGCCTTATGCGCAGATGCACTATCCTTTCGAGAACAAGGACAGCATGCCTTTCCCGGCCGATTTTATTGCCGAGGGGGTGGATCAGACGCGAGGCTGGTTCTTTACGCTGCATGCGCTGGGTACCATGCTGTTTGATTCGGTAGCCTTTAAGAATATCATCTCCAACGGCTTGGTGCTCGATAAAAAGGGCAACAAAATGTCGAAGCGTTTGGGCAATGCCGTGGATCCCTTTAAGGTGATTGAGGACTATGGTTCGGATCCGCTGCGTTGGTACATGATGACCAATGCGCAGCCCTGGGACAATCTGAAGTTCGACCTTTCGGGGGTGGATGAGGTGAAGCGCAAGTTTTTTGGTACCCTTTACAATACTTATTCCTTCTTTTCACTTTACGCCAATGTGGATGGCTTCAAAGGGACCGAAGCGCAGGTTCCGGTCGCCGAGCGACCGGAAATTGACCGTTGGGTCATTTCCTTACTCAACACCCTGGTGAAGGATGTGCATGCGGCCTACGACCAGTATGAGCCTACGCGGGCGGGACGTGCCATTCAGGACTTCGTGACCGAAAACCTGAGTAATTGGTACGTACGACTGAACCGGAAGCGTTTTTGGGGAGGGGCCTTTAATCAGGATAAGCTGGCGGCCTACCAGACTTTGCATCAGTGTCTGGAGACTGTAGCGCTGTTGGCTGCGCCCATTGCGCCTTTTTATATGGAGCAGCTGTACCGCGACTTGCAAGCTGAGGGGCAGACCGCTTCGGTGCATTTGGCTTTGATGCCTGAGGCCGTGGAGACTTTGATTGATAAGGGCCTGGAGGAGCGTATGGCCTATGCCCAGCAGATTTCCTCTATGGTATTGGCCCTGCGTCGTAAGGTAAGCATTAAGGTGCGTCAGCCCTTGCAGAAGATCATGATTCCTATTTTGGATGCCCGCTTTGAGGCCCAGTTGGAAGCGGTGAAGGATTTGATTTTGAATGAGGTGAATGTGAAGGAACTGGAGTACCTGAAAGAAAGTACCGGTGTTCTGGTTAAAACCATTAAACCAAACTTCAAGTCGCTGGGTCCAAAGTACAGCAAACTGATGAAGCCGATAGCCGCGGCTATTGGTGCAATGACTGCCGAAGATATAGCGGCTTTTGAAAGTGCCGGTTCTTTTTCCGTGGAGGTAAACGGGGAGAAGCTCCAGTTGTTGCCCGAGGATGTGGAAATCATCAGTGAGGACATTCCCGGCTGGCTGGTGGCCAATGAAGGACGGATTACGGTGGCACTGGACATTACCATTAGTGAGGACTTGCGCCAGGAAGGTTATGCCCGTGAATTGGTTAACCGTATTCAGAATTTGCGTAAGGACAGTGGCTTGGATGTTACCGATAAAATCCGTTTGCAAATTCAGCGCCATGCTGCCCTGGATGCTGCGGTTGAAAAGCACAGGACTTACATCAGCAGTCAGACCCTGGCCGACGACCTTCAGCTGGTGGATACTTGTAACGAATCGGGGGCCATCAGCGTAGAACTGGAATCCGAACTGGAAACATTTATTGCGATTGAGAAAGTTTAATTTGTTATATTGACCCATAACTTGCTAATTATGAGCGAAAAAACCAGATACTCCGAAGCGGAGTTGCAGGAGTTCAAGGACATAATCCTTAAGAAGTTGGATAAGGCCAAAAAGGATTACGACTTGCTCAAAAATACCATTACGCTGGAAGATGGTAACGATACACAGGATACTTCGCCCACTTTTAAAGTATTGGAAGAGGGTGCTGCGGTTTTGTCGAAGGAGGAAGCCGGTAAACTGGCTCAGCGCCAGCAGAAATTTATCCAGCACTTGCAGGCGGCTTTGGTGCGCATTGAAAATAAGACCTATGGGGTTTGTCGGGAGACCGGTAAGCTGATTCCGAAGGAGCGCCTGCGTGCCGTGCCGCATGCTACCTTGAGTATAGACGCCAAACGTAACCAGAAATAGTACAGCGGATGACGAAATTACAGAAGGCAATTTTGGTGGCTGGTCTGATTCTTTTGGTAGATCAGGTACTCAAGATTTGGATTAAAACCAACATGATGTTGGGGGAAGAGTACCGTATTTTTGATTGGTTCATCATTCATTTTGTAGAGAACAACGGCATGGCCTTTGGCATGGAGCTGGCCGGTGAGTATGGGAAGATGTTCTTGAGTATTTTCCGAATTGTTGCCGTGGGGGGAATTGCCTGGTATTTGTACACTTTGGCCCAAAAGGATGCGCCTTTGGGACTCATCATTAGTGTGAGTATGGTGATGGCCGGTGCCTTGGGCAACATCATCGACAGTGCTTTTTATGGCATGTTGTTCGATGCCAGTTACGGCAGAGTGGCGACCTTTTTACCGGAGGGTGGCGGCTACGCGACCTTTTTGCATGGTAAGGTGGTCGATATGTTTTACTTTCCTTTGTTTTCTGGTACTTATCCGGAGTGGATTCCAAGAATCGGTGGAAACAACTTTACTTTTTTCCGGCCGGTCTTCAATATTGCTGATGCTTCCATTACAGTAGGGATTGGCATCTTGCTGATTTTTCAGAAGCGCTTTTTCTCGGACGAGGAGTTGTTGGTCGGTGGAGCTGAGAAGGACGAGGAGGCGTAGCCTCGATCGGGACTTCAGTCCCGTTTTTTATCCGTGCCCCATAGGGGCACACCGCTTTCTCTTAATCATGGCCCGGGGTTTCAACCCCGGGTGACTGAAGTCCACGGCCATGCTGCATCCATGCACCATGGCATAATGGTTCTATTTCTTCAACTCCGGATATTCGATGCGGGCGTGGTAGATGTTCTTGAGTTTTTGTTTGAAGATGTCTTTTACTTCGGAGATTTCTTTGAAGGTGATGGGGGCGTTGATGAATTGGTTTTCAGCGATGTGGTGGTTGATGATGTTTTCTACGAGGCGGTCGATGTCGTCGTCGGTATAGGTTTTGAGACTGCGTGAGGCGGCTTCCACCGAGTCGGCCATCATTAATACAGCCATTTCTTTGGTGAAGGGGGTGGGACCGGGATAGGTAAAGAGGGTTACGTCTATTTCTTTATCGGGATTTTGGTTCATGTAAGAGTTGTAGAAGTAAAGGGTTTTGAGGGTGCCGTGATGGGTGGCAATGAAGTCTATAATCTGTCGCGGCAGTTTTTCCTTTTGTGCCATTTTTATACCGCTTTCTACGTGGTGAATGATGATTTGGGCACTCTCTTCGTAGGGCAGGTGAGCGTGGGGGTTGAGTCCGTTGGCCTGGTTTTCGGTAAAATACATGGGGGAGCCCAGTTTCCCGATATCGTGGTACATGGCGCCAGCTCTTACGAGCAGGGGGTTGCCGCCTATTTTGTAAACGGCTTCCTGAGCCAGATTGCCAACCTGAATGGAGTGCTGGAAGGTGCCGGGGGCTTTTTCTGCCAGACGGCGAAGTACGGGGTGGTTGGTGTCGGCCAACTCGACCAGGGTGACGTCGGACAAAAAGCCGAACAGTTTTTCGAAGATGTAAATTAAAGGGTACACCAGGAGTAGGAGTCCACCATTAATAATGAACTGGATGTACATGTTGTAGTCGATGCGACTGATGTCGCCCTCCTGCCACAAGGCCAGTCCGGTATACAGCAGCGAATAGGTCAGGATAATGAGGATGGCTGCGCGCACCAGCTGAGAGCGGCGCACCATGCGGTAGAGACTGAACATGGCGGTGAGTCCCGCCGGTATTTGAATAATGACAAATTCGAAGCTGTTGCGGGCGAAGAGCGCTGCAAGCAATACGGTACTTACATGCAGGAAAAAGGCCAGGCGCGAATCGAAAAATATACGTATGATGATGGGCAGGATGGCAAAGGGAATGATGTATATGCTGAAGGCCTCGGCCTTGAACGACAGTTGGGCCAGACTGACCATGGCCACGACCATAAGCAGTAAGAAGAGCACGGAGGACAGTTTGCCGTATACATCTTTACGGAAAAAGTAGAGGAAGAAAAAGATGATTTGAAAGAGGAGGGCCACTAAGAGGGTCTGGCCCAAAATGATGAAATACTGACTAACGCCTTTACCCAGACTGGCTTCGTATTGAAGTTTCAGAGAGTCCAGAATTTTTGCTGTTTCATCGTTGATGAGCTCACCGGTGTCGATGATGCGCTGGCCGGCAATTACCACGCCGCTGGTGAGACTCAGGTTGCTGAGTGCCTGATTTTTCTCCTGTTCGGTGCGCTCTTCTTCGTAAATCAGGTTGTTTTCGAGGAAGCGGTTCAACTGTAAATCGCTGATTAAGGCCTCGGCAGTTTCGCGCTGAAGCTCACTGCGGCTGCCCAGGTAGCGGATGAGCTCGTTGCTGAGGTGGCGATAGGCGGTGGTATAGGTATAAAACTCACTGAGCTCATAGGGTTCGGCAAAATTATTTTTTACCAGCATCAGGACCATGGCGTCAGGACGGTCGTGGTACTCCTCGGGAAGCAAAATAATGCCTTTGTCGTACACTTCCTGGAGTAGTCTTCGGGTTTGGGCCCGAAGTCCGGAGAATAAGGCGTATTCAGGATTGCCGGGCAGCGGCGCATTGAGAATGGGGTAGGTGTTGATCAGTCGGGCTTTTTGTTGACCCATTTCCTGATCGAAGCGGGTAATTTGTTCTTCGGCTTGTTGGCTTTGAAAACTGAAATAGGGTCTGAAATTGCTCAGGGCTTGTTCGCGCTCGGTTTTCAGTTCGGCCTGAGTTTTGTATATGGGAAAATCGAAGGGGGCAATGAGGGTGCTGTGTCGCCAGGGTTTGCCTTTGGCATATTCGAACATGAATTTTCCCTGCCGGGGGAAGATGTAGATGACCAGTGCCACGGCAGCAGCAAAAAGCAGGATCCGGTTGATGGATTTGGAGTATTTGCGTATGGTATCAATCATAAGGCTCGGTATGCGTATGTGCTTGCAAAGGTATCAATTAGTTGAGAATAATTGTCGCCGAATTGGAGGAGAAGAGGGTTTTTGTCGGGGCTTTCTATCCTTTTTAATGCGGAGAGTGACTTCTTTTGGCTATATTTATCTGTTTAATTGAAAAAGTGTATGATGGAGAGCAAGCAGGGTTCAATCAGTCCCTTCAGCCTTATTCCGGTGCGCCGCGAACCTTCGGAGGCGGCCGAGATGGAGACTCAGATCTTATTTGGGGAGGTGTTTTATCTCTTGGAGCAGATAAAGGGCTGGTGTCGGGTATGTCTTGATTTTGATGGCTATGAGGGCTGGGTGGATGAGAAGTATTGGCTTCCCAGTAGTGAAAAGACGATTGAGAGTTGGATGCGTGAGCCGGATTATGTGGTGACTTTGCCCTTTATTAAGCTGATTCGTGAACCTTATAAATCGGTGCAGTTGATTTCTGCCGGCAGTCGCCTCAGTTTCAATGGAGAGGATCGCAACGCTTTTGTTATCGGAAAGCGGGAGTTTTATTTGCAAGGGGGGGTGCCTGAGCGGAAGCCCGAGGTCGTGGAAGTGGCCAAAGGCTTCATCAATACGCCCTATCTCTGGGGCGGACGTAGTTTTTTTGGCATCGACTGTTCGGGACTTACCCAGGTTGTTTATAAAACCATGGGGGAAGTCTTACCCAGAAATGCCTCGCAGCAAATGGACTGTGGCAGGGAGATTGCCTTTGTGGAGGAGTCCAAGGCGGGCGATTTGGCTTTCTTCGAAAATGAGGAGGGGCAGATTGTACATGTGGGACTTTGTTTGGGTTCGGGGCGCATCATCCATGCCAGTGGTGAGGTGCGTATCGACCATTTGGACCATCAGGGCATTTTTTGTCGCGAACGTCAAAAATATACCCACCACTTACGGGTGATTAAAAGAATTTTGGACTAAACTTATGTACAATTACGCTTATCCCAGACCCTCGGTAACGGCCGATGTTGTTTTGTTGGCCAGGAGTGGAGGGGAGCTTCTTCTTCTGCTGATTCAGCGAGCTGCCGAGCCTTTTAAAGGGCGTTGGGCTTTACCGGGTGGCTTTGTGGATCAGGATGAGGATTTGGAGGCAGCGGCCCGCCGGGAGTTGTTGGAGGAAACAGGCCTGGAAGCGGGACCCCTTTTACAGGTGGGCGCCTTTGGTAAACCCGGGCGCGATCCCAGGGGACATACGGTTACCGTGGCCTATGTCACGGTAATGACTTCTCTCGTGGAGGCCCGGGCAGGTGATGATGCCCGGCAGGTGCAGTGGTTTTCGCTAAACGCCTTGCCCGAGCTGGCTTTCGATCATGACGCCATCATCGCCGCTGCTCTGCAGCGCCTGGATTTAGGTCAGGAGACTGTCGCGCAGCACCAGTAAAGATTCCGGTCCCTTGTTAAAGAGCAGGTCAAGAATACTCAGATTGGGTACAAAGGCTTTGTCCCATCCAAATACTTGTCGGTAGGACTGTGGTATAAAAAAGCAGTCTTTTTTAAAATCCAGCTTGGGATGGATTTGATTTCTAAGATCCAGGGCGTTGGGGTATTCGGTATGGTATTGTGTGGTATGCCTGAGTGGGGTAGCGATGTCGCAGGCCGCCATGGTTAATTCGAGGGCTTTCTGATTCAAATCGAGGAGGTATTTCCATTTTCCCGAAAACAGGGGTTCCAATTCGTCTTTGTAGTACAGATAGTAGGGGGAGGAGTTGTAGGCTGCCTCAATCGACTTCCAGTGAATCTGGTGCCAGGGCGTGTCGTAGGATAGGCGAACGTCCTTCATGGGCACCTGCTTGCCCTTCGGTTTTACCACCGGTACGCTGAGCGTGAGGGGACCGTTGGCGCCGTAAAGGAGGTAGCGATTGCGGTAACTCTGACGTTCGTAACGGTCAAACACCTCGATGCAGGCCTCGCTGGCTGCTTCGAGGTGTACAAAATATTGAACCGGCGGAAAGAGAGCGGAGCTAAAAATCCTTAGGGGATATGTCTTGTGCACGGGAATCAGCTGGCTTTTTGGTGCTGTTGTATTTTTCATTAAGCGCGTCCTGGTCTTCTTCTTCAATTTTGGGCGACTTGGGCAAAAATTTGTTGTAGGCATAAAGGGCCCCGGTTATAAGGCCCGTTAAAAAAGTGCCAATCAACAGTATCGACAAGGATACGTGAACGGGCCATATCAGGATACGGACCTCAATGGAGCCGGCATTCTGAACGGAGAAAATGACCAGGAGGATGGCCAGCACAATAAAGACCCAGAATGAAATCTGAATTTTCTTTTTTAGTACAGTCATGGCAAAAGGCTTTATAAAAGTGGTTTGATTTGCTCGAAGCAAGGTAGACAGAATTTTTGTTTTATGGAAGCCCTTTTAATCGACCAGTTTCAAATACGCCAGGACCGCTTCATCCACCCGCTCCTTGAAATCAGCCGCCACATAATTGTCGCTCAGTTGGCAGACCTCCGTGGCAAATACTGTGGCCGAAGCGATGATGCCGGCCCATTGCTCGTTCGACAGTCCCCCTTCCAGTTCCTTTCTGCCGATACGCCCCGCCAGCAAACCGTGGATGATGCCTGCGTTGAAATTGTCGCCGGCGCCTATGGTGCTCACTGCTTGTAAAGGTACAGCGGGGTACCAGGCAGCGCCGTTTGGCGTGCTCACATAACTGCCTTTGGCATTGGCGGTGATGATGATGTGCTTGCTGAAACGGTGCAGGCGTTCGGCCACGTCCTCCACCCGTTGGAGCCCATAAATGTTTTGAAAGTCCTCATTACTGCCCCTCACCACATCGGCAAGGGCAAAATTCTCTTCGAGAGCGGCTTGCATTTGCTCCCTTTTGTGTGCGTGGTGATTGCGGTAATTGGGATCGTAAACCAGGAGGGCGCCCGCTGCCTTAGCCCTTTGCAGATATTTCAGCAGTTGGGGGCGAAAGGCCGGATTGATGGAATAGAAGGAGCCAAAGGTGACGATGTCGTCCGCCGTGAAGGGCGGCATTTCTTCGTGCAGGGTTTGGGCAGCATAATCCTTAAAAATTTCATATTCTGCATCGTTGTTCTCGTTGAGGAAGGCCAGGGCCAGTGGTGAGCGGGAGTCCTCGCGACGGTACAGGTAACGATCGGAGACCCCGTTCTTCAGCAGGAAGTCGTCAATGATATCGCCAATGCGGTCGTTCCCTATTTCACTAATGAGAAAGGGCTGATAGTCCATTCGTCCCAAAGAAACAATGGCATTGAGGGTGCTTCCACCGGCGGTGGCGCCGATGGGTTGTTTGTTTTTAAAGATGACGTCCAGCAGGGCTTCTCCAATCCCGTAGATGGTTCTTCCTGTGTTCATACTATTTAACCAGTTTGGAAATGGCCTTAAAGGCATCGCTGCCTGCTACACGGGTCAATTCAAAAAGCAGGGATTCGAAGCTGGTTACGGTAATGCCCTCTTGCAACATGCGCTGGATGGCTATACGCTTATTTTCCGGGTTCCGTGAGCCCACACAATCTTCCACCACTACCGGACGAAAACCTCTTTCCTTCAGGTCGAGGGCGGTCTGCAAGAGACAAATGTGGGCCTCAATGCCCGCAAGAATAATGGTTTTGCGGCCGCTCTGTTCCAGCTGCTCTTGAAAAGAAGGCTCGTCGCAGCAACTGAAGCTCATTTTTTCGCTGTTGTTAACGCCATCAAGCAACTCGGCCAATTGGGGTATGGTAGCACCCAAGCCCTTACGGTATTGCTCGGTAATGTGCAGGGGGACCTGCAATACTTGTAATCCCTGAATCAAAATTCGGGTGTTTTGTGCCAGCTGCTCATGCTGGTGAATGTGTGGAAACAAGCGTTCCTGAATATCTACAATTAAAGCCAGGGTATCTTCCTTCTGAATTCTCATACTTACTTACTTGTTGGTTGACAGATTTATCGTTTTGTTATTTTATTGTTTTTGGTTGTTGGGTCCGTTCAGTCTTCCGGACCTCAGCAATTTACATGGTCAATCGCCGAGCTGTCCAAATGTTCATATACCGAAAAGAAAGTGCGCAACAGGCTCAGCATCTCGTCCAGGGCTCCTGCTTCTTCGGCCTCCAAATTGAGCGGGAGAACGGGGTCGTGCAAGGACATCCGAAGTAAAAACCAGCCTTTTTTCAGCGGGGGACCGCATTGAATGCGCACACCTTCATAATTGTCGGGGGCAATGTCCCAGCCGTGTCGGTTGCCCGCCAAAATGCCCAGATCGGTAATTATTTTTTCGCCATAGTCTTTGAAGTCACTTGTTTTAATGGTCAGGCGTACTTCACAGCTCTGCAAGGGTTGGGGCAGGTGCGTCAGTAAATCGGTCAGCTTTTTGCCTTGCTGGCGGGCCCTGGCCATGCTGATGACCAGTTTGGTGGCCAAAAAAGCCCCGTCGTCGAGGAAATGGTTTTCGCGTAGGGCGGCATGTCCTGAAGTCTCAATGGCCAGCCAGCATTCTTCTCCCTTATCGTTAAGTCGTTTGGCTTCGTTGATGACGTTTTTATAGCCACGCTGATAGCGGTGGTGGCGACCTTTCAGGTGTTGGTTGATGAACCAGGACAGTCCGTTGGAGGTCACAGAATCGGTAACCACCGTGCTTCCCGGGTGTTCATCGAGCACCACGGCCGAGATAAGGGCAATGAGTTCATTGCGGTTGATGGCCTGACCGTTTTCTGCCACCAGGGCTGCCCGGTCCACGTCCGTGTCGAAAATAATGCCCAGGTCGGCCCCGTTGTTTTTCACCTGACGCACCACCGAAGCCATAGCCAGCTCGTCCTCGGGATTGGGAACGTGGTTGGGGAAACGGCCGTCGGGTTCCAGAAACTGACTGGCTGAGACATCGGCGCCCAGAGGGGCCAAAACCTTTGAGGCATAGAAGCCACCGGCGCCATTGCCGGCATCTACCACAATTTTGATGCCTTTGAGGGGTTCGTTGTAGTGGGTGGGGTGTTTTACCCCCTCACGAATCAGTTCTACAAAGTGGGCGGCATAGGTCGACATGAAATCTACTTCCTTAATGCTGCCTGCTTTGGAGGCCGGCAGTTCAGGACCTTCTTCGGCCAGGGCCAACAGGTCGCTGATGTCCTTTTTCTCAAGGCCGCCCTCAGGCGTAAAAAACTTAATGCCGTTGCGATTAAAGGGTAGGTGACTGGCGGTAAGCATGAGGGCGCCGTCGGCAGGCTCCTCAGTTCCGATGGTGGTCATGAACATGGCCGGGGTGGAGGCCAGACCGCAATCGAGGACTTCTGCACCGCAACGCGACAGTTGCCGGCAGAGGGCTGCACGCAAGTCGGGGCCCGACAGGCGGGAGTCCATACCCACAGCCAAACGCAGTTTTGTTTTGTTGCTTCGTTTTTGCAGCCAGGCCACGAAGGCTTCACCCAGACGGGCTACTGTATCGGGAGTCAGGTTAACATTTTCGCCGCTGACCCCTTCGAGGGCTACGCCGCGGATGTCTGATCCGTTCTGCAGTGCTTTCCAGTTGAAGTTGCTCATGATGTTATTTTTTTTCTCGACCAGCAGCCTCACGCGATTTGTCGCCCAGGTATCCTCCGTGGTGACGTAAGGAGTAGTCGTGGTTAGTAAATCCAATTTTCTTCATCAACAGCACCACCAATACATCGCCGATTACCGTCATGGTGGTGGTTGAGGTGGTGGGTGTTAAACCCAGCGCACAGACCTCCGGGGGATTGCCGGTAAATAAAGTGGCTTCTGCGGCCTGGGCCAACAGGGAGTCGGGGTTGCCCGTAATGACAATAAAACGAATGCCGGGTCGTAATCCACGTGCCAGCTCCACCAATTCGATGATCTCACGGGTCTTACCCGAATTGGAGATCAGTATCATGGTGTCGTTCTCCTGAATGACCCCCAGGTCGCCGTGCTGGGCTTCAGAGGGGTGCAGAAAAACGGCAGGGGTGCCGGTGCTGCTGAAAGTTGTTGCCATATTTATGGCTATTTGTCCCGCCTTACCCATGCCACTGGTAATCAGTTTACCCTTTTTCTGGTGCACCTGTTCCCAAAGGATGTTCAGGGCTTTTTCAAATTCGGGGGTGACGGGTATGTTCTGGACTGCCTCTGCCTCGGTTTGCAGCAGTGCTTTAACGCTTTCCTGTATCATTAACGTGGTTGAGCTGATTGTTTGGTTTGTTTATAAGGACAAATGTATCAAAAATAAGCAGAAGGCGGTCCAAACCAAAATTGTTTATCTTTGGTTCTATTGATGAACCGTGTTTGATTATTGAAGTCATGACAGAACAAAAGACGCTTAGCTTGCCTCCCTACAAACGGGGCTACCATTTAATTACCAGTCGCATAGAGGCGGAGCTGCCCGCCTTGCCCCGGACGGGCATGCTGAATATTTTTATTCAGCACACTTCGGCGGCGCTTTCGCTCAACGAAAATGCCGACCCTACGGTACGGGAGGATTTTGAAACCATTATGAACCGCCTGGTGCCCGAGAATCAAGCGGATTACCGCCATACCCTGGAGGGGCCGGACGATATGCCGGCCCATGTGAAGGCTTCGTTGCTGGGTCCTTCCTTGACGATTCCCATTAGAGACGGTCGCCTGGCTTTGGGCACCTGGCAGGGCATTTATTTGTGTGAGTTTCGCAACCATGGCGGCGCGCGCCGCCTGGTGCTTACGGTTTACAGCTGATGCTTCTGCAGCATCCCGGACCATTCTTCCGCCAGGGCTTGTGTCCCCGGAAAAACCAGGTTGGCGCCTGCGTCACTGAGGACTTCGGGTTTTAATATTCCGGTGTTTACCGCAATGGTGAAGATGCCGGCCGCCCGGGCCGATTCTACGCCCAAGGGCGCATTCTCTACCACAAGGGCCTGGCTGGCCAAACATCCGGCCTTTTCCAGGGCCATAAGGTAGGGCTCCGGATCGGGCTTGCCCTTTTTAACATCGAAGCCACTGATGATGTTGTCGTCGGCAATGTGGTAATCGTGCTTTAGTCGACTCAGCAACATGGGCTGCTTAGAGCCGGTTACCACCACCACTTTTAGTCCCTCTGCCATCGTTTGGCGCAGCACGTCCTGCATGCCGGGCATCAGGGCCGCCTCGGGGGCTTCTTGCATCAACCGGGTTTTGTGATCGTAAATATCCTGTATGTCTTTTTCGGTGGCGCTGCGCCTGCCGTACAACTCAAAGGCTTTGATGATGGTGGAGGGACCGGTGCGCCCTTCGTTCATGTAGGCATCGTAGGCCGGAAAGTCGATGCCTGCTGCTTTAAAACTCTCGACCCAGGTGTGGGCGTGGTTGGTCATGGAGTCGTACAAAACCCCATCCATATCAAAAAAGACCGCTTTCAGGTCTTTGGGAAAAGCTGTTGTTTCAATCATGCCTGCAAAGATGGGAAAAAACCTTCGTTTTTGTTACTTTTGATTTTTCTAAACCTGTTTGTTTTGGAGATTACTGTTGACCAGGAAATGGCCGCACGCTTTCCGGATTTGCTTTTGGGAACGGTGGAGGCCGAAGTGGTGGTGACGCCTGCTTCAGCTGCTTTTAATGCGGAAATGGAGGCGGTGACAAGTCGCCTGGAAAAGGATTTGGATGCCGAGGCCATTCGTCGCCACCCGGTGGTGGCGGCTACCAAGAATGCCTATCGGCTTTTGGGGAAGGATCCCAATCGTTACCGTCCGGCTGCGGAGAGTCTGCTGCGGCGTATTGCCTCAGGCAAGGGCCTTTATCGGGTGAACAACGTTGTGGATGTGCTCAACCGGGTGTCGGTGGAGACGGGGTTTTCCATTGGTGGCTACGATGCCGATAAAATTGTGGGACAAGTGGCTCTGGGTATTGGTGAGGCCGAGGAAGCCTACGTGGGCATTGGTCGCGGCGATGTGAACATAGAACGCCTGCCGGTGTTTAGGGATGAAATTGGGGCTTTTGGTACTTCCACCAGTGATTCGGTCCGCACCATGGTGACGGAGCAAACGCGTCGTTTTTGGATGGTGCTGCCTGCTTTTGCAGGAGAGGCCGCTGAGTTGGAGGCTGCTTTGGAGCTGTGCGAGCGTTATTTGGTGGAATGGATTGGGCTTAAAGCCATTCGTATTGGGGTACAGGGACTGCGTTAGCGGAAGCGGTACCGGTAAAGGAAGGAATACTAAGATGTTGGAAATATGTGCCCTGGCTTCGGGGAGTAATGGAAATTGTTATTACATAGGCAACGGCAGCGATGCTGTTTTGATCGATGCGGGCATCAGTCGCCGCCAGGTGCTGGAACGTATGAAGGAGCGGGGTCTGGATCCGGGCCGCATTCGTGCCATTTTGATTTCGCATGAGCATGCCGACCATTTCAGGGGCGTGCGGGTTTTGAGTGCTAAGTTGGATGTTCCGGTATATATGACCCGGAAGTCGCTCGAAAAAAGCTGGGGTCCCAATCGGCCTGCCCGGATTCAGTTTTTTGAACCGGGTGAGGTTTTGGAAGTGGGCGCCTTTAAAATTCACAGCTTTTTGAAGTTGCACGATGCGGCAGAACCTTGTAGTTTCAGAGTGGAGCACGCGGGCAAAAACGTAGGCGTTTTTACCGATATTGGGGAGCCTTGCGATAATGTACGGCGGGAGTTGCCGCTATGCGATGCCTTGTTTTTGGAGGCCAATTACGATGAGGACATGCTGTGGTCGGGCCCTTATCCACTGCATTTGAAAGTGCGGGTGGCTGGTGATCGGGGACACTTGTCCAATCTGCAGGCTTTTGAGTTGTTGCAAGCGCATCACCACGCAAATTTGCAGGTGGTGTACCTTTCGCACCTGTCGGAGGAGAACAACCGACCGGAAGTGGCGGCGGCTGCTTTTGCGCCTTTGCAGGAGCGTTTCAGTGTGCGTTTGACCAACCGCTATGCCGCGGCGGAAGTGTTTCGTTTATAAGAGTTAAGGCAATGGATTACAGGGGTATTTTAATACGGGTGCGCCGCATTGTACGTTCGATTAACCTCGAATCGAAGAAGGTGCAGAAGGATTTTGGGGTAAGCATTCCTCAGATTTTGTGTCTGGAATATTTGAAGTCCTCCCCCAACTACCAGGCCACGCAGCGCGCCATTCGGGAGCATTTGAATTTGAATTCGAGCACGGTGACGGGCATCATTACGCGTTTGGAGAAGCACGGTTTGCTGGCCCGTTTGCCCAAGAGTGGCGACAAGCGGGTGACGCACATTACCCTGACTTCGGCAGGGGATGAGCTGCTGGAAAAAACGCCGGACCTGTTGCAGCAGCGTTTGGCCTCCAAATTGGAGCGCTTGTCGCCCGGTAAAGTGGAGCAAATTTCTGCTACCCTGGATCAGCTCATTGAAATGTTGGAGCTGGAAGAAAGTGAAGAGATCCCTTTTTTGTCGGCCGAGGGCTTTTACGAAGGAGAGGAGAAAT
>DUOK01000290.1 GCA_012838865.1 Bacteroidales bacterium | reverse complement strand
GCCGTTTTTGACCAGGATGTGGAAGCGAGTGGGGTTGTTTTCGGGCACGGCGGCAAAGGCTTCAGCCAGGGTGCTGCCGACCTGGCCGGGTACCGGAGTGGCCTGGGGATCTACCAAAAAATCGAAACCCTTGGCCGCTACATCAGGTCTTGGCATGGTGGTAAAGCTCAGCGTGGTGCCGGCAAATGCGTTGCCACTTAGGTCGCTGATGGCGCCCTCGGGCAGGGTCAGGGTGTAGCTGGTGTTGTAGGCAAGGCCAGACAGACTAAAGCTGACTTTTTGTCCCGCAAAAAGAACTTCACTTATGTTGGCGTCGTTGATTTGCCAGTCGCCCGTTCCCTCCTTTACAGCTTCGTTAAAAGTCAGTATGACCTTGGCCCGGGCGCTTACCTGGGTGGCGTTGTGGCTCGGTAGAGTAGATCGCAATTCAGGTGCGCTTTGATCGTCCACCGCCACGGCGTCGGCCAATATAAAGAAATCGCTCAGGTAGGTGCCGTCCACGTCGGCAATGTTGCCGTGGGTTGGACTTTCTGTGTTGGGCAGGAGGCGCAGCCTTACTTTTTCGTGCCCTGCGGTACCGGCAATGGTGATGACGGTATTGCTAAAGCTTGAGGTGTTGATGTCTGTGCTGGCTGCTGTTTGGTAATCGCCATCGTTGATGGCGTATTGCAACAGCCACTGGCTGTTGCCGTAGTACTTGCCCATCAGACTGTAGTGAACCTTAAGGTCGCCGTGCCCTATGGTGGAGAAACTGGTCTCGAAGTAATAGAACTGCTCGGCGCTGTCGCGTACCTTCCAGATGGCCGCCACATCTCGTCCGTTTTCGTTGCGCAACCAAAAAGATTGGTACAGCTGGTTGTCGGTACTGCTGTACATGCCCAGGGCGGGGATGTTTTCGGGGCGGCTGTAATAGTCGGCCGGCCGGCTTTGACTGGCACCGCCTTTAAAGTCCCATCCGGCAATGTAGTCGGCCGTATAAAAGTTGGCTGTCACCGTTTTGTCGCCATCCATGGTCAATGTTTTTACCGGGTCGGTTTCTTGCCCGTCCCAATCGGAGAAAAGGATCACCGCATTGCTTTGGGCCGTCAGGGTAATTTGAGTGCCTTGCTCGTAGCGTTCGAAGCCGCCGTTTTCGCCGGGGGGACTTATTTGGACGGCGCCATATTCGCCGGCTCCCTGTCGTTGGAGGTCGAGGGTGTAAATGGGAATCGCGTTGAATACTGCTTTTACTACTGCGTCGGCCTCCAGATTAAAACGGTAAGGGTTGTCGGTCGAGAGTTCTTCCCCTTGTCCGTTGACCCAGCTGTGGAAGCGAAAGCCAAAGTTGTGGGTGGCTGTGAGACTTACTTCTGAATCTGCCGGCAGATCGCCGGAGGGTCCGGTGACGCTTCCTGCGTTGGGAGCGCTTTGTGCGGCCAGTCCCTGTACCAGCTCGTAAGTATTGGATGCAGTCACCAGCCAGCGTGGATCGCCCAATACACCGCCATCGGTGGCTGCTGTGGCCAATGGTGAACTGCTGAATATGCTGAAGTCGCCACCGTCGGGATTGGGAAAGCTGAGTGCTTCCAGCCCCAGGGAAGCCAGACTGTGGTCGTCGATGACACTGCTCAGGGCGCCACTCAAATTGTAGGAGCCGTAGTCTACCACCAAATTGTTTTGGGCACTGAGCTTACCCCCGGTGGCGCTTACCAACTTGGGTTCTTGTCCCTCAACGCCGGGTTGGTACACCAGGTTGTTGCGAAAAATAAACTCCGATTCGACGCTGAAGCTGTCGTCGGTCTTACACAGCGCATAGCCCGATCCTTTGGACCAGCGGTACACCGTATTGTTGCTCATTTCAAAGCGAAAAAGGTGGTCGCTGTCCTTAGGTGCCGAGTGGCGTGAGAAGAAGCTTTCTCCGCCGCTGTAGTTGTACAGGGTGGAGTTGCTGACTTTGACCTGCCCCACTTTGGTCTTGGTCCATATAAAATTGTACCCTCCCTCGCCGTTGTTGTATATCAGACTGTTGTTGAAACGGAGGGTTCCGATGAGGGCGGTGCTTTGATTGGCGCGAATAAAGCAGCGACGTACACCATAAATGCGCACGCCCTCCACCGCAATGGTGTTGATGTCGCCCGGTGTGCCGTCGAAAAAGTAATCGCCGGAGGGGTCAATGGAGAGGTTCTCGAGGTAGAGACTGGCTCCGTTGGTTTGGTCGTGGAGGCTGATTTTTCCGGTAAGCAGCACCTGGGTGTTGTCTGTTTCCGGATTTTTGAGGGTGAGACTGGTTCCCCTGGGGAAGTTTAGGTCTTCGCTGTAAGTGCCGGGTTCCAGCAATATGATGTCGCCGTCGGCGGCGGCATCCATGGTGGCCTGCAAGGTACCCGGTGCGGCATTGTGGGTCGTCTGAGCACCCAGCCAGAGCGGTGCCATCAAGGCTGCAGTCCACAGTAGGCGTTTCCATTTGCTTGTGTTTTTGTTCTTCATAACTTTTAATTTAATTGTTATAGGTGAAGAGCAAAAAAACAAGAAGAGCTGCTAAAATATGTTTACTTATTGAGCTAAAGGGTGGAGGATTTGAGAAAAAAAGCCATGGTTTATTCCATGGCTTCGAGTTGCTGGTTTATTTTGTTGACTTCTGCTTCATTGGACAGGCGCATGTAGCAGTTGCGCAGCAAGAGCAGATAGGCGCGTTGACCGGGATCTTCTT
>DUOK01000289.1 GCA_012838865.1 Bacteroidales bacterium | reverse complement strand
TCGTCGTTGGCCATTGCCCCGATGATGGTCTCAACAGCTTCTTCACCCACTTTCTGGGTTATTTTTCGCGTGCCCCTGTTAAACAAAGAAGTGGTGTAGGAGCCTTCGGGCATCTCCTTCTTACGACGGTCGATGAAATCCTGCAGGTGTTTCAAAAACAGCAGGTCGTCTTGCTGGTTGACTTCGTTCCAGCAGGTGTCGGACCCGGTGTGACAGGTGGGGCCCATGGGTTGGCATTTGATCAACAAGGTGTCGTTGTCGCAGTCGGAGGCTACAGATATCACTTCCAGGAAATTGCCGGACTCTTCACCTTTCGTCCATAAGCGTTGTTTGGAGCGACTGAAAAAGGTGACACGTTTTTCTTTTTGTGTTTTTTCGAGGGCTTCGGCATTCATGTAACCCAGCATCAGCACCTTGCCGGTTAGGTGGTCTTGTATGATGGCCGGAACCAATCCGTCACTGGCTTTGGAGAAATCTACATTCATTATTTTGACTTTTATAGTTTAGCGAACCGGGATGCCCTGCTCACTCAAATACTCTTTCAGCAGGGGTACCGATATTTCGTTGTAGTGAAAAACGCTCGCTGCCAGAGCGGCATCTGCCTTTCCTTGAACAAAGGCATCGCGGAAATGTTCCATGTTACCCGCTCCCCCTGAAGCAATGATGGGGATGTTCAACTCTTCGCTCAAGCGCGCCAGGGCCTCATTCGCGAAGCCCTGTTTCACCCCGTCGTGGTCCATGCTGGTAAACAGGATTTCTCCGGCACCCCGGTCTTCTGCTTCTTTGGCCCAGGAAAAAAGTTTCTTCTCCGTGAAGATGCGTCCCCCGTTCACCGTTACCGTCCAGTCTCCTGCGCCTTCTTCCTGTTTGGCGTCGATGGCCACTACCACAAACTGGCTGCCAAAGTGGCGCGAAAGGTCGTTGATCAATTGGGGATTACGCACGGCTGCTGAGTTGATGCTGATTTTATCGGCGCCCGCATTCAGCAGGGCTTCCGCATCGCTCAGCTCGCTGATGCCTCCCCCCACTGTAAAGGGAATATTGATGTGGCGGGCAATGCGGTGCACCAGGTCGACAAAGGTCTTGCGCCCTTCGTGGGTCGCCGTGATGTCCAGAAAAACCAGCTCATCTGCACCCTGTTGGGCATAGGCCGCTGCCAGTTCAACAGGGTCGCCCACGGTTTTTAATTCGACAAACTTTACACCCTTTACGGTCATGCCGTCTTTGATGTCGAGACAGGGGATAATTCTTTTGGCCAACATAAGCTTTGGTTTAAGGGCTTTGTATACTTCTATATTATTGCATTAATTTTTCCAGGTCTTTCAGGGCAATGCGCCCCTCGTATATGGCCTTTCCGAAAATAACGGCCGGTACGCCGGCTTCCTGAAGGGCTTCGATATCTGCCATTTTACTTACACCTCCACTGGCAATCAAGTAAAGGTCCGGAAAGCGCGCCAGGATGTCCCGATAGAGTCCCGTAGCCGGTCCCTCCAACATGCCGTCTTTGCTGATGTCGGTGCAAATGGTTTGCGTAATGCCTTTTGAGCGGTAATTCTCCAAAAAGGGAAAGAGCTCCAGCTCCGAGGTCTCGAGCCAACCCGAAATGGCAATCTTTCGGTCCTTTACATCTGAGCCCAGAATGATCTTATCCGATCCATATTGGCGAATCCAGGCCTCGAACTCTTCGGGGTTCTTCACGGCAATACTTCCGCCCGTTACCATCTGCGCCCCACTTTCAAAAGCGATGCGCAAATCGTCCGTGCTTTTTAGTCCCCCGCCAAAATCAATCACCAGCGCGGTTTTGGCTGCGATGCGTTCGAGTACTTTGTGGTTGATGATGTGTCCTGCTCTGGCTCCGTCTAAATCTACGAGATGCAGCCTTTTAATGCCATGACTTTCAAATTCAAGGGCGACTTCTACCGGGTCTTCGTTGTACACTTTTTTGGTGGCATAATCGCCCTTGCTCAGGCGGACGCATTTGCCATCGATCAGGTCGATGGCCGGTATGGGTTCTATTTTTGGGGCGTTCTGACTCATGTTACAGCTCAATAAAACGTTTCAGGATGCGCAGACCAACCGGTCCGCTTTTCTCGGGGTGAAATTGGGTGGCGAAAAAATTGTCTTTCTGGAGGGCAGCACTAAAGGACAGGAAGTAGTTGGTGCCGGCAGCGGTATGCGGCCCCAGGGCCGCATAGTAACTGTGCACAAAATATACGTAAGCGCCTTCCATGCTTTGGTCGAACAAATCGCTTTTCAAATCGCTGATTTGGTTCCAGCCCATGTGTGGAATCTTAAGATTGTCGGGGTTGGGCCGGGGCAGAACAAATTTGCGAATGGGCGCGTCAAAGATGCCCAGACAGTCAACCGACCCTTCTTCACTGTGACTGCCCATGAGCTGCATGCCCAAACAAACCCCCAGTACGGGTTGGGTGAGTCCCTGGATGAGGGTGTCCATTCCCTTTTCTTTCAAAAAGGCCATGGTGGTGCTGGCTTCGCCCACGCCGGGGAAAATAACCTTATCGGCGCGACTTATTTTTTCCGGGTCCGCAGTTATTTCAGCCCGATAACCCAATTGAATCAGGGCGTTGTTGACCGAGCGAATGTTACCGGCGTTGTATTTTATGATGACAATTTCGGGTTGCGCCATTTGTTATTGAAATACGACGGTTTTGTTTTTGTAAACCAGTGTTTTGCGGTCGATGTGCGCCATCACCGCACGCGATAGTACAATTTTTTCGATGTCCCGCCCCTTTTGAATCAGGCGCTCCACATTGTCGTGGTGCGAAATGCGCGCCACATCCTGTTCGATGATGGGGCCCGCATCCAGGTCGGTCGTCACATAGTGACTGGTGGCACCAATGATTTTAACCCCTCTGGCATGGGCTGCATGATAGGGCTTGGCGCCAATGAAGGCGGGTAAAAAAGAATGGTGAATGTTGATGACCCGCTCGGGAAAATGGTCGACAAAAGACTGCGATAGGATTTGCATGTAGCGGGCCAACACAATAAAGTCAACCCGGTGTTCTTTCAACAACTCCAGTTCTTTGGCCTCCTGTGCCGCCTTGGTTTCCGCAGTGATGGGAAGGTGGAAGTAAGGGATGCCAAAGTTGGCCGCCACTCCTTCCATATCTTTGTGGTTGCTGATGATGAGCGGAATTTCTACCCGCATTTCTCCACTCTGGTAGCGGGCCAGTAAATCGTAGAGACAATGCGACATTTTACTCACAAACAGGGCCATGCGCGGGATGTGGTCCGAAAAATGCAGCTTCCACTTCATTTTACAGGGCGTGGCAATGGCAAACTCAAAGGCCGGCTCAATTTGGTCACGCTCCAGCTCAAAGTTCTGCAGTTCCCATTCTACACGCATAAAAAAGCGCCCTTCATCGCGGTCGGTATGCTGGTCAAGGGCAACAATGTTGCCGTTGTTTCGGTGGATAAAATCGGTTACCCGTGCCACAATGCCCCGCTGGTCGGGGCAATGAATGCGGATTATGGCGGTTTCGCTGTGATTCTTGCTCATTTTATTGCTCAAAAACTAAAAAATGTATGCAAAAATACAGAAAATAATTGGAGTGTGTAAGTCATTGACTGCAAAAGGCGGCAGTTTGAAACAGTCGGGCCTATTCGAGGTAGTAGAGTAAAGTTTTTAAAAAGAGCTCCGGTTGCTCGGCATGGAGCCAGTGTCCGGCCTTGGGTACCGTAACCAACTGGGCACCCGGAAAAAACTGATTGATAACCAGGGTGTCTTCATCCTTGATGTAAGGAGAGAGTGCCCCCCGGATGAATATGGCTTCCGGATTGTGATCTGTGGCCGGTTTGGGCAGATGGGAAAAGCCGTCCATCAGCTCCGGCAGGTTGCGCCGCAATACCGGAAGATTGATTTGCCATTGGTAGCGTCCCGCTTTGTTGCGCTTCACGTTTTTTAATAGAAACAAGCGCAAAGTGCGCGAAGGAAAATCTTTTTTCAGCGCAGCCTCCAATTCTGCCCGGTTATTGGCCTCCTCCGGCTTCAGTTGCAAGAGTGCATCCAAAATCTTTTCATGATTGGCGGTGGTTTCGGCATAATTGGCAAAGGTCCCGTAATTTTTTGGTGCGATGTCGGCCACGATAAGCTTTTGAACACTTTCGGGGTGTTCCAGGGCCATGCGCATGGCCGTTTTTCCACCCATGGAATGGCCCAGGAGAACTATGGGTTCATTGGTTTTTGAGCGAATGGTTTCGTAGAGGTCTGCCGCCATTAAATCGTAGCTGTGTTCTTCGGCATGGGGACTTTGTCCGTGGTTGCGCTGGTCGACCAGCAGCACCCGAAAACGGTCTTCCAACTGTGCCGCTACCGACAGCCAGTTGTCCGATGCCCCGTAGAGTCCGTGTACAATTACAATGGTGGTGGAACCTTTCCCCAGTTCCCTGCAAAAGAGCTCCATAGCTATTGGTCCTTATTCAACAATTCCTTATAACGGGCAATGGTTTTTTCCAGTCCAAGGTAGAGGGCCTCCGAAATCAAGGCGTGGCCTATGGATACTTCCTTGAGGTAGGGAATGCGCTCGTTAAAAAATTTGAGGTTTTCGAGACTTAAATCGTGACCGGCGTTGATCTTGAGTCCAATTTTATTGGCCAGTTGTGCTGCTTCTACAAAGGGGGCAATGGCTTTTTCACGATCGGCCAGGTAGCCGCTCGCATAGGGTTCGGTATAAAGTTCTATCCGGTCGGTGTTGGTTTCTGCCGCTTTTTGAATCATTTCCAGTTCTGTGCCAATAAAAATGGAGGTCCTGATGCCACATTCCTTCAATTCAGCAATGACATCCTGTAAAAAAGACTGTCGGGCAATGGTGTCCCAGCCGGCATTGGAGGTGAGCGCTTCAGGCGGATCGGGGACCAGGGTAACCTGGTGGGGGCGCACACTCTTTACCAGTTCAAGAAATTCACGGGAAGGATAGCCCTCAATATTGAATTCGGTTCGAATCACGCCCCTGAGGTCGTACACATCTTTACGACGGATGTGTCTTTCGTCGGGGCGGGGGTGTACGGTAATGCCGTCGGCCCCGAAGTTTTGTGCGTCTACCGCAACTTTAACCACATCGGGCACATTCCCTCCCCTTGAATTGCGGAGGGTGGCAATTTTATTTATGTTTACACTGAGCTTGGTCATGTTTTGGTATTGGTTTTGTTGGCAGAAAAACGTATCTTAACCTAATATTGTTTAAGCGGCAACAAAGTTATAAAGTATTTCATTAATCTGTTTTTATGCTGGCAAAAGATTTAATTTCCGACCTGGTACCGGCTCTGAAGACTTCAGACACCGGTTTGGATGCCCTCAATTGGATGGAGGCGTTCCGGGTGTCGCATTTGCCTATAGTCAACAATCGTACTTTTTTGGGCCTGATTTCAGATGCCGATATCTACGATATGAATGCTGCCGGTGAGCCCCTGGGTAATCACCGCTTGTCGCTGTTGACCCCCTATGTTTTCGATCGTCAGCATATCTACGATGTGGTAGAGACAGCATCAAGATTGAAGCTTACACTCGTTCCGGTATTAGATGTAGATAAGCAGTTTCTGGGTGTCATCACCCAACAGGATTTGCTCCAACGTTTCAGCGAATTGATTGCCGCCCATACACCAGGCGGGATCTTGCAAATAGAAGTGGGGGTACGCGATTATGCCCTCTCCGAAATTGCCCGGATTGTAGAGGATGCTGATGGGAAAATTCTGAGTTTGTATGTGACGCAGGATCCGGAAGGAAGCAGTTTGTATCTAACCCTGAAATTGAATCGAAGTGATTTGCAGCCGGTTGTTCGTGGATTCGAGCGTTTTGGCTATAAAATAAGGGCGGAATATGGGGCCGAACTGCCAGTAGATGAAACCGCCCGTCGCAATTACGAATCACTGCTCAAGTATTTGAGTGTTTAAGTAGAGGAGACCAGTTGATGAGGTGTTGGAAGTGGAGGGCCTTGCCCTTTATACTGCTTATCTGGCTGCAAGGCTTTTCGTTGCAGGCTGTTGCGCCTGCTCCTCTCTCAGGCGAGCGTCTTATGATTGATGATGTATTTATCCAGGGCAATCATAAAACCCGGCGTCCCATAGTGCTGGCCGAGCTTCCCTTTCAAATCGGAGAGCAGATTGAAGCGTCTGAACTTTCGGCGCTTCTGACCAGAGCCAAGGAAAACCTGCAGAACACCTCTCTGTTCAATCAGGTCGAGCTGGTCGTCGAGCAGGTGAATCGCTACCATGTTGTTGTTCATATTGAGCTTACCGAACGCTGGTACCTGTGGGTCTTCCCCCTGTTTGAGTCTGAAGGCCGCAATTTTAGCGACTTTTTACGCTTGAACGATGGCTCGTATTTTAATTACGGACTGTATTTGAAGCACGATAATTTCAGGGGCAGGCGGGAGCGTCTTCGGCTCCGAATGGTTACCGGCTATAAAAAACAGTTGGTCTTTGATTATCAAAAACCAAGTATCAATAAAAAATCGGGCTGGGGCATGAATGTCACCTGGTTGTGGAACGATCAGGTTCCTTACGCTACGGAGGACGACAAACAGCTTTTTCTGAAAACACTGGGGAACCGGCTGATGACGCGTGCGGGCGTTCAATTGTCTTATGCCTATCGGCACCGCTTAGATCACCACCATCGCGTTTATATGGGCTATGTTTATGCAGATGCAGCAGACACCCTCCTGCAGGTTAATCCGGATTTTTTGCCTGGTGGAGCCAAAAAAAGCGAAACACTGGAACTTGCTTACAATTATGCGCTTGATCGACGGGATTCAAAGGTGTATCCTTTACGTGGTTATAGGGTTGATTTTGAGTTTGCCCGAAAGGGCTTTGGCGTGCTTTCAGACGATAAAGGGTTTTTCCAGAGTAGGCTTAGTGCCTCGTGGCAGACCGGTTTGTGGCCCCGGTTTTATGTGGTAGGCTCAGGGGCGCTGGCCGGTATCGACCAGACTGCAGCACCTTACATTTTCAGGACGGGCCTGGGCTATGAGGATTATCTTAATGGTTTTGAGTACCACGTTATTGATGGAAGTGCTTATGGTATTTTACAGAGCAAACTTTTGTTTGAGTTGCTGCCTCGTCGCGATCATTATTTAAAATGGATTCCCCTCGAGCAGTTTGCCCGCTTTCATTATGCATTTTATCTTAAAGCCTTCATCGACGGCGGGTACGTCATTAATGAACAGGAGTCAGCGCTTAATAAGATGGCCAACGAAATGCTGTTGGGTTATGGTTTGGGTCTTGATATGGTGACTTTTTATGATAAAGTTTTGAGTCTGAACTATTCTTTTAATAATTTCGCCGAACACCGACTGTACTTTCATTTCAACTTGTCGTTTTAAAATGCAGGTCAATTTTGTTGCCGACTTATCTTAAGCAAAAATTATGCGTGTAGCTGTTTACGGGAAACAATTCGGAGAAGGCTTTTTTTCCTACTGTAGTATTTTGCTGAAGCATCTTAACGATGCCGGCGCAGAACTTTTTATTCACCGATCTTTCTACGACTTTTTGGTGGCGCAGGTGGGACTGAAGCCGGGATGTTGTGAGCTGTTTTCTGATTTTCATGATTTGCCCGATTGTGACTTGCTTTTCAGTATTGGCGGCGATGGGACTTTCTTAGATGCTGTTACCATGGTGCGCCACCGGCACATTCCCATTGTGGGAGTGAACAGCGGGCGCCTGGGCTTTTTGGCCGACATTTCTAAGGAAGAATTGCCGGTGGCTGTGGCAGAAATAATGGAGGGGCGTTACCTTGTTCGTGAATTGGATCTGCTCAAACTCGAAACGAGTGTCCCCTGCTTTGGTGATTTGGATTTTGCACTCAACGAACTGGCCGTTCAGAAGCGGGACAGTTCTTCAATGATTACCATTCATGCCTATCTTAATCAGGAATTTTTAAACTCTTATTGGGCAGATGGTCTGATTGTGTCCACCGCAACAGGGTCCACGGCTTATTCGCTGAGTGTAGGCGGACCCATTATGCATCCCGCTTCCCGAAGTTTCATCATCAATCCCATTGCACCGCACAACCTGACGGTCCGCCCCTTGGTGGTTCCCAGTGATTTTGAGTTGCTGCTTAAGGTGGAAGCACGTGGCGGAAAATTTCTGGCCTCGCTCGATTCGCGCAGCTGCATTCTTGACGAAGGCCTGGAGTTGAAGGTGAGCAAGGCCGATTTTTCAGTGCCTGTTATTGAACGGGCCGGAAAGTCTTTTTATACCACCTTGCGATCGAAGCTCATGTGGGGTGCCGATAAGCGCAACTGAGCAGCCAGCTCCCTTTTTTTGAAGCAATATTTGGGAGGGATGCTCGTTTCTTAGAGACATAATAGACTTGCCGGAATGCAGAAATTGTTATCATTTTTTATATGGCTTGGGGTCGGCTTGCTGGCGTCTGTGGACCTGGAGGCTCAAACCCGCTTGGAGGCGGGGCCCTATATTGGCGTTTCGTGGTACAATGGCGACCTAAACCCCAACAGGATGTTCGCATCACCGGAGCCCGCCTATGGGGGGCTGGCCAAGTATGTGTTCAACGACCGAATGGCGCTTCGTTTGACTCTGGGAGCCGCAGGAATCAGTGGCTCCTATCCGCAAAAAGAACTCTTTTTACCGGAAAGTTTGTCTGGATCTTATTCTTTTGATCGGACCCTGCTTGACATGACCACCATGTTGGAGATTTCCTTATTTCCCTATGATCATCCTGTGAAGCGGGATGCGGTGTTCAGTCCCTATATGGCTTTCGGATTGGGTTCGGTTTTTTATAAAAGGTACACAGAAGATCATGGTAATCACGATGAAAAATCGAGTTTTGTATTATCTTTGCCCTTCGGTGCCGGTGTAAAGTGGAAGGTGACCGACTGGATGAGTCTGGGAACGGAGTGGATCTTTAGAAAGACTTTCGTTGATGACCTGGACCTGGTTGGGCATAATACAGCTGTTTATCCATCGAATCCATATGGGTTTGAACACACTACCTTCACGCACAATAACGACTGGTACTCCGTGGTGGCGGTATACGCTGCCTTCACCATTTTCAGCAGAAGCGAACAGTGTCGCGACGGCTTTTAAATAACAGAGTAAGCAGGTTTTATGTCAGTCAAAGCGCTTTTAGTGCCCGAGAAATTTCCCCGGCATGTGGCAATAATTATGGACGGAAACGGCCGTTGGGCCCGGAAGAGAGGGAATGCTCGTGTCTTTGGGCATCGCAATGGAGTTAAGGCGGTTAGGGAGGTAACAGAAGCAGCAGCAGAATTAGGCATGGGTTACCTGACCTTATACGCTTTTTCCACCGAAAACTGGAGTCGCCCAAAGAATGAGGTGGATGCACTTATGGCGCTTTTGGTTTCTACCATTGCCTCTGAAACTCAGACGCTGATGAAGAACAACGTTCAACTGCGTTCCATTGGTTGTTTGGATAGTTTGCCGCCCAAGGTACAAGCTGAACTCGACGCCTGCATCGCACAAACATCAAACAACACCGGTCTCACCCTCATTCTTGCGCTCAGCTACAGTTCCAGGTGGGAAATAACCCAGGGGGTTAAGCGTCTGGCCGAAGATGTAAAAAGTGGACACCTGGAAATTTCTGCCATCAACGATCAGGTTTTCAGCTCCTATCTGGAGACGCGTGACGTGCCAGATCCAGAGCTGCTTATCCGAACCAGTGGTGAATTTAGGATCAGTAATTTTCTGCTTTGGCAAATTGCTTATGCAGAATTATATTTTTCCGACATATTGTGGCCTGATTTTCGCAAGGAACATTTTTACGAGGCGCTGCTCGACTTTCAAAAGAGAGAACGCCGCTTTGGAAAGACCAGTGACCAGTTAATTTTAAAAAAATAAGAATGTTGCAACGATTTTCGACCCTGTTTGTTCTCTTCCTTTCTTCCTTATTGACTTACGGACAAACCTCCCCGGCTGAAATTTCTTATTCCGGCACCCCCCGAAGATACCTGATTACCAATATAGAAGTTACTGGTGATTTGAACAACGACCCCAAAATTCTGGCGAATTTGTCCGGATTGCGGGTGGGTCAGGAAATTACCGTACCGGGTGACGACATTACCAAGGCCATTAAAAAGTATTGGGATTATGGTTTGTTTTCAGACGTAAAGATCCTGGCCAAACGTATGGAAGGACGTGAGATTGATCTGGAAATCCAGTTGCAGGAACGTCCTCGATTGTCGGAGATGAATTATTTTGGGCTGAAAAAATCGGAGATAGATGCGGTTAACGAGAAGGTGGCCATGATGCGTGGCAGTCAGGTAACCCCCTATTTGGTGACCCGGGCAGAGCGCTTCATTAAAAATCATTTTGTAGAGAAGGGATTTTATAATACCGAGGTTACCATTGTTCAGCGTGACGATACCGCCCGTGTTAACCATGTCATGCTCGATGTGCATGTCGATAAAAAGGAGAAGGTTAAAATCTCTTATTTGGGATTTGAAGGCAATACAGAATTTTCCGATAACAAGGTGAATCGGATAATGAAGAAAACCAATCAGCGGCGACTTTTGCGCAACTTTTTTAGAACCAAGAAGTTTGTTGAGGATGATTATCGCGCAGATTTGGATAAACTGATTGAGAAATACAATGAGAAGGGGTATAGGGATGCCTACATTACCTATGACTCCATTGCGCGAAACGATGACAATACCGTGGACATCCGAATCGGAATAGAGGAAGGCAACCGGTATTTCTTTGGAGACATCAGCTGGGTGGGCAACAGTATTTATCCGGGAGAGTACCTTGGGCAAATGCTTAGGATTCAGAAAGGGGATGTGTTTAACCAGACCCTGTTGGATGAGCGGCTTTTTATGGACGACGATGCTGTGCATAACCTCTACATGAACAATGGCTATCTTTTCAGTCGAATCATTCCGGTTGATGTGGCCATATATAACGACACGGTTGATTTGGAGATGCGTATTTATGAGGGCGATCAGGCCAGCATAGAGCGTGTTATTATCCGAGGCAATACCAAAACCCACGAGCATGTTATTCGCCGCGAGCTGCGCACCAAGCCGGGTGAACTTTTTAATAAAGCAGCTTTGATTCGTACGGTGCGTGAACTTGCTCAGCTGGGTCACTTTGACCCCGAAAAAATAAATCCGGTTCCACTGCCCGACCCGGACAAGGGAACGGTTGATTTGGAATACAATCTCGAAGAAAAGGCCAACGACCAGGTGGAGCTCTCAGGGGGATGGGGAGCCGGTATGTTTGTGGGATCTCTGGGCTTACGCTTCAATAATTTTTCGGTACGTAATTTTTTCAATAAGGAAGCCTGGCGGCCTCTGCCTACAGGTGACGGACAAACACTGGCTCTTCGGGCGCAAACCAATGGTAAGTATTACCAGTCGTACAGCCTCAGTTTTACCGAGCCCTGGTTGGGCGGCAAGAAACCCAACTCGCTCTCCTTTAGTTTGTATCGCACCATTCAGACCGGGGTAAGCAGTCGCTATATGCCCAACAATTACTATGGCTACAGTTCCTATGGCTATGGCTATAATGATCCTTACTCGATGCGGGGCGATGATTCCCGGCACATGAAAGTATTTGGTGCATCCCTGGGACTGGGGCGTCGCCTGACATGGCCCGATGACTTCTTTACCTTATATTCGGAGTTGAGCTATACCCATTACGATTTGTTGGATTGGTACTTTTTGATGCAAACCGGGCAGAGCAACAATCTTCGCCTTAAGTTTGTGCTCTCACGGCGTTCCATCGATAATCCGCTCTATACGCGTTCGGGGTCGGACTTTTCTCTGGGGCTGGAACTCACCCCGCCTTATTCAGCGTTCAGCGATAAGGATTATTCCAAGGTGACCGACGATCAGGAGTTGTACCGAATGATTGAGTACCACAAATGGACCTTTAAGGGAGGCATGTTTAAAACCCTTGACCGGGCCGATAAGTTGGTTTTGATGACACGGGTTGAAGGAGGTTTCCTGGGGTATTACAACAAATATCTTCGCTCTCCTTTTGAGAAGTTTACGCTGGGTGGCGACGGTATGTCGGGTTACAGCTATTACGGCAGCGAAACCATTGCTTTACGGGGTTACGAAAACAACTCTTTAACAGCAACCTCCCTGGTGACCAGTGCTGAAGGAACTGGTGCTCGTCAAAATGGTAATATGTATACCAAAATGACTATGGAATTGCGTTACCCGCTAACGCTTCAGCCTTCGGCTACGGTTTACGGCCTCGTCTTTATGGAGGCGGGTAACTCCTGGTCAGAATTTAAGGACTACAACCCCTTTAATTTGCACCGATCGGCTGGTGTGGGGGTGCGTATTTTTCTGCCCATGTTTGGTTTGATGGGTATTGATTGGGGGTATGGCTTTGATGAGGTGCCGGGCTACAGCGGGGCAGCCGGAAGTAATTTCCACTTTGTTATGGGACAGAATTTCTGATAAGAAGAACTTTTGTGGTTCGGTTTTTGATTCAGCATATATAACCGCTTATTTTTATTTAAAATTATGGTTATGAAAAAAACAATTTTAATTTTGCTGCTGGCGATTTTGGCCGGGTCCTGGTCGCTGCAGGCTCAGAGATATGCCTTTGTGGATACCGAGTATGTTTTGCGCAATATTCCAGCGTATCAGGCTGCTCGGGAACAATTGAATCAGCTGTCGCAACAGTGGCAGCAGGAAATTGAGGCCAGGTACCAGGAGGTGGCTGAACTTTATAAGGAATTTCAAACCGAGAGTGTTTTTTTATCGGGCGAAATGCGGGTGCAACGTGAAGAAGCCATTATTGCCAAAGAGCGGGAAGCAAAAGAATTGCAACACCGTTACTTTGGACCGGAAGGGGAAATGGCCAAACGACAGGAAAACCTGGTGCAGCCCATTCAGGAGCAAATTGCTTCTGCCATTCGTGAATTGGCGCGGGAGGAGGACCTGGCCGCTGTTTTTGATAAGGCCAACGGGGTATTGTATTTGAATCCCCGTCACGATCGAAGTGAGCAGATACTGGAAAGATTGGGACATAAAAAATAAAATTTGAACAAAAGGATGATGCAAATAAGAACCATTTTAATGGCGGCTCTGTTGGGCCTGGTTTTCTCTTCTGCAGCGGCACAGGCGCCCAAGTTTGGACATGTTAATGTTGCCGATATAGTGCTCTTGATGCCCGAGTACAAGAACATTTCTGTAGAAATGGAAACGGAGACAACCCGCCTGGAAGGTCAGTTAAGCGCCATGCAGGAAGAATTGCAGAAGTTTGAGCTGGACTTTGAAAACAACTTTGAAAGCTATTCAGCGGTACAAAGAGAAGCCAAGCAACAAGAGTATGCCACGATGCAGCAGCGCATTCAGGAGTTTTTTGCGGGTGCCCAAAGGGGCCTTCAGGAAAAGCAACAGGCGCTACAAGTGCCTGTTTTGGAGAAGTTAAGAGCCACCATTGAAGAGGTGGGCGAGGAGCAGGACTTTTTATACATTTTTGAAATGAACTCGGGGCTTACGCTCTTTCACTCTGAAAAAAGTCAGGATGTTACCCCCTTGGTTAAGGCCAAATTGGGCTTGTAAGTGTAGTTGAACCATTGAAAAATAAACAATTATCATATGAAATTAGTAAAAGTAATGGCTCTGGCAGCGGTTTTGATGACTGCCGGTTTTGTTCAGGCCCAGGAGTTGAAGTTTGGACACATCAACATGCAGGAGTTGATTATGGAGTTGCCTGAGAAGGCCGATGCCGATAAGAAGTTGCAGGCTGAGGCTGAGGTGCTGCAAAAAAGAATGCAGGCCATGAGCGAAGAACATGAGAAAAAGTTCCGCGAGTATTTGGAGCAAAGAGAAACCATGCCCGAATTGATTCGCAGCAGCATGGAGAAAGAAATTCAGGACATTGAGCAACGCCTGCAAAATTACCAGACCATGGCTCAGCAGACGCTTCAGCGTAAGGAGCAGGAATTGTATCAACCCTTGCTGGAGAAGATTCAGCGTGCGGTGGATACGGTGGGACAGGAGCAGGGTTTGATTTATATTTTCGACCTTAGCGCCCAGGTGGTACTTTATCATTCGGAAAAGAGTATGGATTGCGGTCCCCTGGTTAAGGCCAAGTTGGGTGTCAATTAATTTGAGTTCCCTGGCTTATGCCGTCATCGGGACCTATAGGTGTTTTTGATTCGGGCTATGGTGGCTTGACTGTTTTGCGCTCCTTAACAGCAGCTTTTCCCGAATACGACTTTGTTTACTACGGAGACAATGCCAGGGCGCCTTATGGCGGGAGATCTTTCGAGGTGGTGTATCGGTACACCCTGGAGGCTGTAAAGCAACTTTTTGACTTGGGGGCTCCCCTGGTTATTCTGGCTTGTAATACGGCTTCGGCCAAAGCACTCCGAACAATACAACAACGCGATTTGGCGGGTTTTGCTCCGGCAAATCGCGTTTTGGGTGTTATAAGGCCCAGTGTAGAATATTTGGGGCAGGCGAGTCGCGGTGGGCACATTGGGGTTGTCGGGACTGTGGGTACGGTGCTTTCCGAATCCTATCCGCTCGAAATTGCCAAGCTTTACCCCGAATTTAAGGTCGTACAAGAAGCTTGTCCCATGTGGGTTCCCCTCATCGAAAATCAGGAGTTGGCCTCAGAGGGGACCGAGTTTTTTGTGCGACAGAATTTGACCGGACTTTTCAGCCGCGCTCCTGAAACCGACACGCTGATTCTGGGCTGTACCCACTATCCCCTCTTGCTGCCGCTAATTCAACGTTTCGTGCCGGCCGGGGTAGCGATTATTGATCAAGGACCGGTGGTAGCCGACCGTTTGCGCGACTATCTTTTGCGACATCCCGAAATGAATGAGCGACTTTCGCGGGGTGGACAGCTGGCTTTTTACACCAGCGAGGATCCGCTCCGTTTTAATGCTTCGGCCAGTTTTTTTCTCGGCCGGAGTGTGTTCGCCCGGCACCTGCCTGTCCGTCGCTAACGACTTGCCTACTTGTACCAGCTGGCATACATCAGATAATTGTTGGCAATTTTATTCACCATTTCAGCGGTCTGCTCCGGTTCAATGTCCTTGACTTTTTTGGCCGGGACGCCTGCATAGATGCTGTTGGGCTCGACCTTGGTGCCGGTGAGCACCAGTGAGTTGGCTGCAATGATGGAGTTGCTGCCAATTACGGCATGGTCCAGTATGGTGGCGCCCATGCCAATGAGTACGTTGTCCTCGATTTTTGCCCCGTGTATGGTTACATTGTGACCCACGGAAACGTTGTTGCCGATTTCTACCACCGACTTTTGATACAAGGTGTGCAGGACGGTTCCGTCCTGGATGTTGACCTTGTTGCCCAGTCGGATGGAGTTGACATCGCCGCGCAGTACCGCGTTGTACCATATGCTGCAATCGTCGCCCATCTCCACATCGCCAATAATGGTGGCGTTTTCTGCCAGGAAAACATTGTTTCCAAATTTCGGGGTAAATCCCCTTACTTCTTTTATGAGTGCCATAGTTGTTTTTTTGCAAAGGTAACAGTGTTTTTGCTAAAAGGGTTCAAGCAAGCAGTAAGAGATGTTAACGAGTGGTTATTTATTCATTTTGGCCATTGTTTTTGCATATTGTTTTTGGTCTTCGATTTGCTGATTCGGCTTTAGGTCTGGTTTTTCTATTTGGATGCATTCTGAATTAGAAAAAGTTTCTCCGATGTATTTGTATTATTATGCACTTCAAATTCTGTGATTTTCTAAAGGTTAGCTGCTGTTACAGCTTTTTTGAGTCCCCAAACAGCCGCCTTTCGTGCTTTGCTTCCTTTTGGTGATAAGCTGGATAAGACTTAATTTAGGGGCTTGTGTACAGCTCTTTATGTGAGTCTCTACAACTTAAATGAAGGATCAGAATGTTATGGGAAAAAGTTCAAAAGTAATTGAGGTGGACAAGATTGCTGTCCGCTTTTCCGGCGACTCGGGCGACGGAATGCAGCTGACAGGTACCTTGTTTTCACAAACCTCTGCAGTTTATGGCAACGATATTTCAACCTTTCCGGATTTTCCGGCAGATATTCGGGCGCCTCAGGGAACCATTGGAGGTGTATCCGGTTTTCAGGTGCATTTTGGTCGGGGGGTCAGTACCCCGGGTGATCAGACGGATGTGCTCGTGGCGATGAATCCTGCAGCGCTTAAAGCCAATGCGCGTTTTATGAAACCAGGTGGCACCATTGTTCTGGATGTGGATAGTTTTGACCGGAAGGGTTTGGAGAAGGCGGGTTATAAAACGGACGACCCCATTACAGAAGACCAGTTGGATGGGTACAACCTGATTAAAGCCCCGATTACTACCCTCACCAAAGAGAGTGTAAAGGAGCTTGAACTGGATAATAAGAGTGTGTTGCGCAGTAAAAACATGTTTGCTTTGGGCTTGGTGTATTGGCTTTTTAATCGGCCCATAGCGCATACTCAGGCTTATATTAAAACCAAGTTTGGTAAAAATCCGGCCATTATGCAGGCCAACCTTTTGGTGCTCCAGGCCGGATTTGATTATGGCAACAACATCCAGGCGATGACGCCTTCTTACCATGTAAGCCCCTCCGAAAATCGCAAGGGTATTTACCGCAATTTAAACGGCAATACGGCCGCAGCCTGGGGTTTGCTTTTGGCTTCTGAAAAGAGTGGTTTGCCTTTGTTTCTGGGGTCTTATCCCATTACCCCTGCTACCGAAATTCTGCAGGAGCTGGCAGCACGGAAGGATTTGGGCGTTAAGGTTTTTCAGGCAGAGGATGAAATTGCCGGAGTTTGTACCGCCATTGGCGCCAGTTACAGCGGGGCACTGGGGGTTACTTCAACTTCGGGTCCGGGTTTGGCACTTAAAACGGAGGCCATTGGATTGGCTGTTATGGCAGAACTGCCTTTGGTGGTGGTGAATGTTCAGCGGGGTGGACCCTCTACGGGCTTACCTACGAAAACCGAGCAATCGGATCTGCTGCAGGCGCTCTTTGGTCGTAATGGGGAAAGTCCGGTAGTTGTAATGGCCGCCAGTACGCCGGTCAATTGCTTTGATTATGCTTTTTATGCCGCCAAGATAGCCCTGGAACATATGATTCCGGTTATTTTACTGACCGATGGTTTTCTGGCCAATGGAACCCAGCAATGGCGGGTGCCCGATGAGGGCGACTTCCCGGTAATCGAGCTCCCCAGAACACGTCAAAAGACGGGTGAATTTAAGCCCTATCTCCGAAGTGAGGATAAGTTGAATCGCGACTGGGTGGTGCCGGGTATGAAGGGCTATGAGCACCGGATTGGAGGTCTGGAAAAGGATGCAGTCACCGGCAATATTTCGCATGATGGTCCCAATCATCATTTGATGGTGAGTCTGCGCCAGCAAAAGCTGGAGCGGGTTGCTCATTTTGTTCCTGAGCTTGAAGTGGTGGGCGATGCTTCTGCCGATTTGCTTGTTGTAGGCTGGGGGGGCACTTTTGGCCATTTGTATGCGGCGGTGGAAGCTTTGAATAAGGAGGGTCGGAAGGTGGCGTTGGCACATTTTAACTACATCAATCCCCTGCCTTTGAATACTGCTGAATTGTTGGGGCGCTACAAGAAGATTGTGGTCTGCGAATTGAATATGGGTCAGTTTGCGGGATTTTTACGGATGAAACACCCTCAGTTCTCTTATGAGCAATTCAATAAGGTGCAGGGCCAACCTTTTACCGTACAGGAACTAAAGGAGCAGTTTGTTAAACTAATGGAAGCTTAGGACTTATGAGTGAAGTACAAGAATATACCTTTGTTGATTTTAAAAGCGCTCTGAATGTGCGCTGGTGTCCGGGTTGTGGCGATCATGCCATTCTTAATACCGTGCAAAAAGCCATGGCTGAGTTGCAACTGAAACCCGAAGAGGTGGTTGTGGTTTCCGGAATCGGTTGTTCTTCCCGTTTTACCTACTATATGAGCACCTTTGGGTTTCACACCATACATGGACGTGGCTCGGCCATCGCATCTGGGGTAAAGGTGGCCCGTCCCGATCTTAAGGTGTGGCACATCACCGGGGACGGTGATGCGCTGGCCATCGGAGGTAACCACTTTATTCATACGGTTCGTCGTAATGTGGATTTGAACATCATTCTGTTTAATAATCAAATTTATGGTCTGACCAAGGGGCAGTATTCACCTACCTCCAAGCATGGGTTTGTTTCTAAGAGCTCGCCTTTTGGAACGGTGGAGCAGCCTTTTCGCCCGGGGGAACTAACCCTTGGAGCCAGAGGGCATTTTTTTGCGCGAACCGTCGATCGTGAATTGAAGCTTTGTGTGGATGTGTTTAAGGCGGCCGATCGCTTTGAGGGGACTTCGGTGGTAGAGGTGCTGCAAAACTGTGTGATTTTTAACGATAAAACGCATCAGGCCATTACCGATAAGGAGTTTAAAGACGACCGGACCATTTTGTTGGAACACGGTAAGCCTATGATCTTTGGCAAAAACAGGGACAAGGGCCTGATGCTTGAAGGTTTGACGCTAAAGGTGGTTCAGTTGGGTGTGAACGGGGTGGAGGAAAAGGATCTTTTGGTGCACGATGCTGAATGCACCGACAGCACCATGCACCTGAAGCTGGCCACTATGGAGTACCCCGAATTTCCGGTGGCGCTTGGGGTTATTCGCAGTGTTAAAGGAGCTGTTTATAACCGGGATGTAGAAGCGCAAATTCAGGAGGTGCAACAAAACAGTTCTGTAAAGAGCTTCCGTGATTTGGCAACACGCGGAAATGTATGGGAGGTGAAATAGCTTTTTGACAGGGGCAGGGAATGTGGGCACGCGTTTTGTACCGCTGTTTTCATTTTTTCAATATCTTTGCCCTGCATGAGAAAATTGCTCTTATTTACTACCTTAATGCTGTTGCTTGCGGGCTTTGCTGCAGCGCAGGGCGGCAGGGAACGGACCATCGGGGGGCGCGGAGCTGCCCCCGGAGGAGCGAATGCTTCATCTGCTGCGCCCGGTCCGCAGATAGCGCATAAGATTCGTTCCTGGCAACTGCTTGACTTGGGCACGCGTGCCGACAGTCTGGCTCCGGACACCCTGAGTACGGGTTTTCAGGTGCACAGTCCCGCCTATCGTGCTGCTGTGGCCAACGTGCAGCTGGGCAACCTGGGGGCGCCCTGGATGCCTGCCATGGTTTCGGAACTTCCGGTTTCCCGTGGTTTTTTGTTTACAGAGAGTTTGGGCGGTTTTTTTAAGGGGCCGGAAGAATGGCGCTGGTACAACACTACTACGCCTTATACCAATTTGTATTACCAGAACGGGGGGCCCAAGCGTCGTTCCGAAGAGGTGGTGGGCATTTTGTTTACGCAGAATATCAACCGTTTCTGGAATGTAGGTTTTCAGTACGATCTGATTTCGTCCATAGGTCGCTACGATGCGCAAAAATCCGATAGTCGCCATTTTCGTTTCTTCTCATCGCACACGGGAAAGCGCTACGAGCTGCATTCTGCTTATGTGTACAATAAAACCGATCACCTCGAAAACGGTGGGGTAATGGATGAGGATTATGTGCTGAATCCGGATGATTATGATTTCGGGCGGGAGGAAAACATTCCGGTTCAGTTCTATACGGCGTCCAACCGTACCGACAACCATCAGTTGTATTTGAATCAGGCGCTTGATATTGGCAATCTTACTGTAAGCCGGCGTGATGGGGAGTCGGCGGTTCTTCCTGTGGGTACTGCCATTCACACCTTGCACATTGATCGAAGACGACGGGTGCATCGAATGGACGACCTGGGCCGTTATTTTGGCGGCGAAGGGGATGATTTTTACCAGCACATATATGTAGATACGGAGCGGACTTTCGACAGGGTTTATGAGACCAGTATTCAAAATTCCCTGCAGCTTAAGTTTAACGAGGAGGCCAATGCGCTTTTGCACTTTGGCTTAAGGGGTTTTGTGACCAACGAGGTGGAAAGGTTGCGTTATCCCGCGCTGGGATACATCGAGGAGGACGGCGAGCGTCTTCCAGTAATGCTTGAGGGGGACACCACCTTGACTTCTACCCTGGTAGGTGGTCAGGTTTTTAAGAATTTGGGGGAGCATTTTCGCTGGAATGCAGGGGCGCGCTTCTATTTTCAGGGCTACCGCAGTGGCGATACGGAGTTGACCGGTGCCCTGAGTTCTTCTTTTGGTCTGGGCCGGGATACCGCGGGCGTGGAGGCATATGGCGGGATGTATTTGAATGCCCCCGGTTTTTTTGAAGAGCGTTATTTTTCGAATCACTTTGCCTGGGAGGAGCGGTTTGATAAGGTACAAACGCTTAAGGTAGGAGGTGCTGTAAAATTGCCGGGAAGGCGACTGAGCTTGTCTGCCGAAGGACGCATCATTAACGATTATGTATTTTGGAATGAGGAGGCGCTTCCCGAGCAAACTTCGACCGTGCTTTCTGTGTTTGAACTTCAGTTGTTTAAACATTTTTCCGGAGCGGGTTTCAACAGTCGCAATACGGTATTGTATCAGATGAGCAGTCACCAGGGGCTTTTGCCCCTGCCCGAATGGGCCATATACAGCTCCAACTATTACGAGAATGTTTTGTTTAAGGTGCTGCATTTTCAGTTGGGCTTTGATTTGCGCTACAACTCCCTGTGGTTTGCGCCTGCTTATATGCCGGCCACGGGTCAGTTTCATGTTCAAAACGAGCGACAGGTAGGCGACTATCCCTTTGTAGATGTGTTCTTGAATATGCAGTTGAAGCGCGCACGGATTTTTGTAAAATTGGATCATGTAACGCAAGGACTTACTTCCAACCAATATTTTCATACGGCCTTTTATCCTGCAAATCCCCGGGGCTTGCGCTTTGGCGTTTCGTGGAATTTTTACGACTAGGTGCCTTGTTTGCCGGATGCTTTTTTCTGCTAACTTTACCGGCTGTATCTGTTTGTTACTTATTGTCTTAATCTTTTGGTATGGAAAAACTTTACTTTGTGAGTTTGATATTGCTGTCCCTGGCTTGGGGAGCTTGTAGCGGAGGGGGAGGCGGACGAAAAGTTTCCGAACCTGAGCCGGAAGCAGTTGCCGATTTGCCACAGATTTTGGAAAGTGGAAAAATAAGGGTGGTCACCAATTACAATTCCACCAATTACTTTGTTTACAAGGGGCAGCCCATGGGCTATCAATTTGAGCTCCTGCAGGCTTTTGCCAACTTTATGGGCGTGAAATTAGAGGTTACGGTGAATAACGACTTGCAGAGCAACTTCGAGGCTCTGCAGAATGGACACATCGATATCATTGCCAGCAGTCTGGCAGTCACCCGGGAGACCGAAAACATGGTGGCTTTTACAGAGCCGCACAGTTTCAGTCGTCAGGTGCTGGTTCAGCAGGCTTATACGCCCGACCAGGTGGGGGCTATGAGCATTACCTATAACCGTTTGATTCGGAGTCAGCTCGATTTGGGGGGCAAGAGTGTTTATGTTCAAAAAGGCTCTGCCTTTGTTCAGCGTTTGCGCAGCTTGTCGAATGAGATCGGCGACAGCATTCACATTGTTGAGATTCCCGATTATGAGGTGGAACAGTTGATTGAGCTGGTTGCAGAGGGTGAGATTCCCTATACGGTTTGTGATGAAAATCTGGCCCGGGTGAACCTTAATTTCTTCCCCAACCTTGACGTTGGAACGGCTGTGAGTTTTCAGCAAAAACAAGCTTGGGCAGTTAATAAGGGGGCCGTGGAATTGTTGAATGCGGTGAATAACTGGATGCTGGGCTTTAAGAAAACCGCCCAATACCAAAGGGTTTATCAGAAGTATTTTCTTAACCGACGTTCGGTTCACCTGGTTGATTCTGATTTTCATTCGGTGAAGGGGGGGCAGGTTTCGGTTTACGACGATCTGATTCGCGAGGAAAGTGCCCAATTTGAATGGGACTGGCGCTTGATTGCCTCCATTATTTATCAGGAATCCCGCTTTATTCCGGATGCGGAAAGTTGGGCCGGAGCCCTGGGACTGATGCAGTTGATGCCACAAACAGCCGATCGTTTTGGCGTGGAGGCCATTACTTCGCCCAGGGAGAACATTCGTGGCGGAATGCAATTGCTGCAATGGCTCGATGAACGGATGGCCTTGCGCATAGAGGAACCCGAGGAGCGCTTGAAGTTTGTCCTTGCCTCCTATAATGTGGGCATCGGGCATGTCCTGGATGCTATGAAGCTTGCTGAGAAATACGGAAAGGATCCCAAGCAGTGGGACAATAATGTGGATTATTACATTCTCAATAAGTCGCACCCCAAGTACTACAACGATCCGGTGGTGGAGTTTGGCTACTGTCGCGGCGAAGAGCCTTACCACTACGTTAGAGAGATTCTGGAGCGCTATGAGCATTACAGGAACGTAATGCGTTAGCCCAATAGGGTGTCCTTTGGTTGAAGATTTCGATCAGCTCGCTGAGGATCATTGCTGTGGCTCCCCAGATGTGGCGGCCGTTGGCATCGTAATAAGGGGCCTCAATGGGCGGCGCCGCCGGATATTCAATGGTTTTGGTGCGCCGGGGCTGGTCCAGTAAGGCCGCTGCTTTAACTTCAAGTACTTCATTCACTTCATAAGGATCGGGCTGGAAATGCAGGCTGTCCTTATGAAAACCTACCTGGGGGACCACAATAAAATTGCTGTAGGGAATAAAAATCTCACTCAGTGTTCCCAGGTATTGAACCCCCCGTGTATCGATTCCCAGTTCTTCTCTTGTTTCCCTGAGGGCTGTATCCCAATGATTGGGGTCGCAGGGTTCGCATTTTCCGCCGGGGAGACTGATTTGTCCGCTGTGGGGGCCTTCATAAACGGGGCGCTGTATAAAGGGGAGGTACAAACCATCCTGGCCCGGATAAAGCAGTATGAGGACACTGCTCTGTCGCGGACTGCCCTGTCCACTGAAATAGGTGGGTGGCAGAGGGCGGGCCGAAGGGGCCATTTTTGCGTGGGCCCTGGTTCCGGGAAGTGGTTCTTGCAGTGCTTTGATCAGCGCGGTTTGCCAGGACATGCCTTATTGGTTTGGTGCTGTGGTATCTGTTGCCGCAAAGTTACAAAATTGTGGACAGCTCCCCATTCTTAAGCGTAAAAAAGCCGCCGACTCACGTTTGAGTCGGCGGCTCCTTTGTCCCATTATTAATTTAAACCATTATACTTATTATAAAAAGTATGCCAAAGATGGTTTTGTGCGGTATTTTTTATTCCAGCCTTAAGGCTTTTACCGGAGAAATGCGTGCTGCCAGGTAGGAGGGGCCAATCATCATCAGGAAAATGGCGGCCAGGGCGCCGATGTTAAGCAACAAGATGTGGTGCAGGGGGAGTGCGATGGGAACGGTGTCCAGGAAATAGTTGGCGGGGTCGAGTCGTGCCCAACCCAGATGTTTTTGCAGCATAGCCAGGCCCAGGCCGAGCGCATTGCCCCAAAGGAGTCCTTTCAGTGCTATTCGTGTGGCCAAATAAATGAATATTCGTCGCAGGGGCCAATCTGCCATCCCCAGAGACTTGAGCAAGCCAATCATATTGGTGCGTTCGAGGATGAGGATAAGCAGGCCGGATATCATGTTGAAGCCTGCAACCAGGACAATCAGCAGGATGATGACCGCAATGTTCATGTCCAGGAGATCGAGCCAGCCAAAAATCTGAGGCTGTGTTTGGCGGATGGTTTGCGTACGCAGGAGGTTGCCGGAAGCAGAGAGGAAATCGGCCGTCTCTTCATATACAGCTTGTCCGAGAGGGTCCAGCTGAGCGAAGTCCTGTAAAACAAGCTCATAGCCGGCAATCTCGTCTGTTTCCCAGCCGTTAAGCCTTTGGAGTATGCGCAAATCGGTGATGGCGAAACTCTTGTCGAAGTCGGGCAAATGGCTGTTAAAAAGACCGCATACCGTAAAGCGTCTGATGCGAATTTGCTCCTGAAAAAAATACATGAACACCTCGTCTCCCACTTGCAGCTGCAGCAGTTGGGCCAAGGCCTCTGAGAGCAGGAGGTCGTTGCTGCTTGCGGTGCTGTCGGTGCGGGGCAGCTGCCCCGCTGTTAGGATGTTCTCCAGAAAGTCGGTTTGGTAATCTTTGCCGATCCCTTTCAGTACCAGACCCTGTATTTCGTTGTTGGTTTTAAGCAAGCCCGGCTTGGTAATGAAGCGCTGCACATTCTGAATGCCACTTATTGCACGCAGGCGCCCAACCAGCAGACTGTCGTGCGTTATTGGGTTACTTTCAAAACTTTGATTGAAGTCGTAATTGACCACCTGAATGTGGCTGCTGAATCCGCTTACTTTTTCTCTGATTTCTTTTTTAAAGCCGTTGCCTATCGCCAGGGAAAGTAACATTACAGTAACTCCCAATACAATACCTGCTGTCGCTACTTTAATGACCGGACCTGCAAAGCGTTTTCCTGAAATGCCCCCTGAATGGATGCGCTCAGCAATGAAGTATTCTGCTTTCTGATTGGCCCGCCCGGGTGTGGGGCCTTTGTGGTTTTTAGACATGCAGTTGCAGCAAAGTTGGTTTCCTGCAAAGTTAGCAAAAAATATCAGCAGGGCGGCTTAGGCGGGTGCCTGGTAGTGCAGTACTTCCACCGCTTCCATAGTAATGATTCCTCCGGCTCCGGCTTTGTCCATCAGCTTGCGCACAATATCGGAAAAATCCTTCAGTCGTTCGGGGTAGTCCACCAGCTGAATGTGCATAGGAGCATCCTCTGAGAGGGAGAATACTTTTACACTGCGCGCATTGCTGCCTGCGCCATAGCTGAGCAAGCCTTTGCAAACGGTGGCTCCTGAAAGTTTGTATTTCTTGGCAGCGAATACGATGGCTTCGTAGAGGGGGCGTTGGTAAACCTGGTCGTTTTCGCCCACTATGATATTTAGTCTGCTGGTTGCTCCGGATAGGTTCATGTTTGGCGCTTTTAGTTTTAAGTCAAGTTAGCAATACCCAACGATAATTTCAAGCGCAGGTGGCAAAATGTATTTTCGACATAAAAAACTTAAAAAAGCTCAAAAAAAACCAAGCATATTTAACGAGGTGCACGTTGTTTCTATGCAGAATATTCTTAATTTTGAAGACCTAGCCTTACAAATACGTTTTTTACTGACACTCGTTTATTAACCTTTTTAAATGTTTTGCCATGAAGGTATATCAAACCGATCAAATCAAAAATATTTCCCTCCTTGGAAGTAGCGGCTCGGGTAAAACCACCCTTGCCGAAGCGATGCTTTTCGAGGGTGGGGTCATCAGCCGACGGGGCGATGTGGACAATAAGAATACGGTATCGGATTACAACCGGGTAGAGCATGAGTACGGCTACTCGGTTTTTTCATCCGTATTGTACACCGAATGGCTGGGAAAGAAGTTGAATTTTATTGATTGTCCCGGGGCTGATGATTTTATTAATGGCGCCATTACCTCGCTTAATGTGACCGACACAGCACTAATGTTGCTGAATGCAACGCAAGGCGTGGAGGTGGGTACGCAAAACCTGTTTCGCTATACCGATAAGTATCACAAGCCGGTCATTTTTGTGGTGAATCAATTGGATCACGAAAAGGCCAACTTCGAAAGCACCATAGAAGCTGTTTACGAGTCCTTTGGCAAGAAGGCCGTAATTGTGCAGTATCCGGTGAATGCCGGAGCGGGTTTTAATGCAGTAGTGGATGTGCTTAAGATGAAGATGTACCAGTGGGGCCCCGACGGCGGCGCCCCGGAGGTGCTGGATATTCCCGACAGCGAGAAGGATAAGGCCGATGAGTTGCACAATGCCCTGGTGGAGGCTGCAGCTGAAAACGATGAGAGTCTGATGGAGCTGTTCTTTGAAAAGGGCTCGCTGGATGAGGAGGAGATGCGACGTGGTATGCGTAAAGGCATGGTGGCCCGTGACCTCTTTCCCATTTTTTGTGTTTCAGCAGAAAAGGACATGGGCGTACGCCGTTTGATGGAATTCCTGGGGAATATCGTACCCTTTGTTTCCGAAATGCCCAAGCCAGTAGACAAGAATGGTACAGAGGTGGTTCCGGATGCCAAAGGCCCGGCCTCCATATTTGTATTTAAAACCAGTATTGAGCCGCACCTGGGCGAGGTGAGCTACTTTAAGGTGATGTCGGGAACCGTAAAGGAGGGAGACGATTTGATCAATATGAATTGTGAGGCTAAGGAACGTTTATCGCAGCTGTATTGTGTGGCCGGCAGCAACCGTCAGAAAGTTTCGGAGCTGGTGGCCGGTGACATTGGTGCTACGGTTAAGTTGAAGGAAACCAAGACCAATCACACCTTAAACACCAAGGGCTGCAATTTCATATTCAATCCCATTCAGTATCCCGATCCCAAGTTCAGGGTGGCCATTAAGCCCGATAATGAAGGTGATGAAGAAAAGCTGGGTGAAATAATGACGCGCATGCACGAGGAGGATCCCACCATCAACGTGGAATACTCCAAGGAATTGAAACAAATCATTGTTTATGGGCAGGGCGAGTTTCACCTGAATACCATGAAATGGAGATTGGAAAACAACGATAAGTTGCCGGTGACCTTTTTCAATCCCAAAATCCCTTATCGCGAAACAATTACCAAGCAGGCGCGTGCCGATTACCGACATAAAAAGCAGTCGGGAGGGGCCGGACAGTTTGGTGAGGTGCACATGGTTATTGAGCCCTATTACGAGGGTATGCCCGCCCCAAGCGTATATAAATTCAATGGCCAGGAGTTTAAAATGAGTGTGCGTAACACCGATGAGGTGCTTTTGCCCTGGGGTGGAAAGCTCGTTTTATGCAATTGTATTGTAGGGGGGGCCATCGACAATCGTTTTATTCCAGCCATTCTTAAGGGGATCATGGAAAAAATGGAGGAAGGTCCGCTGACGGGTTCTTATGCTCGCGACATACGGGTCTGTATTTACGACGGGAAGATGCACCCGGTCGACTCCAATGAGATTTCCTTTAAGTTGGCCGGTCGCAATGCCTTCCGGGCAGCCTTTAAGGAAGCAGGTCCCAAAATCCTGGAGCCGGTGTACGATGTAGAGGTGCGGGTTCCGGCCGACCGTATGGGCGATGTGATGAGCGATTTGCAGGGACGTCGGGCCATCATTGAAGGTATGAGTAGCGAAAAAGGCTTTGAGGTCATCAAGGCCAAGGTGCCCTTGAAGGAGATGAATAAGTATTCGACTTCGCTGAGCTCCATTACCGGCGGGCGTGCTTCCTATACCATGAAGTTTGCCAGCTACGATAAGGTGCCGCCAGAGGTGCAGGAACAGCTGTTGGCTGCTTATGAAGCAGAACAGAAGGAAGACTAATAATTTGTTTGAGGTTTGTTTTAATACCAAGAGAAAGAGCGGTCTCCTCCAAGGGAGGCCGCTTTTTTTATTCGGCCAGTTCCACGTCAATGGCTACATCTTCTCCTTTTTCATTGCGGGCAATGCGAAAGGCGACCTGGTCGCCCGGTTCCAAATCGTTAAAGTCGCAGCCGTTGACACTTTGGAAATGAAAAAACAGGTTGGTGGGCGGGTACTTGATGAAGCCGTAGCCCGATTTGATGGATAAGATGGTGCTGATGTGGCTGTCCTCAGTTGGGGTGTGCAACTTTTTGCGTGCGTCGGCCGAAGTATCTTTGGATACAAATAGATCTTCGGTGATTTGGCGGTCGCGCGGTTGCTGACTGTTGATGAGGATATGCATGGGTATGGGGTAACTCACCACATCCAGCAAATCCTGCGAGGTGCGGGTTACCTTGTGGTTGCCGTAGTCGTCGCGAAAGTCAAAATCCCACGACAACAACATCACCCGTGTGCCCAGGGTGTTGAGCTTACGCACCAGGGGCACGTAGCTGCCGTCGCTGGCAATGAGCACCAAAATGTCGAACTGTTTGTACAGCGCCAGTTCAAAAGCCTCCATCGCCAACCACAGGTCCACTTCCCTTTCCTGGCGGTAGCCATTTGTGGTTTTAATGGGAAAGTAGTGGGTGGTCACGCCCTCCGACATCAGAATGTCGTCGAACACCCTTTCGTAGTACAACTGGTTGCCTTTCTGACTGGCTTCCATGGCATTGAGTCGCCCCCTGAAATAATGGGCATCCACAATCTGGCAGCGGTTGGTTCCGCTGACCGACTCGAGCAGGGAGGCCTGCTCGCGAATGAAATTGTGCAGACCGCTGATGCTGATGCGCGACTGCCGCTCATGCACATAGTTGTAATAGTTGCTGACGTGGTAAAAGTAATTGCCGTCGTAAAAAACGCCTATGCGCAACAGTTTGCTGTCGTTTGACTTGCTTTTATAGGGACTCATGCGGTTGGTTTGTGAAAGAAAAATGCGGTCAGCCCATGGTGGACTGCCGCGTGTTAAGGTGTTGGTCATGCAAAGTTAAACACTTTCAGAAAAACTTGCAAGCCTGCTTTTTTGAGGGTTGTGCGTGGACTATTTCCCGTTTTTCACCTCGGAAATGAAGCGTTGAATCTCCCCTTTGAGGTCCTTTGCCTGTTCCAGTAATTTCACAAAGGCACTGCCAATGATGGCGCCCTGTGCGTATTGGCAAACCGTTTTGTAGCTTTCGTTATCGCTGATGCCAAAGCCCACTACCGCCGGATGCTGCAATTGCATGGCCTTAATGCGTCGAAAATAATCCAGCTGAAAGTCGCTGAGTCCCTTCTTAGCCCCGGTTACCGCCGCAGAGGAAACCATGTAGAGGAAGCTGTTGCTGTGGGCATCGAGCTTGCGCACCCGTTCTTCGGGGGTTTGCGGGGTGATGAGGAAAATATTGCTGATGCCGTAGCGCTCGAAAAGCGGCCGATATTCCTCCAGGTAGTTTTCCAGTGGCAGGTCGGGCAGTATCAATCCATCAACCCCAACCTGGGCGCAACGCTCCAGAAAGCGCTCCATGCCAAATTTGAGCACCGGGTTGAGGTAGCCCATGAGCACCACCGGCATGGTGATGCCGGGGCGCATATCCGCCAACTGTTGCAGGAGGACTTCCAGGCTCATTCCGTTTTGCAGGGCCTGGGTGCCGCTTTGCTGGATAACGGGCCCATCGGCCAGGGGGTCCGAAAAGGGCATCCCAATTTCAACAAAGTCCACCCCGCTTTCCTGCAGCGCGTCCAGCACCACGCGGGTGGCATTCAGCTGTGGGTAGCCGGCCGTATAATAAATAGACAGCAGGTCCTTTTTGCTGCTGAAGAGTTTTTGCAGTCGCGTCATTTTTCGGTCAGTTTGAAGTGTTCCATATAGGTTTTCATGTCTTTATCGCCTCTTCCGGAGACGGTAACCACCACCTGGTCGGTCGGTTTAAAGCGCAGTTTGCCCAGGCCCGCCAGGGCATGGGCCGATTCCAGTGCCGGGATGATGCCTTCGAGGCGGGTAAGCTCCAGGGCCGCATCCAGGGCTTCTGCATCGGTCACCGGCAAATAGGTCGCGCGGTGACTGTCCTTTAAAAAGGCGTGGAGGGGACCAATGCCCGGGTAATCGAGGCCTGCGGAAATGGAGTAGGGTTCGGTAATTTGTCCGTCCCCATCCTGCATCAGGTAGGTCATGCTGCCGTGAATGATGCCCTTTTCGCCACAGGCCATGGAGGCGGCAGTCTCCCCACTTTCCACCCCCATGCCGGCTGCTTCGGTGCCAATAAGTTGCACCGAAGGGTGCTCCAGAAAGTGGTAAAAGCTGCCTGCTGCATTGGAGCCGCCCCCTACACAGGCCAGCACATAGTTGGGCAGCTCCGTTCCAATTTTCTCCTTGAGCTGTTGCTTGATTTCGCTGCTGATGACCGCCTGCAGGCGGGCCACCAAATCGGGGTAGGGATGCGGTCCCACCACCGAACCGATGAGGTAGAAGGTGTCCGTAGGATGTGCAATCCAGTCGCGCAGCGCCTCGTTGGTGGCATCCTTTAAGGTGCGGTTGCCCGAAAGTGCCGGGCGCACTTCGGCTCCCAACATGCGCATACGGGCCACGTTCGGCGCCTGACGCTCCATGTCGGTCTGTCCCATATACACCACGCACTCGAGGCCCATCAGGGCACATACCGTAGCGGTGGCCACGCCATGCTGACCGGCACCGGTCTCAGCAATGATGCGCCGGCGGCCCATTTCCTTTGCCAGTAGAATCTGACCAATGGTGTTGTTGAGTTTGTGACTGCCGGTATGGTTCAAGTCCTCTCGCTTCAACCAGATGTTGGTTTGGTAGCGTTGCGACATGCGCTCGGCTTTAAAAAGGGGAGAGGGGCGCCCTGCGTAGTCACTGAGCAAATGATGATAAGTCTTTTGAAAGCTGTCGGATTCCAGGATGCGCAGGTATTTGCCGCGCAGCTCCTCGATATTTGGGATGAGCATTTCCGGAATGTAGGCGCCTCCGTAGGCACCGTAGAAACCTTTTTCATTGGGGTGAAACATGCTTGTTGAATTTATAAAGGTGGATTGCTTTGACGATACTTATTCAGAAAAGCTTGAAGGGCGGGCACATCCTTGCGTGCCGGAGCACTTTCGAAGCGACTGTTCAGGTCGATGCCCGCCAGTTGCGGATGGTGGAAGGCACGTAGTGCTTCTGCGTCGGTCGGACCCAGTCCCCCGCTCAGGAAGAAGGGGGTAGTACCCCGATAGTCCTGAAGCAAGTGCCAGTCGTATTTTTGTCCCGACCCGCCGTGGGCCTGCGAGGGCGTGTCGAATAGAAAATAGTCGCAGTTTCCTTCATAGTCTCTTGTATTGGCAAAATCGCTGCCCTGTCTGGCCGCAAAGGCTTTGATGATTTCCAGACCTTCTGCTTTGAGTTGCCTGCACTGTGCTGCGCTCTCCCGACCGTGCAGTTGCAGGGCATCCAACTGGTAACGTCGGGCCACATTCAGCATATCGCTGGTGCCTGCGTTGACAAAGACGCCGGTTTTTTTGATGCCTGCAGGGATTTGTTCCAGCATTTCGGGCAGCAGCAGCTCGCCCACATAGCGGGGCGAAGGCGGATAAAAGATGAAGCCCAGATAGTCGGGTTGCAAGCCGGCCACCGCCTTGATGTTGTCGGGATGGCGCATCCCGCAGACTTTAATCAGCATAGTTGGTCTGACTTACAGTGGTTTGTATTTGTTGGCAGAAGTCGGCACAGGCGGCTCCCGGATCCTGGTGTTTCATAAAGTACTCTCCCATCAAAAAGCCCTTAAAGCCCGCCTTACGCAGTCTTTGGTAGTCCGCCGCCGAGGCAATTCCGCTTTCGGCGACCGGCACCAGGTGCCCGGGCAGTTGGGCTGCCAGGTGCATCGAGTGTTCCAGGTCCACTTTAAAATCTTTGAGGTTGCGGTTGTTGATGCCCACCAGCTGGACGTAACTGTTCAGCAGCTCCAGTTCTTTTTCTTCGTGGATTTCAAAGAGGACTTCCATACCCAGAGAGTTGGCCAGGGCGGCCAGCTCTTTGGCCTGACCCTTATCCAGAATCGCTCCAATAAGCAGGATGGCGCTTGCCCCCAGGGCTTTGGCTTCGTAAACCTGATAAGGGTCTATGATGAATTCCTTGCGGATGATGGGCAGTTGACTGAGGTCGCGTCCCTGAGCCAGGTCCTCGTCGCTGCCCCCAAAAAAGTCGCGGTCGGTCAGAATCGACAGGGCCGATGCGCCGGCTTTTTGATAGGCCGGTACAATATCGGCCACCTGCGCCCCGGCATGAATTGCCCCTTTGGAGGGCGAACGTCGTTTGAACTCGGCAATGATGCCGGTGGCGCCCTGAGCCAGCAGGGCCGCTTTAAACGAGGGCACCTTCTGGTCGTAATGCCGGTAATACTGGAGCAGTTTAAGTGGGGTTTGGGCCTGGGCCTCAGCCACTTCTTCACGCTTGCGGGCTACTATTTTATCGAGAATATTCATGGTCTTTGGTTTTGTAATGGTTCCGTTGTTGTTGCCTGGTCGGCGCTTAGTTTTGGGTGTCCAGGAGCTTTTTTACCGTGGCTTTGGCCCGGCCAGAGAGCAGCGATTCGCGTGCCTTGTCCAGGGCCTCGTCGATGCTGAGCTCGGGACGGTTACACTGGATGGCAAAGGCCGCATTGGCAATAACGACGTTGTTCTGCTGCGCAGTTCCTTTCCCATCGAGTATGGTGTTGAAGATGCCGGCTGCTTCTGCTACTTCGTGTCCTCCCTGAATGCTTTCGGGACTGTTTTCGGGCAGCTTCAGATCGGCTGCCGTCAGCAGTTGTTCCCCATTCTGGGTAATGACCTTGAAGGGGGAGGTCAGCGAAATTTCATCGTAGCCATCGGTGCTGTGCAAGATGGTGAAACGTTGGTCGCCTTCCTGAAACAAATACTGGTACAAGCGTGCCAATTCGAGGTCGAACACCCCCGCCAACTGGCTTTGGGGACTGGAGGGATTGACCAGTGGGCCCAGCATGTTGAAGAAGGTTTTGATGCCCAATTCTTTTCGGATGGGCGCTACCGCTTTCATGGCCGGATGGAAGAGCGGAGCATGTAAAAAACAAATGCCTGCCCGGTCGATTTGACGACGCAGGGTATCGCTGTCGTTGGTAAAGCGGTAGCCCAATGCTTCGAGCATGTTGGACGATCCGCAACCTGAGCTTACACCGTAGTTGCCGTGCTTGGCCACTTTTATGCCGGCGCCGGCCGTGATGAAAGAGGCCAGGGTACTGATGTTGAAGGTGTTTTTTCCGTCGCCCCCGGTGCCGCACAAATCTACGGTGTCGAAGTCCGACAGATCCACGGGCAGGCGAAGTTCCAACAGACCGTCGCGGAAACCCGACAGTTCTTCTACGGTAACCGGGCGCATCATATAAACCGATAAAAAGGCAACAACCTCAGATTTGCTGTAGCTGTCGCGTGTAATGTTTACCAAAATTTCGCGTGCTTGTTGGCGACTGAGGGTTTGGTAATCGAAAAGGGTTTTTAATATGGGCTGTAACATCTTTCTTTTGTTTTAAGCTGAATACTGAATGAGTGATGACCTGGAAGCGCTTATTGTTGCAGCCAGTTCTTAATCATCTCTTTTCCGTTTTGGGTCAATATCGATTCGGGATGAAACTGCACGGCACGAACATCGTAGCTGCTGTGGCGCAGGCCCATAATCTGACCCTCCTCGTCGCGTGCCGTTATTTTAAGGCTCTCCGGCAGTTTTTGTTCATCAACCACCCAACTGTGGTAGCGTCCCGCTTCAAATGTTGTGGGCAGTCCGTTGAACAGTATTTCATCCGGGTCTTCCACCCGTATGGGGGTGGCAATGCCGTGGTACACTTTGGAAAGGTTGTAGATTTGACCGCCAAAGACTTCGGCAATGGCCTGGCAACCGAGACAAACGCCCAGGATGCTGTGGGTGGGCGCCAGGGCTTTGATGAGTGGTTTCAGAATGCCGGCTTCGTCGGGGATGCCGGGGCCGGGCGACAGTACAATTTTGTCGTAGGCGGCGGCTTCTTCTACGCTGATTTCGTCGTTGCGGTACACATCCACCTGGGCGTCGGTGAGTTCTTCGAGATAGTGCACCAGGTTGTAGGTAAAGGAATCGTAATTGTCGAGCACCAGTATTTTCATGATTCTTGTATTAGGAGTTGGAGAATGGATTAAAACTCACGGGCGAGTTCAATGGCGCGTTTCAGGGCGCCCAGTTTGTTGTTGACTTCCTGCAGTTCGTTTTCTTCTTTCGACTCGGAGACCACGCCGGCCCCGGCCTGGTAGAACAGGGTGTTGTTTTTGCTCAGGAAGGTACGGATGGCAATGGCCTGGTTGAAGCTGCCGTCGAGGCCCAGCTGGCCGATGCAGCCGCCATAAAAGCCTCTTTGCTGGGGCTCGTAGCGGTCGATCAGTTCCATGGCCTTGTACTTGGGTGCTCCGGAGAGGGTGCCGGCCGGAAAGGTGTCGCCCATCACCCTTGGGGTGGTGGAGCCGGGTTTGAGTTTTCCGTTCACCTCAGAGACCATGTGCAGGACGTGACTGTAGTATTGAATTTCTTTGTAGGTCTTTACTTTAACTTCATTGCAGTTGCGTCCCAGGTCGTTGCGTGCCAAATCGACCAGCATAACGTGCTCGGCATTTTCCTTGGGGTCGGCAGCCAGTTCCTCGGCCAATTTGAGGTCCTTCAGGTCGTCGCCCGTACGCTGAAAGGTGCCGGCAATGGGGTTGATGGTAGCGGTACCCTTGTCCACCACCAACTGACTTTCAGGTGAGGAACCAAAGAGGCGGTAGTTGCCGTAATCGAAGAAGAAGAGGTAGGGAGAGGGGTTAATGTGTCGCAGGGCCCGGTATACATTGAATTCGTCGCCTTTGAACTGTTGGGCAAACTGGCGGGAGAGGACGATCTGAAAGACATCGCCGCGGTAGCAATGTTCCTTGCCCTTTCTGACCATAGCCTTGTAATCTTCGTTGCTCAGGGAGGAGGATTCGCCGTTTACCGGCGCAAAACGGAAGGAGGGTACTGTTCTGTTTTTTAGGATGTTCAGCAGTTTATCGTAAATGCTTTGTTCTTCTCCGATGAGGTGTTCAACCAGATAGAGCTGGTTGGTGAAATGGTTGAAGGCAATGACCGAGCGGTACAAATGGTAGCGCATGTCGGGTATGGCATAGGGCGCTGCGGGGTCAAGTTTCAGTTGAAGGTTTTCAAAGTAGCGAACGGCATCGTAGGTGGTATAGCCGTAGAGTCCTGTTGCAGCAAGGGGACAGTCGTTGGGGGCCACCTGCAGGCGGTCGATGAAGTCCTGCAGCAAGTCGGTCACCGGCTTGCTGGCTGGCAGCGGGGTGGTTTCCGTATGCTTGTCCGGAAAGCGACAAGTCACCTGCTCTCCCTCCACCAGAAAGTCGGCCATGGGGTCGAAGCAAATGAAGGAGGTGGAATTGTTGTTGCCGTGGTAATCCGAACTTTCGAGCAGGATGGTGTTGGGGTAGAGGTCGCGCAGGGTCAGGTAAAGACTTACCGGGGTAACCACATCTCCAATGTGAGGGGGAATGCGGCGATGGTGTACGTTGATGGGATAGTTTTGCATGAGTACTTATTTTTTCGTTGGTTTTGCATAAAAAGAAAAAAGGCTTGTCGGGGATTCCGACAAGCCTTCTTAAGTTATTCTGGTTCGCAACAGAGCATAAGGGCATCGCTTCATCTCCCGTGTATGAGGACTGAAGTGTGCCACCACCAATTGTTGTTGCGAATGATTGTCTGCATGGTTTCGTTTTCTAATCGTTCTGCAATTTTACGTAAGGATTTTCTAAAATGCAAACGCTGTTTTTGAATTTTTTTCAGGAGTGTTGCTTAAGTTGTTTGTTTTGAGTGGGTTGGTGTCGATGTAAAAACGTGATAAAAATCACACTCTTTTGATAAAAAAGCCCCTTTAATAGGCTTTGAGACTTAAATCCAAACTTTTTATGTGATGGGTCAGGGCGCCTACAGATATATAATCGACCCCTGTCAAAGCATAGTCACGTAAGCGCTCTAAAGTGATGCCGCCCGATGATTCCGTTTCGTAACGGCCGGCTATTCGGGCAACAGCCTGTTGGGTGAGTTCGGGACTGAAGTTGTCGATGAGGATGCGATCGACGCCGCCGGTCTGCATGACCTGTTCCAGCTCATCCATATTGCGTACCTCAATTTCTATTTTAAGGGAACGCCCACTTTTCTTCAGATAGGCCTGAGTCGCTTTAATGGCCTTTTCAATGCCTCCGGCAAAATCGATGTGGTTGTCCTTGAGCATAATCATGTCGTACAAGCCCATGCGGTGGTTGACGCCCCCTCCGATGCGCACGGCTTCCTTTTCGAGCCAGCGCATACCCGGCGTGGTTTTGCGCGTGTCGAGCACCTTGGTTTTTAAATCTGCAATGCGCGTGGCGTATTCCCGTGTTCGGGTGGCTATGCCGCTCATGCGCTGCATGATGTTCAATACGAGGCGCTCTGCCTGAAGGAGGGTGCGGGTTTTCCCTTCCACGGTAAAGGCTATGTCTCCCGGCTTAATGAGGTCGCCATCTTTGAGGAAGGGGGTGAACTGCAGGTCAGCTTGCAGGGTGTGAAATACCAGCGGGGCAATTTCCATTCCTGCTAAAACACCACTTTCCTTCACCAGTAAGCGGGCTTTTCCGGCAGCAGTATCGGGAATACAGGCCAGGGAAGAGTGATCGCCATCGCCCAAGTCTTCATTCAGGGCATGGTCTATAAATTCTTGAAGTAAAGCTTTAGTCATCTTGTTTTTCTACGCGTAATTGATGAATCAGGGTTTGACCATTGCTGTTTTTAACCAAAAACAAAAGGCGGTATTGTCCCCGGTTGTAATGGTAACGTCCAATGGCAAAGGTAGCATTTTCCCGCTCTCCCTGGTGAATAAACTGGAAAGAGGCGGGTGGATATTGCTCAAAGAAGTCCTTCATCAGAAACTGGGCCTGTTCCTTGCTGAATACACCCGACTTGCCCGGAAGGACCAATTCAATTCTGGGATTGAAATATTCTGCCAGTCTGGCTGCATCGCCGCTGCGGGTGGCATTGGCGATGCCGTCCGGCATGCTTCCGTTGTTTTGCCCAAGGGTCGACAGGGGCAGGAAGAGCAGGAGCAGTCCGCTAAAAATGAATAGTTTAAAGGTTTTCATATCGGTTTTTTAAGAAACACAACAGCAGCAACATACAAAAACTAAACCATAAATTTGGATGCACTGTCTTATTTTTGTTTTTTGCAGCTACAAAAGCGTTATACGTAATGAAGACCGTTTTGGTTATGGTTGGCCGCACCAGTGCGGCCTGGTTGCAGACTGGTATCGATGAGTATGTGAAGCGTCTGGGGCGTTATGCTCCCTTTGAGTTGGTGGTGCTCCCGGATGTGAAAAAAGGCGGAAGTCTTCCTCAGGAAGTGTTGAAGGAAAAAGAGGGGCGTTTGCTCCTGGACCAGTTGAGTCCTGGCGATGTTTTGGTGTTGCTGGATGAAAACGGAAAGCCGGCAGGCTCAAGAGATTTCGCCGGTTTTGTTCAAAAGCAGATGGTCGCCGGAGTGCGTCGGCTTGTTTTTATAATTGGAGGGGCTTATGGCTTTTCGGCGGAGGTTCATCAGCGGGCCGACCATAAACTCAGTCTCTCAAGGATGACGTTTTCGCATCAGATGGTGCGTCTCATTTTTGTGGAGCAGCTCTACCGGGCCCACAGCATTTTAAATAACGAACCTTATCATCATGATTAGCGGCTTGGTTTTTGATGTTGTGCCTCTTAAATGGAGGGTAATCCTGTTGCTGATAAATCACTTGCTGGTATGAGACGCCTTTTGTCTAAGACATATTATCATCTCTTCTTTGTTGCGACCCTCCTGGTGTTGGTTGTGGGCAGTCTTGTGTTGCGACAGAAGGCTGAAGAGTTGCCGGGGCGTGCGCTTTCAGCGGCTCGGATCGAAAAGCTGGTCCAGCAGGAGCGGCAAGAGATGCAGGATTTCCTGGATGCCCTGCCCGTGGCTACCTTTAATTCTCATCAGCGTTTGTGGGAGCACATCGATTCGCTTAAGCCGCATTCTTTTGAGCTCCTGGTCTTCCAGGGCTACGAACTGGTGGGTTGGAACAGCAGTCTCTTGCCTGTTGATGGCTTTAATCCCCAATATTTTAAACAGGCCCTGGTGCGACTGGAGAATGGGTGGTACCTGACCGAATGGCGGCAGGAAGGGGACGTGTTGTTGGTGGCTTTTAGTCTGTTTAAACGGACTTACCTCTACCAAAACCAGTTTTTGCAAAATGGTTTTCCCGAACATTTTGGTCTGGATCCCTCCCTTATGATCAGTCGTGAGCCGGTAGCAGGTAGTATGGATTTACACGACAGCCGGGGGACTTATCTTTTCAGCCTTGTAGGGACAGATAGCGCACAGCGTCCTCCTGTGGTTTCCTGGATCAGCGATGTTTTATTATTGCTCAGTAGTCTGATCTTTTGGTTGGGCCTCTTCCGTTTTCAAAGCCTCTTTTATCGTAGGCAGATGGGTAATTTAAGTTGGCTGTTGGCCGGCGCCATTTTTTCTTTGGGTTATTATCTTGTTTTTTGGAAACTTGGGTTGGCTTGCATGGAGCGCTGTGACTTATTTTCGCCCTATCATTTTGCCTGGTCCGACTTCCTGCCCTCTTTGGGGCACTTTCTCTTGTTCGGATTTTGGTTGTTTACCCTGGCTTTCTGGTTTTTCAGGTTTTATCGTTTGCCTTCGTTTTTTTATCAGCGGGCGGGTGGCTTGCGCAAAAGTCTTGCGGTGTTTTTGCTGCTCTCGCTTACCCTGTTGTTATTGGTTCTTGTAACTCAGCTTTTTTATGTTTTGGCCAGCCACAGTTCTGGTCCCCTCGTTCTGATGCGGGTCATTGATCTGGATGCTGTGGTTCTTGTACGCTTTTTTTCTATTGCTTTTTTGTTGCTGACTTTTTTGTTGGTGGCCGAGCGTATGGTGTTGTTGTTTTTAACTTTGCTTTCACAAAAGTGGCTCTTTGGTGCCTGGCTTTTATTGGCACTGGCAGCTGCCTTGATAAGTGGAGGTTTGGGGGTGGGCGATAGCGACTGGACTTTTGTGTTTTTTGCAGCGGTTGGGGGCTTATTGGTTTTTGCCAGGCGCAAACCTGAATACGGACTGACACACACTTCCTTTTTGTGGCTGGCGCTTTGTTTTTCGCTGTATGCGGGTATGGTGATGATGGATTTAAGCGTAAAGAGAGAGGAGGCCAATCGGGAACTCCTTGCAGAAAACCTTTCCTTTCAGTTGCTCCGTGATGAGGACCCTGTGGCTGAGATGTATCTGTCAGAAATAGAGAAGCAGCTTTCTAATGATGTAACGCTTATGCGGCTGTTGGCGCAGGGAGAGGTGGATGGGGACCTTATTCGCAACCATTTGGTAAAGTTCTACTTTTACGGTTATTGGGGGCGTTTTGACTTGCAGATTGTTCCCTGCTGGCCCCAGGGTGATTTGTATCTGGAAAGCTCTCAGGAGGTTAGGAATTGTTACGACTATTTTTATGAAATGCTGGAAGGTTTTGGTTATGCCATTCCCGGAAGCAATCATTTTCATTACCTCGATAATCAAAACGGCCGTGTTTCTTATCTGGGTGTTTTTCGCTTTTTTGCCAACGACCCTCAGCGCGAGACGTCTTTGTTTGTTGAGTTGCAGTCGAAACCTTTTTTTGAGGGGCTGGGCTATCCCGAGTTGTTGGTGAGTGAACGGGAAAGGGCGCGAATGGGTTTGCTCGACGATTATTCTTATGCCAAGTATTTGAATGGCCGCCTGGTGAAGCGTTCCGGTGAGTTCCCTTATAAGGGGGAGGCTCAGTATTATCAACCGGTGCCTTACAGCAAAATGTTTTTTAAGGACAGTTCCTTTTCGCATTTGGTTTATCAGCCCGATCAGCAGGTTACGATAGTTTTGAGCAGAGAGGATTACAGCCTTGGGGAGGTGCTGATAGCCTTTTCCTTGTTTTTCCTCTTTTTCTTTATGCTGGGTGCACTGTTGTTGCTGCTGATGCAGTGGCGTTCTGCCGACTTTTCTTTTCATCTGACCATTCAAAAGCGCATTCAGTTGGTGTTTGTCTTGCTGCTTCTGCTCATGTTGGTGGTGGTGGCGGCCGGCACGGTGTACTATACGGTTAACCAGTTTAAGCGTAAGCATTTGGAGCTGTTGGAGAACAAGGTGCAGTCTATTTTGCTTGAATTGGAGTATAAGATCGGGTTGGATGGACCGGAGACGGCCCGGCCGGAGGAGTACCTTAATTATCAGCTTCAGATGATCAGCAATGTGTTTTATTGCGACATCAATCTCTATGGGGTAGAGGGTACTTTGCTGGGGACTTCACGGCCCGAGTTGTTTCGTAATGGCTTGATGGGTGCTCAGATGAACCCTAAAGCTTATTACAAGTTGGCCTATACAGAGGCCGTTCGGCATCTGGAGGAAGAGCAAATTGGCAGCATGTCCTACACCTCTTTTTATGTGCCGCTTCTTGATGCGGAAAATCGTCTGTCGGGTTTCGTTAATCTGCCTTATTTTGTGGGGAACAATGAGCTCCGCGAGGAGGTCAGTTCGGTGGTGGTAACCGTGGTCAATTTCTACCTTATCTTTACTTTAGTTGTAATCAGTCTGGCGGTATTTCTGGCGCGCCAAATTACGCGGCCCTTGTTGTTGTTGCAGAGTAAAATTTCTCAGGTTAAGCTGGACCGCTCGAATGAGAAGATTGACTACAGGGGAGAGGACGAGATTGGGGGACTGGTGGCAGAGTACAACAGGATGGTGGATGAGCTGGCCATTAGTGCTGCTAAATTGGCCAAAACCGAGCGCGATTTGGCCTGGCGGGAGATGGCTAAGCAGATTGCCCATGAGATAAAGAATCCTTTGACGCCGATGAAGCTGAGTATTCAGTATTTACAAAGGGCCTGGAACGATAAGGTGGAAGATTTTGACAGCTACCTGACGCGGGTTACGGGTACGCTCATCGAGCAAATAAACAGTTTGTCGAGCATCGCCGCGGAGTTCAGCAAGTTTGCTCAAATGCCCCTGGCAAAGGCAGAGGTGGTTAATTTAATGGATAAGCTGGAGAGTTGTCGTACGCTTTTTGGCGATACGGGAACAGCGGAGATTGCTTTGCGTAATGAGCTGGGTGGTCCTGTAATGGTGCGGGCAGATGGAGAGCAGTTGCTGGGCGTCTTCAATAATTTGATTAAAAATGCCTTGCAATCTGTTCCCGAGGACCGCGCGGCGCGCATCCATCTTGTTGTTGGCTTAAGCGGTGATATGGTCCGGGTTGCTGTGGCGGACAATGGACAGGGGGTGCCGGAAGAGCTTCGGGACCATTTGTTTGTGCCCAGTTTTACCACCAAAACAGGCGGGATGGGACTGGGGCTGGCCATATCACGACGGGTAATAGAAAATGCCGGGGGACGGATATGGTTTGAAACCAAAGAAGGGGAGGGTTCTGTTTTTTATGTAGAGCTGCCTCAGGCCCGGTCTTTGTCTTCAGGAGAATAACGGATTACAGTCGTCTGCGTCCAAATGTCTGCCAGTCGTCTGCCTCGGGAAAAAAAGAACCAGAGATCTATGAGGTTGAGAATGGGAATGAGGAAGACCAATCCGCGTATGATGGACTTTTCGGGGTAGCGAACCAAATCATCCTGCCCGGGCAGGATGATGACTTTAAGATGAAGCAAATGCTTGCCCAGACTTTGTCCTTGCAGAAAGGGAAGGGAGTCCTTCGAGAGGAAGTACAGTAAGGCAATTAACCAACCCACCCTGGGAAGCATCATCAGGCCAGCCACTATAACAAGGTCGATGACGGCTGCTAATAGGCGTTCTGTAAAGGGAGCTGTAGCACCTTCTGTAATTGGCGTTGTTGACATACCCAAATGTTTTATCCGGCCCCTAAGATATATCTTCCATATTAATTATGCCATTTAGGATGGCATAAACCGTCAATCCCGATACACTTTTGATGTCTAGTTTACGGGTGATGTTTTTTCGGTGCGAAATTACGGTGTGTGTGCTTATAAACAGGTCGGCCGCAATTTCCTTGTTGGTTTTGCCCAGGGCCACATGTTGCAGAATAAGTTTTTCGCGCGGGGTGAGTTCCTCTGACTCGTCCTGGTCCCTGTTCGCCCCAATGGCCTTTAAGGTTTTGGAAATTTTTTCGGTGAGGGCAACTTTGGAGTCGTATATGGATAATTGGTTTTCCGGGGCGCCCTGAGGGAGCCCCGTGTTGATGATGTGCAGGAGCCGACAATCTTCCGGCAGCAGGCTTTCCCAGTTTTTATCTGGACTGGCTGCGGTTATGGCTGAATTTACAATGAGGAGATCGGGTTCAAAATGTTGCAGTACCTCCCCTATTCCCAGCTGTGATCCCAGGATTTCAATTTCTCCCACTTCGGGAAATTGCCTTAATATGTGAATCAATCCCTTTCTTAAAAGATAGGACTGTTCGGCCAGCAGGACGCTTACCATAGGTTCTACAGCTTATTGGTTGGCGGAGCGTTGATTCAACTCCAGCTCCATTTGACGGGCTTTTGGTATGAGTACATTTTCTTCAAGCAGCGTGTGATCTTTTAAGTCGTTGCCCAAACGATTTATTTCTAAAAGCAGATTGGTGAAATGGCAGTTGCTGCTTGGGGGGGGGAGATGGCGCAGGAGAATGCTTTGCAAATCGAAGACCTTTTCTTCCAAATCGCTGTGGTGCTCCAGATATTTATCAATGGTGTAGGTCTTGTAGCGCTTCCTGAAAGTTTCCAGGTCCATATTTCCCGACAGGGTGTTGCCCAGGGCAAGGATGTAGGGAAAGGTGGTGTTTTCTTCGTCTTCAATGTGTTCGGTAAACTCCCGAATGTACTCTCGGAAGAATTCCAGCATGAGACGGGCCGAATGGTCGGGCATATCGGGCAATTGCTCCAGAAATTCAATTTCCTTTTCGATTCGAGGAATCTGGTAATTCAGATAGCATTGATGGGTGTGATGCAGGTAGCGCACCAACCACTGAGCATCGCCCTGGATCAGCTGTTCCTGAGGAAAGTTCTCGCGCTCGTTGAACCACTGAACCAGCTGGAGAAAGAAGTCTACATTAATGCTGTGTTCCCTACATACATCGGAAATGGTTTTGTCCTTAAACCCAAAAGGAATTTGAAGGCGCTGGACCACTGCCAGTACCTCAAAATTTAAGTGCACCAAGTCCGCCATCTTCATGTCGGCGTGTATCCGCATAAGTCAGTTGTTTAGAATGTGTAAAAATAAGGATTTTTTTTGAATCCTTATTTTTTACGCATGAAAATATTGACCGGAACACCCGAGAGGTCCCATTTGCCGCGAATTTTATTTTCAAGGAAACGCTTGTAGGGCTCCTTAACATATTGCGGTAAGTTGCAGAAAAAGGCAAAGGAGGGCGGTATGGTGGGCAGTTGGGTGATGAATTTGATTTTGATGTACTTTCCTTTGGTTGCTGGAGGGGGGGTGTTTGCAATCAGGGGTAAAAGGAACTCATTAATTTGTGAGGTCGAAATCTTACGGGTCCTGTTTTCATAAACACGTGCCGCTTCTTCCAGCGTTTTAAAGAGCCTTTGTTTGGTGATGGCTGAGGTAAAGATGATGGGATAATCTACGTAAGGCGCCGTTTTTTCACGAATCTCTGCTTCAAACAACTTGGTGCTGTGGGTGTCTTTTTCGATGAGATCCCACTTATTGACCACAACCACAATGCCTTTGCGGTTGCGTTCTATAAGACTGAATATTTTCTGATCCTGCCCCTCAAAACCCCGGGTGGCATCAATCATCAGGATACAAACATCGGAATTTTCTATGGCCCTTACTGCCCGCATCACCGAATAGAATTCCAGGTTTTCGTGTACTTTGGCCTTTTTGCGAATACCTGCTGTATCAACCAGGAAAAAGTCGTGGCCAAATTTATTGAAACGGGTATAGAGACTGTCGCGGGTAGTCCCTGAAATGGGCGTTACAATGTTGCGGTCTTCACCCGTCAGCGCATTAATCAAAGATGATTTTCCGGCGTTGGGTCGTCCCACAATGGCAAAACGTGGAAGATTGAGGTCTTCCTCTTCCGGTCGGTTGACCTGTTTGTCGGGCAATTCCCTTACCAGCGCATCCAGTAAATCGCCGGTTCCGGCACCATTTATGGAAGAAATCGAATAGAGCTCAGAAAGACCCAGGGAATAGAAGTAGGCAGACTCCGCTTCTCTATCGTGGGTATCGACTTTGTTGACGACCACCAGGGCTTTTTTGCCGCTGCGACGGATGACTTCCGCCACCATTTCATCGTAATCAGTAATGCCGGTGGTGACGTCCACTACGAAAAGTAAGATGTCGGCTTCTTCGATGGCGATCAGCACCTGATCACGGATGGCTTCCTCAAAAACATCTTCCGAATTGATGGCATAGCCACCGGTGTCGATCACCGAAAAGTCGATGCCATTCCAGTGGGCCTTTCCGTACAGCCTGTCGCGGGTCACCCCGCTCATTTCGTCAACAATCGCCTGTCGTGTTCCTGTTAAACGATTAAAGAGGGTTGATTTTCCTACATTCGGACGTCCTACTATGGCAACTATATTTCCCATATTTCTTATTGTATTTCTTTACTTGTTTCAGTTTGTTTATTGGTCGTAGCCAAAGTTTTTCAGGAAGTTATCCTGATTCCTCCAGTCTTTGGAGACTTTAACGTACAGTTGCAGAAACACCTTGCGATCGAGAAAGGTCTCAATGGCCCTGCGTGCCTCTGTCCCCAGTTTTTTAAGCGCCTTGCCCTGGTGGCCTATCAATATGCCTTTTTGTGAGTCACGTGCCACATGAATGCTGGCACTGATGTTGACACGCTTAGGTGTTTCCTTAAATTCCTCTACAACAACTTCTACCGAGTAGGGGATTTCCTTCTGATAATAGAGCAGTATTTTCTCACGAATGATTTCCGATACAAAAAAGCGCTCCGGCTTGTCGGTAAGCGCATCCTTATCAAAATAGGGGGGCGACTCGGGAGTGAGTTCCAGAATGCGCTGGTAAAGTTGGTCTACATTGAATTTGTGCAGTGCCGAAACGGGATAAATCTCCGCATTGGGCAATAAGGTCTTCCATTGGTCCGTGAGGGCTTCCAGGCCCTCCTGGGTGCTCAGATCCACTTTATTAATGACGACCAATACGGGCACTTTTGCATGAGCAACTTCCTTTATAAAGTCGGCGTTTTTAGCTGCCGTTTCCACCGTGTCGGTCAAATAAAGAATGATGTCTGCATCAACCAGTGCCGATTTGCTGAACTTCAGCATCGACTCCTGTAGTTTGTAATTGGGTTCAAGCACGCCCGGCGTATCTGAAAATACCAGTTGATGGTCTTCCTTATTGACTATCCCCAGTATTTTGTGGCGGGTGGTTTGTGCCTTGGAGGTAATGATGGACAAGCGTTCCCCTACCAGTAAATTCATAAGGGTTGATTTTCCCACGTTCGGGTTGCCTACAATGCTGACAAAGCCTGCTTTATGATTCATATAAATGTAAAATTTCGGGCACAAAGGTACGATAAAAGCTGATTAGTTGGGAATATATGGCATAAACTTGAGTGGATTGGAAGTGAATATTTGAGTTGATAATCAATGGATTCACAATTTTTAATATAAAAATGGAAATAAAATGTTTGTATGATGAGGATTTTCGTCGTTACTTTGCATCCGCTTTCAAACAGAAAGTATGCAGGCCAAACGCGGCAGGCAGGAGCAGAAGAGACAAGATTGAGAAGCAAAGGCCAGGGGGCTTGGGATACGTCAACAGCGTTTTCAAAAACTGT
>DUOK01000288.1 GCA_012838865.1 Bacteroidales bacterium | reverse complement strand
TTCAGGTTCTGCTCCTGAGGAAAATCCCAGCTCATTAAATTCAAACCACTACAAATTCCAAAGGCCTGGGCATCGGAGGTAAAGCGGGTATTGGTGACCACCCAGCCCTGAAATTCAAAATCGCGGTACTCGTCGAGGGTCTGCCGCTTATTGATGATGTCGTTGACCCGGGATCGGATGTACAGCGGCACTTGCACGCTGGCGTATTTACCCTGACTGTTGTAGTATTTGCACTCGACCAGGTGCTGAAGACGGTGGTTGGTGGCAACAACATCTACCTCGTGCTGTACGCACATTCCGGAGACTTCCTGTCCCACCTCCACCTTGTAGCCCTGGGCCCGGAAGACTTCGCCAACAAATTGCTCAAAGGGATAGCCCGAGGGGCCCATTTCCATGATGGCTTTTTTGAGACTGTAACGGGCTGCTGCACTGCGTTGGTATTTTCGTAAAAGGGCAAAGGCCCTGCCGTAAATCTTGCGGGTGGGCATACCACTTTCAATCCAGGAAAGGATGTCGTCGATAACCAAGCGTGCCAGTTTGTCGTTGGCGCCAACGCGTTGTAACGAGCCTTTTAACTTCGCCTCTGAAAAGGGCACCAACTCGCCCGAGGCTTTTTGAATAAGGATTTTTTGTGACATAAATTTCTTCCAATAAGCTGAATAGTGTATTTAACTCTCCCTTAAGGCTGTATAGTTCTTAGGGCTTATTATTTCTTTCCTTTGGTTTTTACTGTTCGATAGCTGGAGACCCGGCTGCTCTTGTTCCCATATTGTCGTAGCCCAGATCCTCTTTGCTGACCAGTTTTTGCGCCAGCAGCTCACGTACCACAATTTCGGTCATGTCGCTCTTAAACTGAAATTCATAACGGATGTCCATTACATAAGCTTTCAGGCGCATCTTTAAATAAGACCGCTGATGCATTTCATTAAAGAACAGCACCACAATGGGCTTATTCAGATAAATGAACTTACTGACCTGAGCGGCCTCGGTGGCAATTTTGCGTACTTTTTGGGTATCCACATCAAGAGGCAGAATAATTTCGGCCACCACCTGGCAATTGAGCTCGCCCATATTGGCATTGGATACCGCGGCATTCATCAATTCCATATTGGGTACCGACACCACCGAATCGTCGGGGGTAACCAGCCGGGTGGCACGCAGACCAATTTCCAGCACTTCGCCGTAATGCGAACCAATCTCTATTTTATCGCCCACCTGAAAGGGCCGGTCGAAAAGCAGCATAATGCCGCCAAATACATTCTTGAGCAAATCCTGAGCAGCCAATCCCACCGCTATGGCCACCGAGGCACCCAAAGCCAGCAGGGTTTCGAGCGGGGGATTAAAAACGCCCTTAATGATGGCCACCAAAAAGAGGGTCCACAAGACAATACGCACCACCGGAACGACACTCTTAATGGTAATGCGCACCTGGGCGCTTTTTTCGGCAAAAGCCTCCAGAATACGCACCAGCAAGCGAATAAAAAGGTAGGCCACCACCAGCAGCACCAAAGCCCAGAATATTTTCCCAAAAGACAATATTTGAAGCACTTCATTGGGGGTCTCGGGTAAATCTACTCCCCCTGTCCGCTTCTGATCGCCCTCCTCTTCAGTCGAAGCCGAAACCGAAGTCGGCGCCGAGGTCTCAGTCTCAGTCTCAGTCTCAGCCTCAGCCTCAGCTGCGACCTGAGTTTCATCTATAGCGGGACCCGGGGGCGCTTCCACCGGGGCCAAGTCGTCGCTTTTCGGCAGATCATCCACCGGGGGGACAGCAACAACCTGAACACTGTCG
>DUOK01000287.1 GCA_012838865.1 Bacteroidales bacterium | reverse complement strand
TGGAAACCTTTGCCGATGTGGACAACAACGACTTTACGCTTATAGATAAGAGCCTTTCGGGTTCGGTGGGCGATCCCCGCTGGTGGTAGCCCTTAATGTATTGACCGATTGATTTGGGTAAGGGGAAGGGTCCGGCAAGAACCATCAGGGGGCTTCCGGACCCTTATTCCTTTAATAAGTTGTTTGAGTTAAAAAATACGATACAAATGAAAAAGGCAAGACTGTTGTTGTTTACTTTCTGTGCACTGACGTTTTTGTCCGCCTCCTGCTCAAAGGACAAGGACGATGTAAATCCCGATCCTGTTGATCAGACCGATCCTGGAGATGAGGAGCCGGATGATGGTGTTCCTGATGAAGACTCAGACCGGCCCGAACCCGTGGAAGAAGAGGCCTTTGCCTTCCCCGGAGCCGAAGGTTTTGGGAAGCATGTTACCGGTGGCCGGGGAGGAAGGGTCATTAAGGTCACCAATTTGAATGATTTTGGTCCTGGCTCTTTTCGCTCTGCTGTAACCGCATCCGGACCGCGTATTGTCGTTTTTGAGGTGTCCGGCATCATTGAACTGGGCAGCCGCATTACCATAAATAACGGAGATTTAACTGTTGCGGGTCATTCGGCACCTGGTGATGGCATAACCATCGCCAATCATGAGGTTAATGTAAATGCGGGTAATGTTATTCTGCGTTTTCTTCGTTTTCGTATGGGGGATCGCCTAAAAGCAGAGGCCGATGCATTGGGAGGCCGTTTTCAGAAGGGCATCATCATCGATCATTGTTCTATGAGTTGGAGTACCGATGAGTGTGTGTCTTTTTATCAGAACGAGGATTTCACCTTGCAATGGTGTTACATTACCGAGAGTCTGCGTAATGCCTCTCACGACAAAGGCGCACATGGCTATGGTGCCATTTGGGGTGGACGCCGGGCGTCCTTTCATCACAACCTGATTGCTCATCACGACAGTCGCAATCCTCGCTTTGGCGAATATGAGGGGGATGTGTTTGCCTTGACCAATCTGGTCGATTTCAGGAACAATGTGATTTACAACTGGGGCAACAACAGTGCTTATGGTGCCGAGGGGGGCAATTTGAATATTGTGAATAATTACTACAAACCCGGCCCGGCTTCTCGTCATCGCGAGCGAATCATGAGTATTGACAAGTATACACGAGATCCGAACAGGGCCACTTACGGTATTTGGGGTAAGTATTACATTGACGGTAACTATGTAGACGGAAGCAGTCGCGCGACCAATGACAACTGGACTTTTGGCGTGTACAATCATTTTCATAGTTCCTATGGTACGATTTCTGAGGAAGATAAGGCTGCGATGCGGCTGGCGGTGCCTTTGGAAATAAACAATAATGTTTTGACCCATACGGCTCACGAAGCTTATGAGCTGGTTCTTGCGTTTGGTGGCGCCTCCTATGTTCGTGATGTGGTTGATGAGCGGATTGCCGGGGAGGTGCTTAACGGAAGCTTTACTTTTAACGGCTCAAATGGAAGCACCAACGGCATCATCGATTCGCAGCAGGATGTTGGGGGCTGGCCTGAGCACCATCAGGGTGAAGTCCCGGTAGATTCATCGGGGGATGGCATGCCCGATGAATGGAAGTCCGCCAGAGGTTTGGATCCGGAAAAATATGAGGCTGCGGGTTATGATTTGAGTACGGGATATACCAATATCGAAGTTTATCTTAACAGCCTGGTCCAAGACTTGATGGATGCCAAAGCCACTTATTTGGAGGGTTTGAGTGAATAGCGTCTCACAGCGCAGAACAGCGAGATGACTGTTTAATACATCGTGCTTTTAAGCATACAAAAAAGAGGAGGCCCGGAGGTCTCCTCTTTTTCGATTAAGCCAACAGCTTTACTTTACAATGACCTTATGGCTTTGCGTCTGCCTGCTGTTTTGCAGACGCACCACATAAAAGCCGGCAGGAAGTGCCGTGCTGGTGGGTTCGGCCAGGGATTGTACCCTAAGCAACTGTCCGCTCAGGGAATAAATGCGCAAGG
>DUOK01000286.1 GCA_012838865.1 Bacteroidales bacterium | reverse complement strand
CCGTTTTGCCGTCGTCGACGCCCACGCTTACATTAGCCGGCCGGTAGGCTTGTAGTTCCTGGTTTACCCAACCGGGAGCATGGCTTTCTTTGGTCCATACTTCTTCGTTGAAGAAGGTGAAATCATCCATAAAACGCAGGGTTTCCTGTTCCGTTTCGGGCAGTGGCTTGTCTTCTTCCTTCGAGCAGGCCGGTTGAATGAATACGCCTGTAAGCATCAGTAGTGTCAAAAATCTCCTCATATTTTTTAGTTTGTAGATTGTTGGATGGGTGAGCAGTCAAAACGCTGCAAATATCCTAACTACTGTTAAAAAGGAGGTTTGATGGCTGACAAAGAAGGTTTGATTCCCGACACTTTTGTGTTGGAGTCGGGGAGATGTGTGGAAGGTGAAGTTTAGTTGGATGACCTGTATTTGCTGGGCTGCACGCCAAAGTGCTGCTTAAACAGGGAGCTGAAGTACTTGGGGTTGACAAAACCACAGTCGGCCGCGGCTTCGGTCACACTTTTCCCGTTTTTTAACATTTCTGCAGCCTTTTGGAGGCGAATGAGGCGGATGAATTCCTGGGGACTTTCTCCGGTAAGGGATTTGAGTCTGCTGTAGAAGAGGGTGCGACTCATAGCCATTTCGCGACAGAGGCGGTCGATGGTAAAATCCGAATTGCTGAGGTTGGCAATAGTCAGCTTGGTGGCCCGCTCCACAAACTGGCGGTCGTTTTCAGACAGGCCCGGGTCTGCTTCTTCTGCGGGTTCCGGTCTGCTGTCGTGTTTTGCTGCATCCTGGTCTCTGGCAACCTGGCGCAAGGCTTCCCGCATGAAAAAGGCGCGCTGCCTTTTTCGGTTTTCAATCAGCCCCTGTACCTTTAGTTGGAGGATTTCTGTGCTGAAGGGTTTGGGTATGTAATCGTCGGCCCCTTTTTTGAGGCCCGCTACGGTAGCCTCGTGGTTGGCTTTGGCGGTGAGCAGCACAAAGGGGATGCCTGAGGTTTCGGGCTTGTCCTTTACCATGCGGCAAAGCTCATCGCCCTGTATGCCCGGCATCATTACGTCCGAAAGAATCAGGTCGGGGTATTCCGTATCGAGGAAGGTCAGGGCTTCCTGAGCACTGGGGGCGTCCACCACCCGGTAGTCGTTCTCAAAGGTGAGTCGCAGATATTGCCGCAGGTTTTCGTTGTCTTCCACAATGAGCAAGAGATCTTTGTCCTTGTCTCCTTTATTTGGGGCATTCTTTTTTTGTTCCTGGGTGGCAAATGATGCAAGGGCTGCTGAGCGGACTGGTTTTTCGGTAGCACTTATTTCAGCTGTGGTTTCGGGCTGGTCGTAGCATCTTTTCAGGGTGATGGTAAAGCAACTGCCTTTGTTTTCTTCCGATTCCACGCTGATTTTCCCACCTAAAATTTTCACAATGCGCTGTACCTGCAGCAGACCAAAGCCGGTACCGGCCTGTTGCGATTTCTGTGCGTTTTTGGCACGGTACACATCTTTAAATAAGTGCTTTTGCTCCTTTTGGGGGATGCCAATGCCGCTGTCACTGACTGTAATGTAGATTTTTCGTCTGGAGCTCCATAAGCCCAAGGCCAGCTGGCCGCCGGGTGGGGTGTATTTGCAGGCGTTCGACAGTAGGTTGTCGAGCAGCATGCTCAGCAAATGCCGGTCGCCTTGTATGCAAAGCTTTTCATTAGGCATACTCAGCCCAAAGCGCAGTTGCTTTTTTTCGCAATAGGGTTGAAAATGGGCCATCTCCTCAGCGAGAATACTGTTGATTTCTAAGGGGTAGAGGGTGGTCTTTTGACGGCTAAGGTCCACCTTCTCAAACTCGAGTAACTGTGAAATGAGGCTGTGGAGTTTTTGCGTATTGTTGCGTGCCAGTTGCAGGTAGTACCGGGCTTTATCGTTGAGTCCGGTCTCCCGATTCAGGTCTTCAAGGGGAGCCATGATGAGGGTGACCGGTGTGCGAATGTCGTGGGCCGTATTGATGAAGAATTTGATTTTGTCTTCGTCGTGCTTTTTCTGCAAGCGGTTGCTGTTGTACCTAAAGATGAAATAGAGTACGGTGCCAGCCAGGCTTATGTAAAAGATCCAGGCCCACCAACTGTTGTACCAGGGCTCGGCAATGTTTAGCTGGAGCGTTTTTTCGGAAATTATTTCTCCCTTGCTGCGGCGCACATTACGTACTTTTAGGAGATAGCTGCCGGGGGCTACCCGGGTGTAGCGCAGGGTACCGTCGGGCGAGGATTCGCTCCAGTTTTTGTCGTAACCTTCGAGGATGTGCTGGTAGCTGATGTCGCGCTGAAAGCGGTGGTTAATGGCTTCGAAGTGGACCGTGAAGGAGTTGTAGCGGAAGGGGAGATTTACCGTTCCGTCTTTAAGCATGGCATGGAGGACGGGTCGCCAACCTGCAGCTTTTTCGGCAGCAAGGTGGTCGATGGTGAGGCTACGCAGGCGCAGGGGGGCCTCATAGCTGGTGGGGGCTATGGCTTCAGGCATAACCAGTACGGCGCCATCGGTGCTGCCGAAGGCAAAACGGCCGTCAGACAGGCGTGCAAAGGACGATTTGTTGTATTCCTTATCGATGTCTCCAAGATAGTTGAGGTTCGATATTTTTTCGTTCTCCATAAGGGCCAATCCCTTGCCCGTGCTCATCCACAGGCGGCCCAGGGCGTCTTTTTGCAGACTGTAAACATCGTCGGAAGGAAGGCCTTCCCGGGTGGTAAAGGTGCGGGTTTTACCGGTACTCAGGTCGTAATGGTTCAGGCCGCCTCCTTCGGTGCCCAGCCACACACTTTGGTCGGCGTTAAAAAGCATGGAAATGATGTAGGCGCTGGCATTTTGATGTAAAAACTCCGAAAAGGAGGCATAGCTTTTTAGGGTGTGGTGCTCCTTATTCACCAGGTAAAAGCCATTAACAGTCGCGATGCCCACCTGGTTGGGACCTACAATTTCGATGGAGTGAATCCACTTTATGTCGTAAGTCTGCTTGTGTTGTCCGTCCTTATCGAGCAGCATGAGCCAGCCGTTGTGCCCGCCTATCCAAATGTCGCCATCCAAATCTTGTCTGATGGAGAAAATGTAATTGGTGGTGAGGGTGTTTTGTTGTTGGGTGAGGTGCCTGAGCAGCTGGCCGTTTTGATCCAGGAGATAGACGCCGTCGCCGTAGGTGCCTGCCCAAATATTGCCGCTTTGGGCACGGCACAGCGTTACCACTACAGTGCCTTTTAAAATGTGTTGCCAGGTGTTGCTGCTTTCTGTGAGAATGCTTATGCCGTCGTCGGTAGCCAGCCACAAGTCCCCCTTACTGCCTTCCTCAATGCTGTTTATATTGTTGTTGGCGACCGAATGCGTACTCCCCCTTTCGTGTTTAAGTATGCGGGTAGGGTAGGTCGACAGGATGGCTACGGATACACCACCCGAGTAGCTGCCTATCCAGATGTTGCCCTGGTGGTCGGTGGTAACGGCGTAAATGCCGTTGCCGCGCAGATAAATATCTGTGCTGTCTTCGGTGCTCATCAGCAAACGGGGCTGCTTTGAGGACAAATCAACACTGTACACTCCGCCTCCATCTACGCCCACCAACATGGTTTGCGGATCGTAGGAGGTGATGGCCCTTATGGGGTTTAAAAAGCCGGGGCTTTGTCCCGCCAGGGGTAAATAGTCGGCAGTCTCAGGACACCATATCCACAGGCCGTTGTTGAAGGTGCCTACCCAGAGTTCTTTTTCCTGGTGGTGGTAATAGAGGGTCTGTACATCCTCGTTTTGTATTATCCATCGGGGTGCCTGTCCCGGTACGAGCTGTACCACCCCGGTGGAGGTGCCAACGAAGAGGGAAGTCGAGTCGCTTACCATATCGTTGATGTAGCGATCGCTAAGCACCGGGACGATCTTGCCGTCCTTTTCTTTTTTGTAAAGCCCCCTACTCAAGGCCATCCACAGATCGCCCTGCACATCCATAAAGATTTTATTGAGAATGATCTCGCCGCCGATGGCTTCTCCCAGGGTGAGTTGCAGCTCAAAGGCATCGTTCTCTGTCGAATAAAGAAAAATTCTGCCGGTGTGGTCGTAGGCCCAGAGGCCTTGATGCTGGTCGTACAATAAGCGCAGCTGTCGCCCGGCCATATCGCCGTAGTGCAGGGCGCCCGGAAGGGTGTAGTTCTTAACAATCTGGCCGTTGTAGCGGTCGATACCAAGTTTGGTGGCCACCCAAATGGCGCTGTGTTGGTCTTCGACAATGGAGAATACGCGTTGGCTGCTGAGCCCTTCGGAATAACCAAGATGCCTGATGGCAAACATATTGTTGGTTAGTGCGGCCGTGGCGCTTGCCTGGGGCAGCAAAAGCATGGCTAAAAGCAGGTATCTCAAGACTAAGCCCATATTTCTATTCTTCGGTTTTTGGGATCAGGTCCATTTTTTGCATCAAAAAGGAGGCATTCAATTTTTGGCTGACGCCGGGATGCAGGCGGTAGTCGAAAACCAGCTCGTTGTTGTCGAGGGCCACTTCGAAACAGTGGTTTTCGGCGCGACCGGGATATTGGGTGGCGAGCTCGCCGATGCCCAGGTCGTGGGTGGCAATGACCACTACGGTTTGCAGGGCCAGGAACTTTTCGAGGAGACCGTAGGAGCCTTTGTGCTTGTCCATGCTGTTGGTGCCACGCAGTATTTCATCGAGAATGACGAGGGTGTCGGGCTGTTTTTCCACATGGGCTACGATGCTTTGCAGGCGCTTGAGCTCGGCGTAGAAATAGCTTTCGTGCTGCGCCAGCGAGTCGCGGATGTTGATGCTCGAGCGCAGGTCGCAGGGGTGGAAACGCAGTGAGCGTGCGCAGACGGGGGCGCCGTTCATGGCCAGCAGCAGGTTAACGGCCAGGGTGCGCAAAAAGGTGCTTTTTCCGGCCATATTGGCTCCGGTAATGGTGAGTACTTTGGGGCGGCCTTCGAATTGGAGGTCGTTGCCGACGGCTTGTTGGTAAGGCAACAGGGGGTGCTTGAGGTCCTTCCCGTCGAATATAAAGTCGCTGGCTTCGGGTTGGGGATAGCAGACCTGCTGGGCCTGGTTGTAGGCAAAGATGGCGTAGCTGTTGAGTGCGTCGAGCCGGGCCAGGGTGTCGAGCCATTTTGGGAGCTGCTCCTGGTGTTGCGTCTTCCAGCGTTCGAGGGCATGAACCATACGGAAGTCGAAAAGCAGCAGGGTGTTGAGCAGCAAGCCTACCATAAGGTTGCCGCGGTAGTCGAAGCGGTCGAGCAGCTTAAAAAGGCGTTGCAGGTGGCTGCTGGCGTTTTGCTCCTCTTGCTTAAAAGCGCTTTGCAGCGCTTGAAGATGGGGAGCACTGAACGCTTGTTCTTCGACCAAACGAATAAGGCGGGCGTACTTCTGGAGGGTTTGGGCATTTTTGCTCAGCTGCTGGTGCAGTTTGTTGGTCTGGGTAAGGCGACTGCCCACCAGTCCCAGGGCGAGCAGAACCGGAAGGAAGAGGAAATTTCCGGGGATATGCCCCAGGGCCGTGGCTACTATCCAGGCACCGATGACCAGGGGCCAGACTTGGGCCATGCGATGGCGCACGGTGGTGGGGATGGGAGCTTGGTTTAACCAGCGTCGCAGACGCTCCACTTCGTTGGTTTCGGCCTTGGCCAGCAGGCCGTAGGTTCTGAAGTTTTCGAGGTAGGCCGGAAGTGCAGCCAGCTCGGCAATGGCGGATTGGCGACGCAGAATGTGGGTGCTGTCCCGACTGCCGCTGACGAGTTCCCGGGCAAAGCGTTGACGGCCCTCGGCACTTACGCAGCGGTTGAGGTATTGAAAGAGGGAGCCGCGACCAAAAAGGTCGAAGTCGCCGGCCAGCTCGGGTTGCAGACTGCTGAGCTCGCTGCCCGGGTCGAGGTGGACAAAGTCGTGCTCCAGGCAGCGCAGTTCGTCGCGGTTGATTTGTAGGCGGGTCTGCAGGTCTTTTTGGCGCGTAACCAGGTACAGATCCCATATTACACCTAAAATAAATAAGCTGAGGGTGGCTGCGGCAGCGTATAAAAAAACCGGGTCCATCTTGCTTTTGATGAAGAAGAGGAGCAGGATTATGGTGGCTACAAAAGTCAGCAGCCTAAAGGGGGCTGTCAGCCGAAACAGCGGCTGCAGCTTCTGCAGTTCCCGGGCGTAGCGTTCGCTACGCCCGGTATAGTTTTGTTTGGCGTTCATGCCTCAAAGATAGGACTTTTCGTCCCAAGGCTTTAACGCTTTATGAGTTTTTGCGTGGAAGCAGTGCCCGTGGCGTAGAAACAACGCACCAGGTAGAGTCCGGGTTGCAGGGTGTTCAGCTCCAGGGTTTGTGTGTTGTTGTCGTTGCCCGGATGCGTCTGAACGCGCAGGCCGGTCTGGTTAATCAGCTCAATGCGGTGAATGCCCCGGGGGGCCGTAATGGTAAGTTGGTTGCCGGCGGGATTCGGGTGAAGCTGAAAGTCCGTGGCAATGGGATGGTGGAGGCCCGTAGTGCCGCCATTTCCGCCTTCGTTTTGGGCGGCGCTGATGTTGGCCACCAAAGAGCTCAAATACCGTTCGAGATGGGTGTAGCCCGATGCTTCGTCGATTTGCGCACCATCGGCAGAATTGTTGGGATCCAGACCCTGATCGCTTTCCCAGCTGTCGGGCATTCCGTCGTTGTCGCTGTCGGTAGCCACACTGCTGGCGCTCAGCTGCGGCCAAGGGCTCCAGTTGTCGGGCGCATCGGCCGGTTTAATGTCGTGGTGACTGTCAATAATGCCCCATTTGGGGTGATTGGTACTTTTCCAGTCGGTGGTGACTCCGTCGACCGTTACCTTCCCCAATCCGTTGTAGGGCGAAAGGCCTTTAAAGCTGGCGGTGCCTTCCCGGGTTTCTGTTACAATGCGGATATCGTAAGCGTCGCGCTGCAGCGCGGCGCCTGCATAGGCCAACACTTTTTCGTAGGCCAGCGCTGCGCTGTGTGTGGTAACAGTGCCTGTAGCAAAGGGCTGCGCGGCTTTGATGGCGGTCTTTTCGGCTGCCGTGATGGCATAGCGTGAGTGAATCTGGTTGTAAATGCCGTAGTCCCAGTTGTTGTTGGTTGCATTGTTGCAATGGTTGAGATCGCTGCCGCTGCTGGTACTGCCATCCACCACATTGCCGCTGACGTAAAGCTGTCCCCATTGGTTGTTGATGGGATAAAAGCCATCGCCGGTCGATAAGCCGGTTTTTTTGTCGTAGGCCAGTATGCGGCCCCGCTTGGCGCCTGTGGGGGTGGCCGGACCGGGTTTGTAGTAATTGTTGACCAGGTTAATGTTCATGGCTTCGCCTCCGTAGGCGCCATTTCCGCCCCAATTGTAAACGACATTGTTTCGGAAGTCCACCTCCTCACTGGTTTGGGTGCTTTCGGCCGGCCCAAAGCGGGGGGTGCGACTGTCGTGGTGGGCCATGAGGTTATGGTGAAAGCTGGCCTGGCTTCCGCCCCAAATCCCGCCGTAGCCGTGGGGTCCTTTGGAGTGGCCCGAGAGGCGGAGGCTTTCCGAAATGAGACACCATTGCAGGGTGAAGTTGGTCATTCCGTAAAAGCTGGCACACTCGTCGGTGCTCCATGAGATGGAACAATGGTCGATGATGATATCGCGATAGTCGCGTGAGCCAAAGGCATCAGCGCCATCGGCATTGGCCAGGTTGTCGTCGCCCATGCGAAAGCGCAGGTAGCGAACAATAACATTGTTGGCGTTGATGCTGACCGGGCTGTTGGCCAGACAAATGCCATCGCCGGGGGCCGATTGTCCGGCGATGGTGACGTCGCCTTTGTTGATTTTTAGGGGACTGTTCAAATGGATGGTGCCGGCTACTTTAAACAGAATGGTTTTGGGAGAGCTCTGGTTCAGTGCCCATCGCAAGGTTCCCGCTTCGTTGATGTTGTCGTTGAGGGAGGTCACGTAGTATACGGCGCCTCCACGGCCGCCTGTTGCATAGCGTCCGTGCCCCTCGGCACCCGGAAAGGCAGGGGTCTGAGTTTGGCCGAAGGCCCCGGTGGCCAAAAGAAGGAAGCAAATGAGTAAACTTTTTAATTGCATAAGTCTGAGATTTTTGGGTTTGTCTCAGACAAAAATAGCGGACCTGAAGGGTCCGCTTGTGTAAATATGGGTTTAAAAAAGGGGTAAAATCGGTTTTGGGGGAAAAATGTTCGAAGCAATAAAAGTTTTTGTTTATCTTTTTATAAATTGGGTTTAACGATTAATTAAAGTTGAAAGTGATGCCGATGGTGTAGGGAAAGAGTTCGGGACCGCGGTCTTCCTTGAATAGGCTTTGGGGACTGTAGCTGGCATAGATGCCGAAGTCGTCGTAACCCGCCTTAGCAAAGTAGCCGTAGCGAAAGGTGGGCATGCCAAAGCTGTCGCGCCGCTTTTTCTTATCCTTGGAGCCGTCCTCCCGAAGCACCAGCTTGGTGTGCGAGCGCAAACGCAGTCCCCCCTCGATGCCGGCCGAAAGATAGAAGTTGTTCTTTCCCTTGCTGTCGGGCAGCTGAATTTCAAAGGCCAGGGGCACGGTCAGTTGTAGGGTGGTGAGTTTCGACTTGGAGATGCGGGCATCCTCCAGGATGTCGGGAAACCAGATTCTGCTTTCTTCGGGCACTTCGGTAATGCGGTCAAAATCGAAGCGGTAGTTGTTGAATTTGATCCCTGCTGCGGTGACCAGTCCCACATGCGGACCAATCAGCCGAATGCTTTGCTGCCAGGGGTAGATGCCTACTTCTATCGACTTGCCGGGAATGGTTTCCATAAAGGCATAGTCCTGCGGCAGTCGGTCCTTATTGTCGGCGTCGAGGTAGCCGTTAATGCCCAGGTAAAAGCCCGAAAGGTGCCCTTCAAAACTGCTTTTCTTTTTTTTATGGTGTTCTACACGGGCGGGACCAATTTCCATGGCGGGACCGCGCCACGCGTCGGATTCGAGGCTGTCGCTTTCAGATGAATAATCGGCTTGGTTTTGCACCAGACTGTCGGCTGTCTGGGCCGAGGCTACCAGGGGAGTGCCCGCCAGGCGACCGTTGGGGTCCAGAAAAACCTGCTGACCATCGAGCCAGGCGCGTGCCCGTCCGTTTTCAAAGTTGCTCAGATGCTCGTAAATGGGGGGCACCACCAGTTGGCCCCGGGTATTGACCATGCCCATCTTTCCGTTTTTAAGCACTCTGGCCCTGTCCTGGTCAAAGGCCCATATCTGGTCGTACTCGGGCGCCAGAAGTTGCCGTCCCTCGCTGTTATAGAGGCCCATTTTTTGACCCTTAATTGCTTTCAGGTAGGGCAATTGTCCATGAACCATAATCTGATCGAAGCGGCAGGGAAT
>DUOK01000285.1 GCA_012838865.1 Bacteroidales bacterium | reverse complement strand
TGGCGGACTTCAAGCCAAACACACCATCATCCGCTGTAAATCAGTAAGGTATGCAACTATTCAGAACAATATCTGTTAATAGTCCAAACACCCGGATCAACAATCCCCCCTAAAACACTCCGATTTAATTGAAGCCCTGGTCGGCAACTTTAGGGGCTGTTGGGCCACAATTTTCCTTCAAATGGGGTATTTTTACCCTCTAATTTAAACCATAGCACCCACCTTATGCAATACCTAAGTTCAAAATTAATTCACGGATCGGCAGCCGAAGGCGATCCGCACCGCAGTCTCAAAACCCCCATATACGAGAGTGCCTCGTTCGACTTTGCCTCGGCTGAGGCGGCAGAGCAGGCTTTTAATGGAGCTTCCGAAGCCTTTGCCTACAGCCGGATTTCCAACCCCACGCTCGCCGCCTTACAGCGACAATTAAAGGTGTTGAGCCAGGCCGATCATGCGCTTTGTCTGGCCAGCGGCATGGCCGCCCTGTCCAATGTATTTTTAACCCTATGTTCGACTGGCGACAACATCATTACTTCACGCTACCTCTTTGGCAACACCTGGTCCTTTTTTGCCAAAACGCTGCAAAGCTATGGCATTGAGGCGCGGTTTACCGACTTGGAGGACTTCAACGCAGTGGCTGAGGCGATGGATGAGAACACCCGGGCCCTGTTTTTGGAGGTGCCCACCAATCCCCAGCTGATTTATTTTGACGTACCGGCTTTGTCGGCCTTGGCCGAAGAAAGGAACATTCCCCTGGTGGTGGACAATACCGTGCTGACGCCCTATCTTTTTCCCTGTAAACAGTACGGGGTCGATATTGAGGTGTATTCCAACACCAAGTTCATTTCAGGAGGGGCCACTTCGGTGGGGGGCAGTATTCTGGTTTACCCCTCACACAAATGGGCCCACAACCCCAAATTGGAAAAGGATTATCAACTCTTTGGCAAGGATGCATTTTTCAAACGCCTGTATAAGGAACACTACCGCAATCTGGGTGCTTGTCTCGCCCCCCACAATGCCTGGCTGCAACTGTTGGGACTGGAAACGCTGACTTTAAGGGTCGATCGCATTATGGACAACACTTTGACTGTGGCTGAGCACCTGCAAAACCATCCAAAAGTAAAGGCGGTACGGTATCCGGGCCTAAAAGAAGACCCCTACCACCCCCTGGCCCTCCAACTCAGCGGTGGAAAATCGGGCTGCCTGGTGGGTGTGGAACTGGAAAACAAGGCAGCGTCCTACCGCTTTATGAATGCGCTGCAAATGGTACGCAGGGGCACCAATTTCTGCGACAACAAATCCATGATTTTACATCCCGGCGCCACCATCTATTGGGATTATTCGGAGGAGGAAAAAAAGGCCATGCATATTTCGGAGGGACTGCTGCGCTTGTCGGTGGGACTGGAAGCGGTAAAAGATATCCTGAGCGATTTGGACCGGGCGCTGGAACAGGTTTAAAGGGCTAAAACGCAAAACTCAGCAAGAGAGGAATCAGTACGGGAACCAATAGGGATAAGACCAGGCCGGAAAACACCGCAACAACGGTCCACTCCTGCCCGCTGTATTTCAGCACCACCGGCAGCGTTGTATCCATCGCTGTTGCTCCGCCGGCACCTACGAGCGCAAGCCGCCCAAACCAACGTACCCACCAGGGGGCCAGCACCAGGGTGAGCAATTCCCGCACAATATTGGCCAGCATGGCCACAACAGCCAACTCCTCACCATGCAGTCCCGCAATTAAGATGGCCGAGAGCGAATAATAGCCAAAACCGGCACCGACGGCCATGGCTTCGGCAGGTTGCAGCGCCTTCAGAAAAAAAGACACGAGGAGCGCACCCAGAATGCTGCCTGCGGCCACCAGCACGGGCACCAGAAAAACACCGCGATGGAGTCCACGCATACGCGCCACCAGGGCCTTGTCGCTGCCCACGCCTACGCCAACCACAAACATCAGCACCCAGAGGACCGACTGCGACCAGGCCTCATGCAACAGAAAGTCGGGCAAGCCGTCAGCGGCAGCAAGGGCCAGTCCACCCACAAAACTCAGCAATAAAAGGAGACTGATTTTCATTTCCGCCTCCCTTCTTTACCCTTCATCAACCAAGGTGCGGCCAGGGCCAACAAAACAACGGTTCCCAATAGGGCGCCCAGGGCAAGGACCACAGCACGCCCTCCTAAAAGTGGCAGTCGTTGAAGCAATTCTGTGTTGCGACCGACGCCCACACCAAGAAAAAAAAGCAAAATAAAAACGGCGACGGTCATAACTTTTTCGCTCCAAGTCTTCACCTGCGATTTCCCGCGCAGCGCGCGACCTGCAGCCAGTCCACCCACAAAAAAAGCCAGAACCCAAACTACATCCATGGCAAAAAAATTATAAAACAACGCAACCCTTCCGTATTTAACACGTCTATATCCTAAAACCAAGAACCATGAAAATCATAAAGTTGCTTTTCTATTCCTTCCTCATTTTGCTTATAGGTCGCCTTGCCGGCGGAGCAGGATCGTCGGCCAACACCACGGAACGCAGGCTGCCCATTTCTTTTTATTCCAGTCTGCCAACAGAACCTGAAAATACTGAAAAAGCGGCATCCGCTTATGGACAAAGCGACAGCTTGGCCTACACCAGCTTGCCTTACTACAGTTTCAACAACAAACCGGGCCTGACCTACCCCTTACAACGCCCCACCCTACTGCAGAAGTAGGGCCTGAGCCCTATTCTTTCATGGTCAGCTGAATGCGCTTACGCGCCACATCCACCTCCAAGACTTTTACCTCCACATGCTGATGCAGCGCCACCACTTCGTTGGGGTCGCTCACAAACTTATTGGCCAGCTGTGAAATGTGCA
>DUOK01000284.1 GCA_012838865.1 Bacteroidales bacterium | reverse complement strand
CCCTTACCGGTGGCACGTCCTTCGCCCTGTCCGTTACCGGGACCTAAACCCTTACCGGGACGCTGACCGTCGTAATTGTCGCAAACACCGTCGTTATTGGCGTCGATGAAACCCGGTCGGGCAGTTGTTGCAGCATCCCTGGCGGGAGCTGCTGTTTCGCTATCATTCGCCGGGGCCTGGGCTTCTGCCTTTTGTGCCGACACTTCGGTGAGGGTCAGCAAGCCCATGGTGGTAAGCACTGCCATACTAACAAAAAACTTTTTCATGACTCATCGGTTTTAATGAAGATTTCTAATTTCTTTTTGGATGCATCCTTTACTCTTTAGACACTGCTCCACGCAAAAACCTTCGCTCCACATAGAATTTTTTCGATATTTGTATTTTTAATTTAATTTTTACCATGAAAGAACTGCACTTTGATACGCTTCAACTGCATGCGGGACAAGAAGTTGACCCTACTACCCTCTCGCGTGCCGTACCCATTTACCAAACCTCATCCTACCTCTTTAAGGATGCAGAGCACGCCTCGAGCCTGTTTCAACTGAAAGAGTTTGGCAACATTTATACCCGCATCATGAACCCGACCACCGATGTGTTTGAAAAACGTATGGCGGCGCTCGAGGGCGGGGTGGCTGCTGTAGCGGTGGCATCGGGACAGGCGGCGCAGTTTATTGCGCTGAGCAACATCCTCGAATCGGGCGACAACTTTGTGAGCACCTCCTACCTCTATGGCGGCACCTACAACCAGTTTAAGGTGCAATTTAAGCGACTGGGCATTCAGGTGAAATTTGTGGCCAGCGACGATCCGGCCGATTTTGAGGCGCTTATTGATGAAAAAACCAAGGCACTGTACGTCGAAACCATTGGCAATCCCCGTTTCAACATTCCGGATTTTGAGGCCCTGGGCGAGGTGGCTGCCCGCAACGGCATTCCACTGATAGTAGACAACACCTTTGGCGGAGGCGGATACCTCTTTCAACCCTTGAAGCACGGTGCCAACATTGTAGTAGAATCGGCCACCAAGTGGATTGGGGGACACGGCACCAGCATAGGCGGGGTTATTGTCGATGGCGGCAATTTTAATTGGGGCAACGGCAAATTTCCCATGTTCACCGAACCCTCAGAGGGTTACCACGGCATGAAGTTCTGGGAAGTCTTTGGCGCCGGCAGTCCCATGGGCAACATCGCCTTCAGCATCCGCGCCCGCGTGGAAGGCTTGCGCGATTACGGTCCAGCCCTGAGTCCCTTCAACGCTTTTATGCTTATTCAGGGGGTAGAAACCCTCTCCCTGCGCATGGAACGCCATGCCACCAATGCCCTGGCGCTGGCCCAATGGCTGGAAAACCACCCCCGGGTAGCTTACGTCAATTATCCGGGCCTGAAGAGCAGTCCCTTCCACGACATGGCGCAAAAATATCTGAAGAAGGGCTTTGGGGGTATGTTGAGCTTTAAAATAAAGGGAGATGCCCAGGCGGCCGACCGTTTCATCAACGCCCTGAAACTGGTGAGTCACCTGGCCAATGTGGGAGACGCCAAGACCCTCATCATTCACCCGGCCTCCACAACCCATGAGCAATTGTCGGACGAGGAACAAAAAGCCGCCGGAGTGGAAAAAGGCTTGTTGCGTGTATCGGTAGGTATTGAGCACCTGGCTGACATCCAGGCCGACTTTGAGCAGGCTTTTACTCAAATCGTTTAGCAAGTAAGCACTAAGTCGCTTCGATTAACTCTTATTCAGGGCCTCGGCACCGCCCGATATCTCCACAATTTGGTTGGTGATGGCGGCCTGCCGGGCCTTGTTGTAACTCAGCTCCAGGTCGCGAATTAGGTCGGTGGCATTATCGGTGGCCTTATGCATGGAAGTCATTCGCGCCCCATGCTCCGAAGCCAGGGATTCCAGCGCCACCTGAAAGAGCATACTCCGAAGCATGTTGGGTACCAGGAGATTAATGATACCAGACGCATCGGGCTCCAGCAGGTATTCTTCGGGATTTAAGTTTTGACTGTGCTCCGGCACTTCAAAAGGAAGGAACTGGTGTACCTGAACATTTTGAACGGCGGCATTTACAAATTCGTTGTAAACCAATACCACCTGCTTCAACTCCCCATGTTCAAAACTGCGCATAAGTTGATCGGCCAGGCCCGAAAATTGTTGGTAATCTGCCTGTCCCAATAATTCGTGGTAGCAAAAATCCGGCAGCATACCGCGCGAGCGAAACTGCTTTTCGGCTTGCTTGCCCATCACGGCCAGCTGGACTTTACCGGCACGGAACGCATCGCGGTATTTTTCCTGCAACAAAACCTGGACCTCCTTCACCACATTGGTATTAAAGGCCCCACACAAACCCCGGTTGGAGGCCAGGGCTAAAATCAAAACCTTATCTCCCGTTGCGGTGGCCTGGGTGTAGGGACTAAAAGCCGCTACATCTTCCTGCGCCGACAAGTCCTGAATGATGCCTGCCAGACGACTGGTAAAGGGCCGTATATGCGAAATGTCGTCCTGGGCCTTTTTCAGTCGCGCAGCCGACACCATTTTCATGGCGCTGGTAACCTGTCGGGTAGTTTTTACCGACTGAATACGGGTTTTTATGTCGCGTAGATTGGCCATAGCTCTTCCTGATCTTTAGGATTCTTCCTGCTGACGGTAACGCACGCTGAGATCCTCCGCTACGTCGCGCAGCAAAGCTTCTCCATCCTCATCGAGCTTTCCGGCAGCCAACTGATCCAGTACCACCTGGTGACGCAATTCCAGGTTTTCCAGAAAATCGTGCTCAAATTCGGCTATCCGCTCTAAGGGCACATCCCGCAACAGCCCGCGGGTGCCGCAATAAACCAGGGCTATTTGCTGTGCCACCGGCATGGGCCGATATTGACGCTGCTTCAGCAATTGCACATTTTTACGTCCCTTGTCGAGCACGGCCATGGTGGCCGGATCCAAATCGGAACCAAACTTGGAAAAAGCCTCCAGTTCGCGATACTGCGCCTGATCGAGCTTCAAGGTACCGGCCACCTGCTTCATGGCCTTGATTTGTGCACTTCCGCCCACCCGCGACACAGAAATCCCGACGTTGATGGCGGGCCGGATGCCCGCGTTAAAAAGTCCGGCCTCGAGGAAAATCTGACCGTCGGTAATCGAAATTACGTTGGTGGGAATATAGGCCGATACGTCGCCGGCCTGGGTTTCGATAATGGGCAAGGCCGTGAGCGAACCGCCACCTTTGACCAGGGAGCGGAGGCTCTCAGGCAAATCATTCATTTTTTCTGCTACCGCCTGGTCTTCAACGATCTTAGCTGCTCGTTCCAACAAACGGGAGTGCAGATAAAAAATGTCTCCGGGAAAGGCTTCCCGCCCGGGCGGACGCCGCAGCAACAGCGACACCTCACGGTAAGAGACCGCCTGCTTGGACAAATCGTCGTAAATGATGAGGGCGTGGCGACCGGTATCCCGAAAAAATTCCCCAATGGCCGTTCCGGTAAAGGGCGCATAGAACTGCATGGCAGCGGGATCGGAGGCGGTGGCCATCACGACAATGGTGTAGGCCATGGCGCCATGTTGCTCCAGGGTTTTTACCAGCTGGGCCACAGTACTGCCTTTCTGACCAATGGCTACGTAAATACAGTATACGGGCTCTCCCTTTTCGAAAAAAGAACGCTGGTTCAGAATGGTATCTATGGCAATGGCGGTTTTCCCGGTCTGGCGGTCGCCAATAATCAGCTCACGCTGACCGCGACCAATGGGAATCATGGCATCAACAGCTTTAAGACCGGTTTGCAAGGGCTCCTTAACAGGCTGTCGGAAGATGACCTCCGGGGCCTTACGCTCCAGGGGCATCTCGTAGCGGGCCCCGCTTATAGGGCCCTTCCCGTCGAGGGGTTCCCCCAGGGCATCGACCACCCGCCCAAGCATCCCTTCTCCTACCCCCAGGGAGGCAATTTTGCCGGTACGCCTAACGGTATCCCCTTCACTGACCAAATGGGACGGTCCAAAGAGGACAATGCCTACATTGTCCTGTTCCAGATTCAGCACCACACCCATGCAGCGGTCCAGTTCAACCAGTTCGTTCGACTGCACATTCTGCAAACCGTAAACACGGGCAATCCCATCGCCCACCTGCAAAACTGTTCCTACCTCTTCGAGCTCGGAATTTCGCTCAAAGGACTCGATCTGTTGCCGCAGCAGGGCAGATACTTCAGATGCTTTCAATTGTTCCATTTCTCACTCATCTAAGTGCTAACAATTTCTTTTTCATGGCACGTAATTGCCCTCTTACACTTCCGTCCAGTTGCCGGTCGTCCATCCGCAAAATCAGACCGCCCATTAATTCAGGATCGACTTTGCAATCGAGTTCTGCACGACAAGCGAATTGGTCTTCTACCATTTTCTTCAATTGCGCGCGCAAGTCCTTATCTACGGGAACGGCGGTCTGCACAACAACTTGTCGCAGATCTTTATGCCGCCGGTACAAGGTCGAGAAATCCAACAAGACCAGGTTCAACAGGCCTTCTCTCTGGTTGTCGATGAGGACCTTTAACAATCCCAGACTAAAAGGATGCAAACTGCTGCCCAAAATCTGACCTAAGGCTTTCTTACGTGCGCCCGGCTTAATCAGCGGATTGGTCAGGAATTGTTCCAAATCCTTCCCCTGACGCAACAAGTCCAGCAAATAAGCAGCATCCTTATACAGGCGCTCCAATACGGCCGGGTCACTTTGTCCCGACTGAAAAAAGGCTGTTGCATAGCGACTGGCGATTAATCCGGCATTCATAAGCTTGGCTTAATTGAGATCCATTTCTTTCATGTACTGCGCTATAACGGCTTGCTGCCGCGCGTCGTTTTTTAACTCGTCGTGCAAAATCTTTCCGGCTATTTCGAGGGAGACCAAACCCACCTCCTGTCGCAGCGCGGCCATGGTCTCTCTGCGCTCCCGCTCGAGCTGCTCCCGTCCGGCGGCCAATACACGAATGGCTTCGGCTTCGGCCACCTTCTTGGCCTCTGCCACAATTTCCTTGCGCAGCTCCCGGGCCTCACGTATGATTTTCTCCCGCTCCAAACGGGCGGCTTCCATCATCTTCTTACGGGTATCCTCCAGCCCTCTGACTTCTTCGCGGGCATCGTGGGCATCCTGCAACGAAAAGGCAATGTACTCCTCACGCACCTTCAGCGCACGCAACATGGGTTTCCAGGCGTAACGCCGAAGCAGCAACAAAAGGGTAAGAAAAGATAAACTGGTCCAGAAAACCAGTCCGGGATCCGGTGTTAGTATCCCCATAGCAAAAT
>DUOK01000283.1 GCA_012838865.1 Bacteroidales bacterium | reverse complement strand
CCGCCGACACGAAGCACGATCTCACCGCCGACCCCCTCGGTTTCCTCACGCAGGCGACGCGCGCCTGGACGGACACGTTCACGTTGGGGCAGCTGCGGTTAGCCTCTCCCAGACCAGCTTTGATTTTACCCATGAAGGGGGCAGTATGCTCCTCAGTGCAAGCACCAACACCGAGCTTGAACTGCAGGGACCGGAAGCCCACTGGTACAGCATAAGCAGCAGCGAAGGCAGCGAAAGCAAGCAGGTATTTACCATCACCACCTTGCCCAACAGCAGCGTCAACTCCCGGGAGGCCAAGCTGACCCTGCTGGGACGCGATTACGCCAAAGACCTTTGGCTGCGACAAGAGGGCACCAGCCTTAGCTACAAGCCCGAAGAAGCGCTGGCAGTGGCCCACACGCTGGGCATGGGATGGAACCTGGGCAATCAGCTCGACGCTCATACCAACGGAACGGCCAACGAAACCATTTGGGGCAACCAGGCCGCAACGCAGGCCACCTTCGATAAACTGGCCGAAGCCGGCTTTGCCTCCGTGCGCATACCCGTCACCTGGCTGGGCAAAGTGGGGCCAGCCCCCGATTATGCCATCGACAGCGACTGGCTCAACCGCGTAGCCGAACTGGTGGACTATGCCGAGCATGCAGGTCTGAATGCCATCATCAACATTCACCACGACGGGGCCGACAGCAAATATTGGCTCAACATTAAAGACGCCGCCACCAACCCTCAGGTAAATCAGGCGGTAAAAGAACAACTGGCGGCCATGTGGACCCAGATTGCCGGGGAATTTAAGGACAAAGGGGACTTCCTTATTTTCGAAAGCATGAACGAGATCCACGACGGCGGATGGGGCTACGGTGCCAACCTCGACGACAACGGCAAGCAGTACGCCACGCTCAACCAATGGAACCAGGTTTTTGTGGATGCCGTACGTGCTACCGGCGGCAACAACAGCGAGCGCTATTTGGGCATACCCGGCTACGTTACCAGTCCCCAACTGACCATCGACCACCTGGTTCTTCCCAGCGACCCGGCCACCAACCGCCTGCTGGTTTCCGTACACTATTACGACCCGCACCTCTATACCCTGGAGGACCAGTTTCAGCAGTGGGGACACAGCGCAGCAGCCGACAAAAAAGCCGATTATGGTGATGAAGCCCATGTGCAGGAAATCTTTGGAAAGCTCAAAACCAAATTCATCGACAAAGGCATTCCGGTTTACATCGGCGAAATGGGCAGCGTGCACCGAAGAACCGAAGCGGCAGAGGCTTTTCGCAAGTACTACCTCGAATACATCTGTAAAGCGGCCCGAACCTACGGCATGGCCCCTTTCTACTGGGACAACGGCAGCAGCGCTGCCGGTCGCGAAAGCTCAGGCATCATCAACCATGCTACCGGCGAGTTCCTTAACAACGGCGCCGATATCGCAGCCATCATGGTCACGGCCATCACCAACGACGACCCGGCCTACACCCTCGAAGCGGTTTACGACAAGGCGCCTTAAAAATTTCCCTCAAAGCCGAATTTCTTATTGGTACGAAGGAGGCGCATATCAAAAATATAGCTGTACGACAGATTACAACTCAAAACATGCATGTTCATCTCGGGCATGTTGTTTTGATTGTGATTGACCGTTGCGGCTGCCGTAAAGCGTGTTGGGGTAAGCGAAAAAAGATACGACAGCATGGTGTTGTATATACGACTGCCCACATAACGACGATCGTCTTCCTGCTGCTCAGAGGCCTCCTGATACGAAAAGGCAAAATTCAAATTCTGACGTTGTTGCTCTGTAGTCCTTAGCACATAATTGGCATTTAACGAGGAGGATAGATTTAATTGTGTAAAACTAAGCGTATCCAAATTCTGGTATTGATTGCTGCGCGTTACCTCGTCGTAAATATCTCGTATATGCATATACGACTGCACATTAGAAAAAGACAAGCCCAAAGAAAGCCGGTCGGACACAGGCGCAGAAACATTTGCAGAATATATGGCGCGCTTTCCAGTACTGGTCTTCTGCCCTTCCAGATTATCGCGTTGGTAACCCGCATCCAAAGCCACACTAATCCGCTTAAACAGCGTAGTAGCCAGGTTGGCCGTAATATTTTCAAAATCATTCGTAAAATAATACACCCCAAAGGTCTGGTAGTTGGGCTGCACCCTTTCGTAGGTGGCCCCTATACGTCCCAATGAGGTAGATTGCGCCACCGCCGCTTTAAAAGCGTGATGCACCGTAACATCGCCATGGGAGGTAAAAAAATGATCCCCAAAGTCCCCCGACAAACTATCGCCGCACCCAATATCGTGATTTATGGCGCTAAGACCATATTCGCCCATTACCGAAAAGCCATTGGCCAGGCGATAGCTCAGAACCACGCTGCCAGCCACATTCTCTGCAGGGGCAGGCATGGGCTGCTCCTGCTCTTCCCTCAAGTCCAGACTGCCAACCTGGTCGCTTGCCTTAAAAAGGTTGACCGACACATCCATATTATTCCCTTCATAGCCAACCAAAAAACCTCCTCCCATACGCCGATACATGGGCTCGTAAACCGATGAATCGGGCTCCACCGCTTTTCGAAAACGACCATACAAAGCAGCAAAACGAAAACCATTTTCAGGCTTAAGTTCCACTCCTCCACCAAAAAATTCGTGGCCCGATAAAGTATAGGGCGAGAAAGTCATTGAACCGTAACCCATATGGGTGGTAATCCACCGATAGCTGGGCGATAACGAGAAACGGTTAAAAGGCTGAGGCAGATTGGCTGTTACCTGATTATTGGTATAGGCAAAGGAAAGCGGCAGATTCACCACCCCAAAAAGCGTAGTATTAAAATTACCTGAAAGATAATAGGAATAGGGCTCCAGGCGCGACACCGAATCGGGAGAATAATTAAAAATATGGCTCATATTAAGTCCACCGTTAGCCACCAGAGGCGGAGCCTTAACAACTTGTTCCACATCCTGTGCAGCCATCAATTGTGGAAGAAAAGCCAGGGAAAATAGAATTAGGAAACGGCCAGGGTTGAGCATGAAAACAATACAAAAGGTTACAGTTTTACTTTTACAGGGGCGCTATAGGGAGAGACAGACCCATCTTCGTAGACCGCATGCGCCCGATAAACATAGGTCTTACCAGGACTAAGTTCCCGGTCTTCAAAACGATCCTCCACCGAATGACCATAAAGTCGCAGGGGCCCGTCGTCCACACTTCTAAAAACGACCACCCGCTCCACGAGCTTCAGTGATTGAATGTCCCACTCCAGCACGACATGATCAATACGCCGGGTCGTTCTAAGGCGTATGCCCTCCGGAATAGTTGAGCTTACACGTACAAAGCGTTGATTAGAAAAAGGGGACAACAAACCGGCATCATCCTCAGCTACAACACAATAAGAGTATCCAAGCCCACCAGAAATCAATGCATCCACAAAACTTAAGACTTCCCCGGCTTCGGGCACACTCGCCACCCTGACCAGGCTTGTATCTTTATCACTTCTGCGATAAACATGGTGTTGCACCACATCTGTACTGGAACTGGGCACCCATTCCAACTCAACACCTTTCCGGCCCTCCTTAACCGAAAGAAGACGAGGCGCTACTGGTGGTATAACATCCGGGCGTTGAAGAATCAAAACATCCGACATAGCCGATTGATTTTGTCGCACGTCCACAGCGGTAACCTTATAATACACCTTGCTTGTCAGCGTTCTAATATTGATGGAATCGGCAAAAACAGTATCCCTTAATACCGATGCGGTAGACAAAATAAATTCATGGTCGGGATGGTTGGATACATAAACCCGATATCCCTCTAAATCCGACTCCCGATTGGGCAACCAGGATATCTGCACCTGTCCCAGTGAATCTACCGAACCGGACAAACCCTTCGGCGGCAAGGGCGGAAAGCTATCCACTCGAGCGGCATAAGTCTCAATAAGGGAAATCTTTTCTTCCTGATTGTTGAAAGCAGACACCAAATAGTAATTGGTCATGTCTGGCACGGTATCCACAAAAGAGCGCTGTGCACCATCGTCTCCCTCATAAATCACCTCCTTACGCTGTTTGGGACCCGACGAACGGTATATTTTAAAGCCATTTACGTAGGGGTTCATTTCATCGGGATACTCCCAAGTGAGTTCCACCGGGCTAATGTCCACCACCTTTTTATCTATTAATACCGGCGCATGGGTCAGGGGCATAAGCCCCTGGCCAAATATCGAATCCGAAGGTGGCCCCATTTCTCCAAAAGCACTCCTTCCTCTAACCCGATAATAATAAACCTGCTGATTATTCGCCAAAGAATCACTGCGATACATGTATTCGGGACTGACCCCCTCGTCGGCCAGCTGAACCAAAGCATTGTCACTCACACGCTCAAAAGATGTGCCCCCATTCTCCGACCGTTCCAACACATAGCTGTTATAAATGT
>DUOK01000282.1 GCA_012838865.1 Bacteroidales bacterium | reverse complement strand
GCAGCTTTGCCTGCTGAAAAGCAGGAACGCTTCCGGGAAATCAATCAGGAATTGTCGGTACTGACGCTGCAATTTGGTCAGAATGTGCTGGCCGATGTCAATAATTTTAAGTTGTTTGTAGAGTCGGAAGAGGACCTTTCGGGACTGCCTGCTTCGGTAGTGGCGGCAGCGGCTGAAGCTGCTGCAAAGGAGGGCCAGGAAGGCAAATGGCTTTTTACCTTGCACAATCCCAGCGTGATGCCTTTTCTGACCTATGCCGATAATCGCGATTTGCGTGAGCAAATGGGCAGGGCCTACATCAACCGTGGGAACAACGACAACGCGTTCAACAATGGGGAGATCATCAATAAGCTGACCCAGTTGCGTTTGGAAAGAGTTAAGTTGCTGGGTTTTGATTCTTATGCTGATTTTGCGCTGGAAAACCGGATGGCAGGTAATGTGGAAACGGTGAACAGCTTCCTTAAGCAAATTTGGGATGCGGCGCTGCCTATTGCCCGTGAGGAAGCGGTGATGCTGCAGGAGATGATCGACAGTGAAGGCAACAACTTTGATTTGGCTTTTTGGGATTGGCGTTACTATGCCGAGAAGGTGCGTAAGGCCAAGTACGATTTGGATGAGGGAGAAATCAGTCGGTATTTTGAGGTGAACAGTGTGCGTGACGGCATCTTTATGGTGGCCAATAAGTTGTATGGATTGCAGTTTGAGCAGCGCAACGATGTGCCGGTTTACCATCCAGAGGCTACAGCCTGGGAAGTGAAGGAGGCCGATGGCAGTCACGTAGGTATTTTGTATATGGATATGCATCCGCGTGCCAGCAAGCGTGGCGGTGCCTGGATGAGCAGTTACCGCAAGCAGCAGGTCGATCAGGAAGGCAACTTTGTTCATCCGGTGATCACCATTGTATGTAACTTTACTGCGCCAAGTGGCGACCAGCCGGCCTTGCTGACCTTCGACGAGATGACGACTTTCTTCCACGAATTTGGCCATGCCTTGCACGGTTTGCTTTCTAATACTGTTTATCATGGACTTTCAGGGACATCGGTGCAGCGTGATTTTGTAGAGCTGCCATCTCAGGTTATGGAAAATTGGGCCAAGCACCCCGAAGTGTTGAAGCAGTTTGCCAGGCATTATGAGACCGGCGAAGTGATTCCCGATGCTTTGATTGAGCGTCTTCAGGAGAGCGCCAATTTTAATCAGGGTTTTGCCACCGTTGAGTTTATGGCTTCGGCCCTTTTGGATATGGAGTACCATACCCTTAAAGAATATGAGCCCTTTGATGTGGCCGAGTTTGAGAAGGGTGTTCAGCAAAAATTCAACATGATGGATGAAATTTATTTCCGTCACGGTTCGACCCACTTCCAGCACATTTTCTCCGGCGGTTATTCTGCCGGCTACTACAGCTACATTTGGGCCGGTGTTTTGGATGCCGATGCTTTTGAGGCTTTTGTGGAGACCGGCGATTTGTTTGATGCCGAAACGGCACGTAAGTTCCGTACCGAGATTCTTGAAAAAGGAGGTACCCGCGACGGAATGGAGATGTATAAGTCTTTCCGTGGAAGCGAGCCCGGTATTGAGCCACTCTTGAAGCAGCGTGGTTTGGTTCGTTAATAACAGACGGCATATTTCATAAAAAAAGCGGCTTTAGAGCCGCTTTTTTTATACCAGGTCGCAGGCATCTGCCGGCATCCAGTGGCGGTCCTGCCCGTCCCACTTTACATTACAGCCGATGGGGTTGGTGGCTGCAAAGGGACTGGCTTGCCCTTTGGTGAGGGCGTCCAGCACCAAATCAAGGGTGTTCTCGGTCATTTTGGAAGTGTCGCGGGGACTGTCAACACCGCGACCGGTGTAAACCAGTTTTCGGTCCTTGTCGAACACGTAAAAGTGCGGCGTGCGCAAGGCGCCGTAGGCCAGGGCGACTTCCTGGGTCTCGTCGTGCAGGTAAACCCAGGGAAAGCGCTGTTCTTCCATACGCTTTACCATATTGGGGAAGCTGTCGTCTTCGTGGGTATTCTTGCTGTTGGCGTTGATGCCCACAAACTGTACCCCTTTGTCCCTGAATTTTTCGGCCGTTGTGCGGGTTACTTCATCCGAACCGATTACATAGGGACAGTGGTTGCAGGTGAAAAATACCACCAGCCAGGGTGCTTCTGAAAAATCATTCAGGGAATAAGTCTTTCCATCGGTGGCCGGCAGCTTAAAGTCGGGTGCCTTTTGGCCGTTTGCGAGAGTAAATGCCATAATTATAGATTTTAAGATAAAACTGTCTTAATTATTCAACAAGTTCGGCTGAAAAAGGTTTTTCTAAAAAGATTTGGACGATGGAAAGTTACAAAGAGACTTTTTTAAAGTATACAGCTGCTTTACAGGATGAAATTTGCAGCCGTCTGGAAGCCGTGGACGGGAAGGCTGTTTTTGGTCGGGACGAGTGGCAGCGTACCGGGGGTGGAGGAGGACTTTCCCGGGTAATCAGTAAGGGAGAAGTGTTCGAAAAAGGAGGGGTGAATACCTCGGCGGTGCATGGACAACTGCCTGCTGCCATGCAGGAGGTGTTGAAGACCCGTCACGACCGCTTTTTTGCCTGTGGGCTTTCCCTGGTGTTGCATCCTCTTAATCCTTATGTGCCCACGGTGCACGCCAATTACCGCTATTTTGAGCTTTACGATGCCGAGGGGGAAGTGGTGGACCAGTGGTTTGGGGGCGGCAGCGATTTAACGCCTTATTACTATTATGAAGCAGATGCCCGCCATTTTCATGCGGTACAGCAGAGGGTCTGCGATGGGATGGACAAGACACTCTATCCTCGTTTTAAGGCGGCTTGCGATACTTATTTTTTTAATCCACACCGGAACGAGGCACGTGGGGTTGGGGGACTCTTTTTTGATTATTTGCGACCCGACGGGGAGCACGACAGTCGTTTCTGGCTCGAGATGACGATGGCTTTGGGGCGTGCTTTTTTACCGGCCTATTTGCCGATTGTGGAACGCAGAAGGGGAATGGAGTACGGTGAGCGGCAGCGTTATTGGCAGGAGATCAGGCGGGGCCGTTATGTGGAGTTCAATTTGCTGCACGATAGGGGGACCCTGTTTGGGATTAAGACGCAGGGACGTACGGAGTCGATATTGATGAGTCTCCCCCCGCGGGTGCGGTGGGAGTATGATTACCGTCCGGAGTCGGGCAGTCCGGAGGAGGAGTTGCTGCGGGTGCTGGGCAGGGCGGAGTAGGGGGGGCGCCTGTCGGTCCTGTCTGGCCCTGTCTGGCCACCTTGGGCCACCCCAGGTCCCAGGACTGAAGTCCTGGGTTATGATTGGGAAGGAATGGTCAGGCGCGAAGCGCCTGTTCTTGTAAGCGGACTGAAGTCCGCGGCCTTGGGGCACCTGTGCCCCTGCGGCTGGAGGTCGTCAAAGAAGGAGATGTGTATGACCTGAGCTATCGAGGCCCAGGTTTCCCAGGACTGAAGTCCTGGGTTATGATAAGACCTGTAAGGCGTGCCCCGCAGGGGCACAAAGGTTCAACGGGGTTGAAACCCCGTTGATGTTAGTCCTGGGTATACTGTTTTAGGAGGGCGGCCATTTCGGTCTGTACTTCACGGGCGGCATGACGGGCCTGGGTGGCGAAGTCGTCGCCGTTGCCGGCGTAAATGATTTGGCGGGAGGAGTTGACCAGGAGGCCGCAGTGGCGGTTCATGCCGTATTTGGCAACATCGGCCAGACTGCCGCCCTGGGCGCCTACACCGGGTACCAAGAGGAAGTGATCGGGCACCACTTTACGTACTTCAGTGAGCATTTCGGCGCGTGTGGCACCTACCACATACATCATATTTTCTTCGTTGCCCCAGGCAGAGGAGTATTTGAGTACGCGCTCAAAGAGGCGTTCGCCGTCCTCGTTCATGTATTGGAAGTCGTCGGCGCCCTTGTTGGAGGTGAGCGCCAGCAAAATAACCCATTTGTCGACGTAGGTCAGGAAGGGCTTCACCGAGTCCTCCCCCATATAAGGCGCTACCGTTACCGCATCGAAGTCCATCGCATCAAAAAAGGCCCGGGCATAGAGGTTGGAGGTGTTGCCAATGTCGCCCCGCTTGGCATCCGCAATGATGAAAAGGTCGGGGTAGTTGTAGCGGATGTAGTTGACTGTTTTTTCGAGACTGTTCCAACCGTTCACCCCCAGACTCTCATAAAAAGCCAGGTTGGGTTTGTAGGCTACAGACAAATCGTGCGTGGCATCGATGATTTCCTTGTTGAAAGCGAAAATCGGATCGGTGGTATCCATCAAAAACCGCGGGATTTTCTGGATGTCGGTGTCGAGGCCTACGCAAAGGAAGCTCTCCTTCTTTTGGATTTGTTGAAACAATTGATCTCTGGTCATGGCGCTTATTTTTTATCGGGACAAGTCCCGGAGTCATCTTATACTGAGGGGCCCGTCGGCCTCCAGGTCTACATAAAGGACAAACTGCAGCTTGCTTACATTTCGGCTTCTTTCAAACGCTCGGCGTTTTCTTCCATCTGCAGCTTGTTGATGATGGCATCAATGTCGCCGTCCATTACGGCAGTCAGGTTATAGAGCGTAAAGTTTACACGGTGGTCGGTCACCCTGCCCTGCGGATAATTGTAGGTGCGGATTTTTGCCGAACGGTCGCCGGTCGACACCATGGTTTTACGCTTAGAGGAAATCTCGTCGAGGTGTTTTTGGTGCTCGAGGTTATAAATCCGGGTCCGCAATTCGATCATCGCCTTGTCGAGGTTCTTCAACTGTGATTTCTGGTCCTGACAAGTCACCACAATACCGGTGGGGATGTGGGTCAGTCGAATGGCTGAGTAGGTGGTGTTGACCGACTGTCCCCCCGGTCCGGAAGAGCAATAGGTGTCTTTGCGGATGTCTTCCTGGCGGATTTGCACATCAAACTCTTCCGCTTCGGGCAAAACCGCTACGGTGGCCGCAGAAGTATGGACCCGACCCTGGGTCTCGGTCTGCGGAATCCGCTGCACCCGGTGCACGCCCGACTCGTATTTGAGGATGCCGTAAACGCCGTTGCCGCTCACGTTGAAAACCACTTCTTTGTAACCGCCGGAGGTGCCTTCCGAAGTATGGGTGACTTCTACCTTCCAGCCCTTGTCTTCACAAAATTTGGTGTACATGCGAAAGAGGTCGCCGGCAAAAATGCTGGCCTCGTCGCCACCCGTCCCCGAGCGGATTTCGACCACCACATTTTTTTCGTCTTCGGGATCGGAGGGCAGGAGCAGAATCTTGATTTCCTCCTCCATTTGTGGTATCCTATCTTCCATTTCATCGAGTTCGGCCCGCGCCATTTCCCGCATTTCCTCATCCTTTTCTTCCTTAAGGAGGGCCTTGGTGCTTTCGATGTTGTCCAGAATGTTTTTGTACTCCATAGAAACAGCCACCAATTCTTCCAGGTCTTTGTACTCCTTGTTGAGTTTGATGTAGCGCTTGGTGTCGCTGATTACCGAAGGGTCGGTGAGCTGGGTGCCGATTTCTTCGAAACGCAGGCGGATGGCCTGCAATTTATCCAGTAGAGATGAAGTAATTGCCATGATGTTTTGATTTTAAGCATTGAAAATGTAGAAAAGGGCTGGGAGTTGGTGCGGCCGGGTGCGGGCACCCGTGCCGGTGTTTCAATGCCGGAGAAGCTAATAAAAGAATTCTCCAAAGCCACTGCGGATGGTCAGTCGGGGTTTCTCAGAGGCCTCACAGCGGCCAACGATTTGTGCCTCAATGTTGAAGCTGCGGGCTACGTCGATTACATTTTGGGCGTGTTCGGGCTGCACATAAATTTCCATACGGTGCCCCATGTTAAAGACCTTATACATTTCGGCCCATGGTGTGCCGGAGGCTTCCTGAATCATACGGAAGAGCGGCGGAACCTCAAAGAGATTGTCCTTGATGACGTGCAGTTGGTCCACAAAGTGCAGCACTTTGGTCTGCGCACCACCGGAACAGTGCACCATGCCATGAATGTTGGACCTATCGGTTTCCAGTAACTTTTTAATGACCGGGGCATAGGTGCGGGTGGGCGAGAGAACCAGTTGGCCTGCATCCAGGCCCACCTCTGCAATGGCGTCGGTGAGTTTATGGGGTCCTGTATACACCAGTTCTTCAGGCACATCGGGATCAAAGCTTTCGGGATACTTGTCCGCCAGGTATTTGGCAAACACATCGTGACGGGCCGAAGTGAGTCCGTTGGAGCCCATGCCCCCGTTGTAACCCGCTTCATAGCTGGCTGTCCCGTAGCTGGCCAGTCCCACAATCACATCACCGGGCGAAATGCGGTCGTTGGAGATCACTTCGGAACGCTTCATGCGGCAAGTCACCGTAGAATCCACAATGATGGTGCGCACCAAATCGCCCACGTCGGCGGTTTCGCCACCGGTAGACCAAATGCTGATGCCGTTGTCGCGGAGTTGCTGCAGAATTTCTTCCGTACCGTTGATGATGGCCGAGATGACCTCACCGGGCACCTTGTTTTTGTTGCGCCCTATGGTCGATGAAAGCAAGATGTTTTCCGTGGCTCCCACACAAAGCAGGTCGTCCACATTCATAATGATGGCATCCTGAGCAATGCCCTTCCATACCGACAAGTCGCCGGTTTCTTTCCAATACAGGTAAGCCAGCGCCGACTTGGTACCTGCACCGTCGGCATGCATAATGTTGCACCAATCGGGGTCCTTGCCCAGATGATCGGGGATGATTTTGCAGAAGGCCTTTGGAAACAGTCCTTTGTCGATGTTTTTGATGGCCGCATGCACATCCTCTTTGGAGGCGGAAACGCCGCGCTGGTTGTATCTGGAATCCTTGCTCACAATAAAAATTTTGCCTGATGTTTCAGCCCGCAAAAGTAATACAATCTTTTGGTATCGTCAACTTCTCTCAGGGCATTATGCTAAACTCCACGCGGTTGTTGAGGGCTCGGGCCGTGTTTTGGTCGCCCCTGCTGAGGCGCTGGAGGAAGCCCTCGGTCAGTTCGTCGCCTTCCTTTAAAAAGCGGTGGATGCGCGCCTGTACCGCATCTACTTTCAGCGGGGTGCTGCCCCCGTGACCACGGGCACTAAGTCGTTCTTCGGCAACGCCTTTGGTTTGTAAGTAATTCATGACAGCTTCTGCGCGTTGCTGCGCCAGTACCAATTGCGCTGTAGCCTCGCCACGTGCATCGGTATGGGCATCGATATGAATCTTGAGAGCGGGATTCGTATTCATCATGTCTGCCACCCTGTCCAGTTCCTTTTGGGCGTCGGGACTGAGGTCAGACTGCCCGGGTTTGAATTGCAGCTGGTTAAAAACGATGGGGGCCGAAGCGCTTTGCAGCTGAATGTCGAGCTCAAAAGTTTTGCTTTCGGTGAGGCCTGTAGTTGAAATGCGCTGATGGTGGTTGAGATAGCCCGGGGCCCTTACCAGGAGCGTGTATTCCTGGTCGGGCTCCAGCATCAGGTTCAGGTTGCCGCCGGAGCCGATGGGCACTTGTCGGTTGCTTCCGTCGGTACCGACGATGCGCAGCATGGCCCCTTCGGGGAGGACTTCCTCGTCGGCCGTTCTGACCTTGCCACCAAGGAGGGGCCGTATGACGGGGAGCGCAAAAGCGTAGATGTTTTCGTAGCCTCTTGGATTGTCTCTGGAACTGGAAAAGAAGCCTGCCTCGCGGTTACGGTAAAAGGTGATGCCAAAGTCATCGGAACTTGAGTTAATGGGGCGTCCCAGATTCTCGACCCGCCAGCGCCCATCCTCCTCACGCGGAGTCGCTTTAAAAATATCCAGTCCCCCATAGCCCACCAGTCCGTCTGAGCTGAAATAGAGCGTACCGTCCTGGCGCACCGTCGGGAAAAGCTCATCGCCTGCGGTGTTGATGTCCCCACCTAAATTGACCGGGGTGCCCCATTCGTCACCGATGCGGGGAACCATCCAAAGGTCCTTGCCCCCAAAACCACCCGGCATATCGGACACAAAATAGAGGGTTTTGCCGTCCGGAGAAATGGCGGGGTGGGCAAAAATCAGGGAGTCGGGCCCCAATTCGATTTTAACGGGGTCGGACCAGCGTCCACCCATACTTTGGGTATTCCAAATTTCGGCGCCCATGGGCTGGCCTTTGTCGTAACGCGTACGCGTAAAATAGGCGTTCCTGCCGTCTGCAGTCAGTGTGAGGGTCCCGTCTTCATAATCGCCGTCACTTTCCTGATCCAGGAACAAGACCGGATCCTGCCAGTCGCCCCTGGAATCCTGAATCACGCTGTAGATGCTCGAAAAGCCCTGGCCGGTAATGCGGTTTTGATGGCGCTTCTTTTTGCCGGTAGTGCGCATGGAGGAAAAGAATAATTCGGTGGGGTCGTCCGGGTTTAAAAAGGGCGAGAAATCGCTGTTGCGTGAGGTCAGTTTGCGGATGGTTTCGAGCTGGTAGGCTTTGGGAGGTGGCGGGTTTTGGCCCAGCCGTGCAGAAGCCAGTCCGTTGTGGGCCAACTGGTGGTTGCTTTCTTGCAGGTAGCTTTCAAAAAGGGCTGCAGCATCTTCGTATTGTTCCAGTTTGAGCATTTGTCGTGCCTGTAAAAGGAGCGACTCACTTGGTTTGTAGTTGAAGCGAAGGGCACGTGCATACATGGGTGCAGCCCTTCTTGGCTGGTTGGTATGGCGGTAGCTTTCGCCCATATAAAAGGAAGCTTCTCCCCGGTAGTAGCGGTTGTCTTCGCGGCGATAGGCTTTGTTGAGGGCCGAAGTGGCCCGGGCATACTCGCCTACTTCATAGGTCTTCATGGCTTTGCCCAGCCGTCCGGAGCCGGAGCAGCCCTGCAGGCTTAGGGCGGCGACCATGAAGAAGTAAAAAGTTAACCGGGAACTGAGCTGCTTCATCATTTTTTTGGATTCAATGGGGTGGATCGTTCTTTTAGGCGCCATAAATATAACGAACCTCTTAATTTAATAGCGTGTTTGATGGGTAAAACGTGAAAAGTGGGGATATATTTTGTCGTGGTGGTCGTGGTGTATTCCAGTGGCTGACAGAAAATATCTTTTCACTTCGCTTGATGTATACCCTCTGCGCTTTCGCTTATTTCCGGAGCCTTTGCTTTGTTCACTAAAATCCGGGAACTCGCCTTCGGCTCAAACAACCCGGATTTTTACGTTCACTTCACAAAGGATCTAAATCGGAAATAAGCTGAGGCTTGATGGTACACATCTGCACTTGGACGAATTTCCTGAAGACCAACGTTATACACCACTTCCCTTCCAGAGTGAGTGCTGCTAATTTGGCTTCCTTTCTTTGTTTTCTTCCGGAGTAGAGAGAGTTGGGGTAGAAAAAAGCGGGGCCCGCTGCTGCGGACCCCGCTTTTTGGGGAAATCTCCTGTTGGAAGCTTAAATGTGAATCACCTCGCCATAGGCGGCAGCGGCTGCCTCCATAACGGCTTCGGAGAGGGTGGGGTGCGGGTGCACCGCCTTGATGAGTTCGTGTCCGGTAGTTTCCAGCTTGCGGGCCACAACGAGTTCGGCAATCATTTCGGTAACGTTGGCACCAATCATGTGGGCACCGAGCAATTCGCCGTATTTGGCATCGAAAATGAGCTTAACAAAACCGTCTTTGTGTCCGGCAGCAGAAGCTTTTCCGCTGGCGGAGAAGGGGAATTTGCCCACTTTGAGTTCGTAGCCTGCTTCCTTGGCGGCTTTTTCCGTGAGCCCCACCGAAGCCACTTCGGGACCGGTATAGGTACAGCCGGGGATGTTGCTGTAGTTGAGCGGCTCGGGATGATGACCGGCAATTTTCTCTACGCAAATGATGCCTTCGGCAGAAGCTACGTGCGCCAGAGCTTGTCCCGGAACAATGTCGCCAATGGCGTAAATGCCGGGCACGCTGGTTTGGTAAAACTCATCCACTTTAACCCGACCTTTTTCCAGGGTAACACCGGCTTCTTCCAGTCCCAGATTTTCGGTGTTGGGGGTAATGCCCACCGCAGACAATACGATGTCGGCTTCAACCACCTCTTCCTTACCCTTTTTATCCTTAATGGTTACTTTAACTTTTTTGCCGGAGGTGTCGGCTTTGGTCACCTCGGAACTGGTGCGTACGTCGATGCCTGCTTTTTTAAAGGAGCGCGCCAACTGCTTGGAGACTTCGTCGTCCTCTACAGGCACAATGTTGTCCATAAACTCGACCAGTGTTACCTTGGTGCCGATGGTGCTGTAGAAGTAAGCAAATTCGCTGCCTATGGCACCTGAACCTACTACCACCATTGATTCGGGCTGCTTGTCGAGGGTCAGTGCCTCGCGATAGCCGATGATCTTTTTACCGTCCTGGGGCAGGTTGGGCAGCTCACGACTGCGGGCACCTGTCGCCAGTATCACGTGAGGCGCTTCGTAAGTGGTCTTCTTTTTATCGGCTCCGGTAACTTCCACTTTTTTGTCTTTGGTCAGTTTGGCTGTCCCCTGGATGACCTCCACCTTGTTCTTTTTCAACAGAAACTGCACGCCTTTGCTCATGCCGCCGGCCACATCGCGACTGCGTTTAACCATAGCGCCAAAGTCGGCATTGGCAGAGCCGTCGATTTGGATGCCATAATCGGCAGCGTGGTTGAGGTAATCGAATACCTGTGCGCTTTTAAGCAGCGATTTGGTAGGGATACAACCCCAGTTAAGACAAACGCCACCCAATTCGGCTTTTTCAATAATGGCGACTTTCATCCCCAGTTGCGAAGCCCGTATGGCGGTTACATAGCCCCCGGGTCCACTACCAATAACCAGTACATCGTATTTTTCCATTTGAATATTTTTTGTTGGATCAATTCTGCTTGTCTAACAATTCATCGAAAGGAAGGTTCATTTTTTGCTGTCGCCACCTTTGATCTGCTTTTGGATTTTGTCGGCCCATGCTTTGGCTTTTGTGTTGCCCTTGTCCGCCGAATTTTTATTGTTTACCGCACCCAGCAAAAAGCCGTAGGCCTCCATACCTTCCACTTCGTCAAAAATTACTTTCAAGATGGCCATGCCCGGAATGAATAAGATCATGCCGGCCAAGCCCCAAACGAAGTTGCCGATAAATAGCGCAATAATCGTCATGAGTGGGTTCATGGCTACTTGTCCCCCCACAATTTTGGGCGTAAATAAGTTGCTCTCGAACAACTGTATTACATAAAAAGCCAGAAAAACGCCAAAGGGGTACCAAAGGGAGTCTTTGGTAAGGAGTGCAAAGAAGATGGGGAAGATGGCCCCAAGGAAAGGACCCAGGTAGGGGATGACGTTGAGAATGGCGGCAAAGAGGGCAAAGAGCAGGGCGTGTTTGATGCCCAGGCTGTAAAGAGCGATGCTGTTAAGTACCGCCAGAATCAAAATAACGATGACGGCCCCTTTGATGTAGTTTTGTACGACATCCTTAATTTTGGAGATGGCATTTTCTACTTTGTCTTTATGCTTTTTGGAAAAGGCCTTTTTGAAGAATTCGATAATGAAGCTGCGGTAGAGAATAAACAGAAAGATGTAGATGGGTACGATAAAGGCCATGGTGAGGGTTCCCGCAGTAGCCAGAACACCTTGGGTGAGTACGTTCATGTTGTCGTAAATCTGCTGGAAAACGACATTTTTGAGACTGTCCATTGAAATGGGCACGACCCCGTCGAGGTGGGTCGTCAGAAAGTTGTTGAGGCCCGCCAATAATTCCCCGAACCGGGTTTCCAGTCCCTCCAAATCACGGGAGAAACTCAGTATTTGGTTGTAAAAGAAGTAGACCACCCCAAAGATTAGGGCCAGCAAGGCCAGCAGACTGATGAGGGCAGCCAGGGCACCTCCCAGACCTTTGCGTTGGAGCCAGGAAGCAAGGGGGCTGATTAGAACCGCCAGAAATCCGGCAATGAGGATGGGAACCAGCACCGCCTTTGCGCTTTGCATGATAAACACAATCAGCACCACGCCCAGTAAGATGCTGGTCAGGCGCAAATAGGCTGGTTGTTCTACCAGTGAGGGATGTTCGTTTTGCATAGGGACTTTTTTTGTCCAAAAAAGATAAGGCAAAAAAGGCAGTCCGCCAAAGAAGGGACTGCCTTTTCGAGGCAAAGTGTTGCCCGCATTAATTGGACAACGTAGGGATGCTTCTTAGATATTTCCTTTGGGTGCCTACTCGCCCCCAAGTTGCATGCTGCCTAAATTGGTGATGCTGTATTCGCGGGTGTTGAAGGTGGTTTTTCGGGTTGTGTTGATTTCCGTTATTTCCATGATGGAAGTCTCCCCCGTTTCGAGATCGGTGCTTTCGCTGGCCATCAAATAGCCCTTGGTGCTGCCCAGGAAAACCTGATTCCAGCCAAATTGATTGGGAAGGGCCCTGGACTGCTGATTTTTTATCGAGGTGGTGAGCCAAACAGTACCCTTGCTTTCTTCATTGGCGTAGGTGTATTCTTCGCAGGGATAGCCGGCAATGGTTTTGGTGCGACCGGTTTTTTGGAGATTTGGATGTTGCCCATCTGCCTCTTCTTCGTCATAGGAGTCTTCCTCGTAAGTGAGGTGCTCCAGTCCGCTCATGCCATAGGCGATGCCTGTCTTTTCATTGTTCTCATTGGAAAGAATGAGTGTGGTCTTGTTGTCCTGGTCCATGATGAACAGCCCTTTGTTTTGCGGGCCATCCTTCATTTCGAGGTTGCCCGAAACAAACTCAAAGGCCGAACAGTTTTGGCTTGCATTTAAGTAGGAAATCATATCGCCCTCGCTGCCGACTTTGCCGTTCTTTTTGAGGGTTTTGATGTGCATACGTACGGAGGTGTCGAAGGTGTAAGTGTCGCTGAAGCGAACCGGCTCGCCCGAAACGCTCATTTTGCTGAGCATGTTTTGCATCCGGATTTGTTGTTGAGCCTCCCTTTGCTCTGCCGTTTCTCTGGAAGCAGCAGGTGGCGTGTCGGAGGCGGCACCTTCCTTCACAGCATCTTCTGTTGCATCGAGTCCACGTTCTATGCCTTCGTCAATTTTTTGTTCAATGCGTTCCTCTGTCTTCTGTTCCAGTTTCTCTGCCGCCTTTTTGGCCATTCGGTCCATCAGACTCTGGGCTTGTAAAGAAAGGGAGGGGCTGAGCAGTAAGGCAAGGGTTAGGCTGATGATCCATTTCCGTTTCATGTGGCGTAGTATTTTGATTATGAAACGAAAGGTAGGCTGTAGTTCAGCTATTGTCAACTTGTTTTCAGTAGGTTGTGGGCTTTTGTTGACGAAGGTGTAGGCTTTTGTTGACGACGGCTTCAGGAGCGCAAGGCTTCCCAAAGGACGATGCCGGCGGTGACCGATACGTTGAGGGAGTGCTTGGTGCCGTATTGAGGGATTTCGATGCAGGCGTGGCAGCGGTCGATGACCGCCTGCTGTACGCCTTTTACTTCGTTGCCAAAAATGAAGGCGTAGCCCTGATTGGGGTCTGCTTTAAAGTCGCCCAGCGCGATGCTTTTATCTACCTGTTCAATGGCTATGGGCAGGTAGTCCTGCGCTCTGAGCGCATCGAGGGCGTCGAGGGTGCTGTCAAAATAGCGCCAGCTGACTGCGTCTTCGGCGCCCAGCGCAGTTTTGTGGATTTCGTTGTGGGGAGGGGTGGCGGTAATGCCACACAGGTATACGGCCTCGAGGCAAAAAGCATCGGCCGTTCGGAACACACTGCCTACGTTATGGAGACTGCGTACGTTGTCGAGAACGGCGATGATGCGATGTTTGGGGGCCGCTTTAAACTCTTCTGGCGTTAATCTGTTTAATTCAGTAATCCTTAGTTTTCGCATAAAATTGTATTGAAGTGCAAAAATAGAAAGATAATTTGTTTAACGGGGGACTTATTTTAGTATCTTTTGGTTCTCCATCCCTTAAATCAGTAGGTCTATGAATATTCATGAGTATCAGGCGAAAGCCATTTTGAAAGAGAACGGTGTTAACATTCAGGAGGGACAGGTGGCGGCTACCCCGGATGAAGCGGTGGCGGCTGCAGAGGCCTTGCTGGCCGAAACGGGCACCAATTGGTGGGTGATTAAAGCGCAAATTCATGCGGGAGGTCGCGGTAAAGGGGGCGGTGTAAAGCTGGCCAAGAGCTTGGATGAGGTACGTGCCATTACAGAGAAGATGCTGGGCATGCAACTCGTCACCCCGCAAACCGGTCCCGAAGGCAAGAAGGTGAGCAAGGTGCTGGTGGCTCAGGATGTTTATTATCCGGGTCCCACCGAAAAGCAGGAGTACTATATGAGTATTTTGCTGAACCGTCAAAGTGGCCGAAATGTGGTCATGTACTCGCCCGAAGGAGGTGTTGATATTGAGGAGGTGGCAGCGCAGCGACCTGAAAAGATATTTAAGGAGGAGATTGATCCCTCGTTTGGTGTTTTGCCCTTTCAGGGACAAAGAATTGCCCGTAACCTGGGCTTGAGTGGTAAGGTGGCGCGTGAAATGGCGCATTTTGTGGAGCGTTTGTATGCTTCATTTGTGGCCGTGGATGCCTCCCTTTTTGAGATCAATCCGGTTTTAAAGACCACCGACGATAAAATCCTGGCTGTGGATGCCAAAGTGAATATCGACGACAGTGCCTTGTTCAGACATTCGCTTATAGAGCAGATGCGCGACTTGTCGGAGGAGGAGCCGTCAGAAATTGAGGCGGGTAAGCACAATCTGAATTTTGTGAAGCTCGACGGCAATGTGGGTTGTATGGTTAATGGTGCCGGCTTGGCCATGGCTACGATGGACATCATCAAGTTGTCCGGTGGTGAGCCGGCCAATTTTTTGGATGTGGGTGGCGGCGCCAATGCACAAACCGTGGAAGCCGGGCTCAAAATCATTCTGGACGACCCGCGTGTGAAGGCCGTATTGATCAATATCTTTGGCGGCATTGTACGTTGTGATCGTGTGGCCTCCGGGGTGGTAGAGGCTTATAAAAAACTGGGCAACATTAAGGTACCCATCATCGTACGCTTGCAGGGAACCAATGCCGAGGAAGGCAAAGCCGTAATCGATGGTTCCGGTTTGAAGGTATACTCTGCCATTACTTTGCAGGAAGCGGCCGATTTGGTCAAGCAGTTGGTTGGCTAGGTCTTTGTGGGTGAGCTTTTTGTGCAAAGGGAACGGTTTTTGCATAAAGTTAAAGGCCGGAACTCCGGCCTTTAATTGAACGCGCTGATGAGGAGATTCGCAGAAATAGCTTTTGTTGTGTGGGCCCTCCTTTTTTGGGGGGAGGGTATGGTGGCACAAAGTCGCGCTGAGGAATTGACCCGGCAGCGGAAGGAATTGTATACGAAAGCCAAAGTGGTGGATGGCGACACCATTCCGCATGTACTGCTGGGTGAGGTGGTGGTAATGAAGCCCTGGGAGTTTAAAAACCGAAGGGAGTACAATCAATACCATCGCCTGGTGCGCAATATAAAAGTCACCTTGCCCTATGCCCGCCTGGCTGCAGAACGGTTGGAGGTGTACAACTACGAAATGAGTCTGCTGAAAACCGAGAAGCAGCGCAAGGCCTATTTGAAGGAAGCCGAGCAGGAATTGTTCGCTGAGTTTGAAGCGCCCTTACGTAAGCTGACCTTTTCACAGGGGCGTTTGTTGATTAAGCTCATCGATCGGGAGACCGGCGCTTCGAGTTATAATTTGATACGAGATTACAAAGGGGGCGTCCCTGCCTTCTTCTGGCAGGGCATCGCCCGCATCTTTGGTGCCAACCTCAAATCGGAGTACGATGCCGAAGAGGAGGACAGGATGGTGGAGCACATCATCACGATGATTGATAATGGTGCGCTCTAGGCACGCCGCCCCCGGGCTTAAGGAATAAGATTCAGGAGGGCAGTGACTGCGGCGCGGGCCCCTGTGGCAATCTGGGGGAGGGTGGCGTCGAGCATGTAGCAGGGAGTGGTAATCAACTTATTTTTGGTGTCGGTAACCACTTGGCCGTGACCGGTGGTGGTATGTTGGCCGCCCATGGTTTCGATGGCTGCTGCGGTAGCTTTGTCGCTGCCAATGGTAACTTCAACATCACCTAAAATTTTGGCAATAACAACCGGCGCTATGCAAAGGGCGGCAATGGGCTTTCCTGCCTGGTGAAAGCTGCGAACAACGCGTTCTGTTTGGGGCTCAATCTTGCAGTCGGCTCCGTCAAAGGCAAAGGACGACAGGTTTTTGGCTGCGCCAAACCCGCCGGGCAAAAGCAGTGCGTCTGCCTGTTCGACTTGTAGCTGCGACAAGGCTTTGATGTTGCCCCGGGCTATGCGGGCTGCTTCCACCAACACATTACGTTTTTCGGGCATTTCGCTGCCGTTGAGGTGGTTGATCACATGGTGCTGGTCTATGTCGGGGGCATACAAGTCGTATTCGGCACCTGCCTCTGCGATGGCCAGCATACTGCAAACGGCTTCGTGAATTTCGGCCCCGTCGTAAACGCCGCAACCGGATAATACTACGGCAATTTTCTTAGTCTTTGTCATAGTTTTTTGTTTTATCAGTGAGACCTAAAGATACAAAAAAAGGCTGTCGCATCCGACAGCCTTTTTTTGTATTGTAAACCTTTACTTATTGAACGATGCCTTTGAAAGTGGCATCTTCGAAGTAACGGGCAAATTCCATATCGCTAGCAATGCGAGACTTCAGGTTGCTGTCCAACTCTACGGCTTTGCGCAGGTTGCTGAACATCATGTCTGAGTCGTTGGTGCGTACACCTACAATTGCTTTCAGATAGTACTTTTGACCTACTTCCATGGTGTTGGCGTTAAGGGTAGACAGTGCAGCGTCGTAGTTGCCGGCCAAAATTTTAGCCAAAGCAGCGTTGCAGCTTACGCTGTTACCGAAGTAACGAACGGCTTCGTCGTACTCCCCTTTTTTGAGGGCCAATACACCCAGGTTGTTGTCCAGCTCAGCACCGGCACCTGCAGCAGCTCCGAAATACTCTTCGGCAGCAGCCAAATCGCCTTCGCGCAGAGCAACGGCACCCAGGTTGTTCATAACCTCAGGCTGGTTGGCTTTGATGCTGTTGGCTTTTTCGAAAGCACCTTTGGCACCGGCCAGGTCGTCTTTCTTGTAAAGGGCCAGACCTACATTGTTGTGGGCTCTCCAGTCGTCAGAGAATTGAGCGGCAGCCTTCTTGTAGATGGCCAATTGCTCGTCTACGTCGTTGGTAAGGGTAGCAGCGTAAAGCAGCTCCTCAGCGTTCAAAGCAGAAGCGTTGTTGGCAGCCAATTCAGAGATTTCTTCGTCAGATTTGCCAATTTCTTCTACATTGATGCTCATTTTTGAACGACGCAGCTGAGGAAGAATATCGTCGGCAATTACCTTGTAGGTATTGGCCATGTTCTTGATTTCACGCTCACGCACTTCAGGATCAGAATGCATAGAAAGTACACGCAGAATCAATTCTTTGTCCTGGATGTTGCTTTTTTCCATCAAAGCCTTGAAACCTTCCCAGTCTTCGGGAGTATTCTTGAGGTTGAAGAAATCAGCACTCTTAGCTTCTTCTACTTTCGAACGGGTCAGCTGACGGTTCAAAGCATTTTTGGCTGCAGTCTCACGCTGAGAAGCCAAACGGGTGTTCAAGTCAACAGGACCGTCGGGAGAAGCATAAGCAGAAATGCTGGCACCTCTGAATTCTTTGTTTTCAGCAGCCTTTACTTCTGCGATGAAATCGTTCAAAGCCTTCACTTCAGCTTTGGTCAGTTCGGTGTTGCGAACATTGGCCTGCTGAATCAGGAAGAGGATTTCTGCAGTTCTTGAAATGGGGATAATGCGCTGGAACTGGTCGGCACCAACGGTGGGCTGAATGCCTTGCGCAGCTACATTGGCAGAGGTTGAGATTACACCCTCAGCCACTTTGATGGGCTCAAAGTCGAGTGAGTTGGCTCCTTTGCTGGCAGTAATGCGTACTTCCAGGTCGGCCACACGCATGTTCTCGTTGTAGGGTACCGACTCATTGTAAGTAATCTGGCCTCCCGATGACTTGGTGATCACCTGGTTGTTGCCATCTGCTTTTTCGCCCTGGATGGTCTTGCTGGGGTAGGCTGTTTCGCCGCCCTCATAAACCAATACAGGAGTAGCTGTCAGCGTGGCCTTACTGTCCATGTATCCGGCAGGGATACGTACGTTCATGGCAACATCTACTTTGCCGCCGTGGGCTTCAAGCACCTCGGGGGTCACGGAGTAGTTGATATCACCGGCATTTTTTCTCATCTTCTCGAGACTTGCACAGCTGGACATAACAGCGGCAAGAGCCAGAATAGCAAAAAATTGAATCCTTGTTCTTTTCATAATGTTAGCTTAATTATTTGTTCTTGAACCAATTTCAAAACTCTCTCACAAATATAATAATGTTTTCAAAAAATAAAAGTTCCCTTGTTCCTTAAATTGCAAATATAGGGTTTATCGGTATCAAAGCGCATTTTTTCACCGTCATTCCCGGTTTTTTTCTCCGATTCCTCAAATATCGTACATTTTTTATTTTTTGTAAACCTCTTTCATATTAAACAGGGCAAAGGCCCATCTGTCGGCCACTTCGTCTATTTGCATCGACAGGGGCTTGCCTGCGCCATGTCCGGCCTTGGTTTCGATGCGAATAAGTACCGGATTGCTCCCTTTGTACTTCTCCTGAAGGGCTGCTGTATATTTGAAAGAATGGGCCGGCACCACGCGGTCGTCGTGATCGGCGGTGGTCACCAGCGTGGCCGGGAAGGTGCTGCCTTCGGGAATGTTGTGCAGGGGCGAATAGGCATAAAGGTAGCGGAACATCTCTTCACTGTCGTCGCTGCGTCCATAATCGCCGGCCCAGGCCCAACCGATGGTGAAGTGCTGGTAGCGGAGCATGTCCATGACGCCCACTGCCGGAAGGGCGACCTGGAAGAGTTCGGGACGTTGGTTGGCGACGGCGCCAACCAAGAGTCCGCCGTTGGATCCCCCATAAATCGCAAGTTTTTCGGCTTGGGTGTAGTTCTGTTCAATGAGGTGCTCTGCGGCCAGAATGAAATCGTCGAAGACCCTTTGCTTATTCAGCAGGGTGCCGGCACGGTACCAGTCCTCTCCATATTCGCCTCCTCCACGAATGTGGGCATTTACATAAATGCCCCCGTTTTCGAGCCAGGGCAGCAGACGTACGTCAAAGCGCGGGGAATACACCACGTTAAAACCGCCGTAGCCATAGAGCAAGGTGGGGTTTTGTCCGTTCAGCTCCAGGCCTTTTTTGTGGACGATGGACAGGGGCACCTGCGCGCCGTCCTGCGCTTCCACAAAGACCATTTTAAAGGTGTAGTCTTCGGGATTGAAGTCGACCTGCGGCACAAACTCCTCCTGCATTTCGGCATTCTCGATGTTGTACGAGAGCACCTGTGCGGGGGTGGTGTAGGAGGTGAAGGTAAAGTAGAATTGGTTTTGGTCCTTCACGGGCTGAATGCCGCCCACGGAACCCAGTCCCGGCAGTTCCACTTCGCTCAGAAAGCTGCCTTTTTTATCGAATACCCGTAAGCGGGAACTGACATCGACCATGTAGGTGGCCAGCAGATAGTCTTTGGTGAGTTTTACGCCCTTGAGCACATCCTTGCTTTCGGGCAGGATTTCGCTCCAGTTTTCCTGCTCAGGTTGGGCCGGATCAAAGGCCATCAGGCGGTAGCGGGGCGCTTCGTAGTTGGTGTACACCCAAATTTTTCCATCGACCACTCCCGCCAGTACGGTGTTGGTGCTGAAGTCGGGGTCGGCCACCACAAAGTCGCCCTTGCTGTTGCGTGGCCGGAAAGCAAAAGTATTGCCGTTGGTCGAGCTGGAGGTGTAGAGGAATTCGTAGCGAAAGTCCTTATCCAGTTCCAGGGAAAACATGTATTTCGGATTTTTTGGATCGGCATATACCAGTCGGTCATCCTCCTGCGGGGTGTTGAGCCAGTGGTAGTACAGCTGTTGGTTTTGGTTGCTGCCCGAGAGCTCGTCGCCGGCTTTGGGGGCGGCATATCTGCCGTAGTAAAAACCCTCCTTGTCCCAGTTGAAACCCGAAAACTTGATCCATTGCAGGTGGTCGTCCAGGTCCTTTCCGCTGGCTACTTCACGAATTCTGGCTTCGCGCCAGTCGGATCCGCCTTTGCTGGTGGAGTAGGCCACATATTGGCCGTCGGGCGATACGCTTACGCTGGCCAGGGAGGTGGTACCGTCTTCCGAGAAAAGGTTGGGGTCGATGAGTACCCGCTCCTCATTGGTGCTGAGGTCTTTTACATAGTACACCGCATGGTTTTGCTGACCGTCGTGGCGGAAATAGAACTGGAGCTGTCCGATTTGTTCGGGACTGCCCTGGCTGGTGTAGTTCCATACCTGGGCCAGTCGGTCGGCGATGTCCTTACGATAAGGGATTTGGCTGAACCATTCGTTGGTGACCTGGTTCTGGGCGGCTACCCAGGCTTTGGTTTCGGGCGCATTATCGTCCTCGAGCCAGCGATAAGGGTCGGCCACTTCTGTGCCGAAGTACACATCTACGGTATCCACCTTTGCCGTTTGGGGGTAAGTCATTTGTTGGGGTTTTTGTCGACAGGCTGTGGTCAGCAAAGCTGCCGAGCCGAGGGTCAGCGTCATCCAGTGCAGCGCTTTCATTTTTGTTTGGTTTATGTTGGGTGTTAAAAAAATTTCTTCTGTTTACGCAGGCGGGCTTCTTTGAACTTTCCGGCAGCATAGCCCGCTGCCAGTCCCATAACGGTCCCGAGCAGCAGCAGGCCCCCCATGTCGTGGTGTTGCACCAGCCAGGCGTACAGGCCGCTCAGCAAGGCTCCTGCTGCCAGTCCCCCCACCGTAAAGCGCGACAGCCACAATCCGCGGGGCACCGTCTGGTGCGCCTGCTCCAAGTGCTTGCCGCTTTGCTGCAGCAGCTTTTGAAAGTCGTCGAGCCGCGCTTCTTTATCGCGCATTCTTTGGGCCACACTTTCGGTAATCTCGTTGATTTGTTTCAGCTGCCCGGCGCAGACCCGGCAATTCGGCGACTCGCTGTCGAGTCGGTGCAGCAGGCGTGGCAGGATTTCCAGGCCGTAGAAACGGGCGGCTTCACGGGGCGCGCCCTGAAAGCGTTCTTCGAGCAGCATATGCCACTGATGAACGGATTTGGGAGTGTGCGACACAAGATGAATATTTGGTTCAATAGGTTTAAAACACGAATTTACAGGATTTGTTCCTGAATATGCAATTTTGGGGCCTTGTTTTTGCGTAGAACCGTCCTGCAAAAGAAAAAGGGGGCCGTCGCTGACGACGGCCCCCCCTGATGCTTGTAGCTGATGTTGCTTATTTCTCTTCCTTGGGAAGCAGCACTTTTCGTGAAAGCTTGAGTTTTCCGCTCTTGGCATCGATGTCGATGAGTTTTACATCAATCATTTCGCCTTCCTTCAATACGTCTTCGGTTTTCTCTACCCGTTTCCAGTCGATCTCTGAAATGTGGAGCAGACCGTCTTTTCCGGGGAGAATTTCCACAAAGGCGCCGAAGGGCACAATGGAGCGCACCTTGCCGGTGTACACCTTACCCACTTCGGGGATGGCTACAATGGCATTTACGCGGGCCATGGCCTTGTCGATGGCTTCCTTGTTGTCGGCAGCGATGTCAACAATACCGTACTGGCCTTCCTCGGTAACGGTGAGGATGGTGCCGGTAGTAGCCTGGATTTCCTGAATGATTTTTCCGCCGGGGCCGATGATGGCACCAATCATTTCTTTAGGAATGCGAATGGTCTCGATGCGTGGTGCATGCGGTTTCAATTCGGCTCGGGGTGCGCTGAGGGTCTCCGTGATTTTGCCCAAAATGTGCAAACGTCCCTCCCGGGCCTGGTTAAGGGCCTTTTCAAGGATTTCGTAGGACAGGCCATCCACCTTGATGTCCATTTGCGTAGCGGTAATACCCTTTTCGGTACCGGTAACTTTAAAGTCCATGTCGCCCAGGTGATCTTCATCGCCGAGGATGTCTGACAATATCAGGTATTTGCCGGTTTTGGCATCGGAAATCAGTCCCATGGCAATACCTGAAACGGGGCGTTTGATTTGGATACCCGCATCCATCAGCGCCAGGGTGCCGGCACAAACGGTAGCCATAGACGAAGAGCCGTTGGATTCCAGTATGTCGGATACTACGCGAATCACATAGGGGGTTTCGTCGGGCATCATGGGCTTAAGTGCCCGTAAAGCCAGGTTTCCGTGACCAATCTCCCGACGTCCTGTGCCGCGGTAGGGGCGGGCCTCACCGGTAGAAAAGGGCGGGAAGTTGTAATGCAACAGGAAGCGGTCGGTGGTACGGTTGAGTACATCGTCTACCAGCTTCTCGTCCATTTTTGTGCCCAAAGTAACGGTGGTCAGCGACTGGGTTTCGCCACGGGTAAATACTGCCGAACCGTGGGGGCCGGGCAGATAGTCCACCTCGCTCCAGATGGGGCGGATTTCGTCCATTTTCCGACCATCCAGACGGATGTTGTTGTCGAGCATCATGGCGCGTACGGCTTCCTTCTCTACATCGTGGTAGTAGCGCTTAATCAAATCGGTGGGGATGTCATCGGCCTCTGTATCGGCGTAGTTTTCGGCAATGAACTCATCCACTACCGCTTTAAAATCGGCAATGCGCTCGTGCTTGTTGGGATTGGCTTTTTTGGCTACGGCATAGGCCTTGTCGTAGGTGGCCTTCCATACTTTTTCACGAAGTTCTTCGTCGTTTTCTTCGTGGTTGTATTCCCTTTTGATTTTTTTCACTGCTTCGGCCAGTTCAATCTGGGCCTTACACTGAATTTTGATGGCTTCGTGGGCCACTTTCATGGCTTCCAGGAGTTCGGCTTCTGAAGCTTCCTGCATTTCGCCTTCTACCATCATGATGTTGTCCATGGAGGCCGCAACAATAATGTCCATATCTGCTTCTTTCATTTGAGAAACAGTAGGGTTAACCACCAGCTGACCATCGATGCGCGCTACGCGCACTTCGGAAATGGGGCCGTTGAACGGAATGTCCGAAACCGCCAGCGCAGCAGATGCAGCCAGTCCCGCCAGTGCATCGGGGGTGCTTTCCTTGTCGGCCGAAATCAGGTTAATGGTAACGAAAGTGTCGGCATGGTAGTCCTCAGGAAACAAAGGCCTGAGCGCTCTGTCGACCAAACGGCAAACAAGAATTTCGTAATCAGATGGCCTGGCTTCCCTTTTCAGGAATCCTCCTGGAAAGCGGCCTATTGAGGCGTATTTTTCTTTGTACTCGACCGACAGGGGTAAGAAGTCGGTTCCGGGTTTGGCATCTTGAGCGGATACTACTGTTGCGAGCAGGTAGGTATTTCCCATACGTACCACGACTGAGCCGTCGGCCTGCTTGGCCAGCTTGCCGGTCTCAATCACAATCGACCTTCCATCGCCAAGGTCGATAACTTTTTCAATTGGCTTAATCATATTTTTTTACATTTTAATCGCGGCAAAGATAGGGATTATCTGTTTACGAAGATATCTGTTTGAGTGATTATTCGTTACAGCATCAGGCCCCTGGTCAAAAAAAAAGGCAATTTCCCGACGGGAAATTGCCTTTTAAAGAGGGGGGCTGCTTACTTACGCAGACCCAGTTCCTTAATAATCGCACGGTAGCGATTGATTTCGGTGTGCTTCAGGTAATCGAGCAAGCGACGACGCTTACCAACCATTCTTACCAAAGCGTGTTCCGTGCTATAATCCTTCTTATTTAACTTGAGGTGCTCAGTTAAATGCGAAATACGGTGGGAAAATAATGCAATCTGGCTCTCTGCGGAACCAGTATCAGTATTAGACTTTCCGTACTTTGCGAAGATTTCTTTTTTTACTTCCTGATTCAAATACATATCAACGGTATATAATTAATTTGAGCCGCAAAGATAAGGCTTTTTTTTACAAAGCGACAAGCCCTTTGCTGTTTTTTTTATTCCCAGTCCAGGGCTACTGCGCTGGCTCCGTTGACCATGCGTATTTGTTGGTCGGGTGCTCCGAAATCTGCGCGAAGGAGGCGTATGCCTCTGGTCGCGGCGCCCGAAATCGCCAGTCCCTCCAGTCCGTCCTTTTCGTTAAACCGCACCTGCTCCAGGTCAATGTTGCTGCTGTTGAAGAGGGTGAAAGCGGGCCCTTCTTCCTGAATGACTTCCACATTGATGAGGCGGATGTTGTGGGCATCCACAATGGAGAAGCCCTTGGGAGCGGTCAGTCGCGCATTTTCCAGGGTGACATTTTCAAGCTTCATTTCCGGAAGTCCCATGAACAGTGCGGCGTTGCCAAAGCCATTGGCTACAATGTTCTTCACATGTATGTTGCGGAAGGAGGGTGTTTCTTCGCTGACTTCATGTGCTTTGGTTTCTTTGTCGACCGGGGGCAGACTGCTGCTGCCGTCGTCAAGCAGGGGTGCTTTGCCGCCGTAAAACATGTTGAAGCGAATGGGCTCGGTGGGAATGTCGATCATGTTGATGTTCGAGATGTAGATGTTTTCGACAACTCCTCCGCGCCCCCGGTTGCTTTTGAAGCGAATGCCTATGTTGGTACCCATAAAGGTGCAGTCCGACACGTGTACGTTGCGCACGCCACCCGACATTTCACTGCCGATGACAAAGCCGCCGTGTCCGTGATACACCACATTGTTTTTAACCACTACGTTTTCGGTGGGGATGCCCCGCTCGCGTCCTTGCTTGTCCTTGCCCGACTTAAAGCAGATGGCGTCGTCGCCCACGTCGAAGTTGTTGTTGTAAATGACTACATTTTTGCAGGATTCCACATCCAGGCCGTCGCCGTTCTGCGAGTACCAGGGATTGCGTACGGTCAGATTGCGCACAGTCAGGTCGCGACACATCAGAGGGTGAATGTTCCAGGCCGGGGAGTTTTGAAAGGTGGGGCCGTCGAGTAAGACTTTGTCGCAGTCGATGAGACTCACCATCACGGGGCGCAGGTAGTCTTTAATGGCCTTGTATTCTTCAAAGCTGTCGAGTTGCGGAAGGTTGCTGCTCGATTGGCGCCAGCCTTCTGCTGCCTTTTCGGTGGGAAACCACATACGGTCTTTGTCGACCAGCACCCCGCCTGAGTTCACCAGGTCGCGCCATTGGTTGGCGGTCATTTTTCCCTGCTTTACCGGGCGCCAGGCCTGGCCGTTGCCGTCGATGACACCAGGGCCGGTAATGGCGATGTTCTCCTGGCCCACTGCGCTTAGGGGCGATTGGCAGCGCCAGGCGGCCTTGCCTTCAAAGTAGCTTTCTACCAGGGGGTAAAGGTCCAGATTGTCGCTGAAGCGCAAGAGGGCACCTTCTTCCAAATGCAGGTTGATGTTGCTTTTCAGAACGATGGGTCCCGATAGGTAGATGCCGGCCGGAACAACCAGTTTACCGCCGCCTTGTGCAGCCAGCTGTTCAATGCCCTGGGCAAAGACTTTTGTGTTGAGGGTTTGGCCATCGGCCACGGCGCCCAGGTCGCTGATGTTTAGGCTTCGATTGGGAAAGACGGGCTCCTGTACACGTGGCATCTCAAACTCCAGGTTGTCGTACACCCAGTCGTTGTTCGCGACAGGTGCCTTGCTGCGACTGCAGGCCGTTGCCAGTAGAAGGAGGACAGGGAGGAGTAGGCTCCCTGTCCTTTTTAGTATGGTGGTCATTGTTTTTTTTGTTTGTTTATTAGTATTGCGCTTCTCTATTAGCTGAAGCGGAAGTAGTCGAAGTCGGCATAGCCGCTGTCGTTGGTGGTTTTCTGACGAACATTAAACAGTCCCACTTTCGCACCAATCCAATGACCACGAATAACGGGGTAAGGGGTGTCGATTTTTTTGAAGCGACGCCCGTTGGTGCTGTAGCTGAAAGTGGCCAGGCCTTCGTCGCTTATACTGGTGCGTAAATGAATGGTGTTGGTCGCCATTTTTTCGGCAAAGTGCTCTACTTCGGGCGCTCCGTATTGGGCGTCGTCGCTGATGTTGAATACCAGGTAGAGACCATCTTCACGATCTTCAAGCGCCAGGGAGGCATAGCTGCGGCCCATGATGATGAGGCCGGCTCTTTCGCCCAGCTTTTTGTCGCTGGGCTTAAAGGTCATTTTGGTGTCGACGGTAAAACTGCGTGCCGGGAACTTCTGCAACAGCAGGTGGGGAACCTGATAGTAGTTGCTCGCATTTTCGGGCAGCTGATCAGAGAACAGACGCAAATTCTTTTTCCCGGGATTTATGAAGGCCCAGGTGTTTTTGGGGTTGGCGTGCCACTGCCATTGCAGGCCCAGTTCTACGCTGTCGAATTCATCGCTGTCGGGGGGTGTCACAATGGGATGGCTGCCGCCTACATTGGGCTTGCGGTGTTGGCGCACGGGTTCGCCAATGCCGTCGTTGTTGGTGTCGATGCCAATCAGTGGCCAGCCATCTTTCCAATTTACGGGATTCAGGTGCGTGATGCGGCCGTATTCAATGGCGTCTTGAAAATGAATGAACCAGTGCTCGCCGGTAGGGGTATCGACCCAGCCGCCCTGGTGGGGACCGTTGATGTCGGTGTTTCCCTGGTGCATTACGGTGCGGTTTTCATAGGGCCCGTAAACGTTTTTGCTGCGCAGCACTTCCTGCCAGCCGTGGGTCACTCCTCCGGCAGGTGCAAAAATGTAATAGTAGCCCTTGTGCTTGTAAAACTTGGGACCTTCAATGGTTTCGTGCGCCTCGTGCCCGTCAAAAACGATTTTTCCTTCATTCAGAAGGTGGGTGCCGTCGGGGTGCATCTCGGCAACTACCAAAATGCTCTTGATGCCGGCACGACTGCCTGCATAGGCGTGCACCAGGTAGGCGCGTCCGTCTTCATCCCATAGTGGAGAAGGGTCGATGAGGCCCTTGCCTTCTTTTACCAAATGCGGCAGACTCCAGGGACCTTTCGGGTCGCTGGCCTTGAGCATATAGATGCCGAAGTCGGGGTCGCCATAGTAGATGTAGAACTCCCCTTCGTGATAGCGGAAAGAGGGCGCCCATACGCCATTCCCGTGCTGGGGTTTGGAATAATGTTCAAGCGGGTACTGACGCGGCAGGGCATGGCCAATCAGCTCCCAGTTTACCAGGTCTTTGGAATGCAAAATGGGCAGACCCGGCGAAACATTAAAGCTGGAGGCCGTCATGTAAAAATCGTCGCCCACCCTTACCACATCCGGGTCGGAGTAGTCGGCATACAAAATCGGGTTTACATAGGTGCCGTCGCCCTGGTCCGAAACCCAGACTTCTGATACATTTTGCTTCTGGGCCGGAAGTACCGCCCACAGGCACAAGGCCATTACAACTAGAAAAGTCTTTTTCATCTGATGGTATATTTATTGTTTTTAATATTAGCGCTTGAGTTGGTCCATTTCGAGGGCGGCCAGTATAAAAGGGCCGACTCCCTTGGGGTCGTTGTCACGAATGGGTTCTGAGATGTAATATTCGTAGCTGCCGTCGCGATAGGGGTTGCCGCCAAGTCCCGCAACCGCACAGCAGTTTTCCAGGCTGATGGTCCCGTCTGCATCTTCGCGAATCAGGTGCTCCCAAATGCCTTCATAGCCCTTTTGGCCATATTCCAGATACTCCTGAGGCAAATAACCCAGGCGTACACTTTTTAACAGGAAGTAGGTCAACATGGTTGAGCCCGTCGCTTCCTCATAGTTGCCTTCGCGTCCCGGCTGGTTGGGGACCTGCCACCACAGGCCGGTGTCGGCGGACTGATGGGCTACGATGTTGGCGGCATATTTGTTAATGAGCTCAATGAGTTTTTGGCGGTCGGGATGGTCCTCCGGGAACCAGGAGGTGGCGTCTACCAGTCCCATGCCAAACCAGCCCAGGGCACGGCCCCAAAAACCTGGCGAATGTCCTGTTTCGGGGTGTGACCATTGCTGCTCCCTGCTTTCGTCCCAGGCATGGTAGTACAACCCCGTTTCGGGGTCGAACATGTTTTGGTCGACCAGAAAGTATTGCAGGGCAACTTCCGAAAACAATTCCGGCTCGTTGAAGGCTGCGGCATACTGAGCCAGAAATGGGGGCCCCATGTACTGACCGTCGAGCCACATTTGATGGGGGTAGCGTTTCTTATGCCAGAATCCGCCTTCCGAAGTTCTTGGATGGTGGCGCATTTGGGTGCGCAACTGCTCAATGGCTAAGCGCAGCCTTTCTTCTCCGCTAAGTTGGTACAGTTCTATCAGAAACTTTCCGGGGTTGATGCGGTCGATGTTAAAATCCTTGGCCTTATAGGTCAGGATACTGCCATCCGCTCCGATAAACTTGTCGGCGAAGCCCTGAACGTAATTCAGGTAGTCTTCGTTGCGGGTTTGCTCGTATAGGGCCAAATGGGCCGTCATCATCAAACCATGGGTGTATTCCCATTTGGGTTCCTTGCGGAAGTCGATCATCCAGGCTTCGGGATTGCGCTGCATGTCCGACCAGGCCATTTTTTCGGCCTGTTGAAGATAGGGG
>DUOK01000281.1 GCA_012838865.1 Bacteroidales bacterium | reverse complement strand
TCGCGCTGGGAAGTTTTGGAGGCGGGACTCAAATGCCTGCAGGGCAAGTGTGTGGTCAATTCCATCAGTCTCAAAGAGGGGGAAGGTCCCTTTTTGGAGCAGGCGCGTTTGCTGCGCGATTATGGCGCTGCCGTGGTGGTGATGGCCTTTGATGAAAAGGGGCAGGCCGATAGTTTTGAGCGTCGCATTGAGATTTGCGAACGGGCCTACCGCTTGCTGACTGAGACGGTGAAACTGCCGCCCCAGGACATCATCTTCGATCCCAATGTGCTGGCCATTGCTACCGGGATTGAGGAGCACAACAATTATGCGGTGGACTACATTAAGGCCACCCGATGGATCAAAGAAAATTTACCTTATGCCCGGGTGAGTGGCGGCGTAAGTAACCTGTCCTTCTCCTTCAGGGGCAACGACACCGTTCGGGAGGCCATCCATTCGGTTTTTCTGTACTACGCCATTCAGGCGGGAATGGATATGGGCATTGTGAATCCCGGTATGTTGCAGATTTACGACCAGATTGAGCCCGATTTGCTGGAGCTGGTGGAGGATGTGGTGTTGAACCGTCGCGCCGATGCTACCGAGCGTCTTATTGATAAGGCGGAGGCCTACAAGCTGGCGAAAGAAGGTGGCGTTGCTGCGGCCCTGGATGCCTGGCGCGATGAGCCGCTTGAAAAGCGCCTGCACCACAGTCTCATTAAAGGGATAGCCGATTACATTGAGGAAGACCTGGCCGAGGCCCGGACCAAGTACCCCTTTGCCCTCGACATTATTGAACAGCCTCTGATGGATGGTATGAACATCGTAGGGGGCCTTTTTGGAGCAGGAAAAATGTTCCTGCCCCAGGTGGTTAAAACCGCCCGGGTGATGAAAAAAGCCGTGGCCTGGTTGCAGCCCTTTATTGAAGAAGAAAAGCGGGCTTCCGGCGCAGAACCTACCAAGGCCGGTCGCATCTTGATGGCTACCGTAAAGGGAGATGTGCACGATATTGGAAAGAATATTGTTGGCGTTATTTTGGCCTGTAACAATTACGACGTCATTGATTTGGGCGTGATGGTGCCGGCCGATCGTATTTTGCAGGAGGCGGTTGAAAGGGAGGTGGATATTGTGGGACTGAGTGGACTCATTACGCCGTCTTTGGAAGAAATGGTGAATGTGGGCCGGGAGATGGAGCGGCGCGGGATGAAACTGCCGCTGTTGATCGGCGGGGCCACGACTTCCAGCGTACATACTGCGGTTAAAATTGATCCGGTGTATTCGGGTCCCGTGGTGTATGTTAAGGATGCCTCGACCAGTGCTCAGGTGGTTGGCGGCCTCTTGTCGCGCGATCGGGAGAACTATGCCAAGGGCGTTGCTGCTGAGTACGAACGTCTTCGGGTGGCCAATGCCGGAAAGAAAGAACGGAAGTATCTGGCCATCGAAGAGGCGCGTAAGCGGAAGTACGTCATCGACTGGGATAAGGCCGCTCCGGTGCTTCCCAAGAAGCCCGGTTTGCATGTGCTGGACGATTATCCGCTTGCTGAATTGCTGCCCTTTATCGATTGGACTTTCTTTTTCCATGCCTGGCGCCTGACGGGAAGCTATGAGGGGATTGAGGGCGTAGTGGATGCTGCCTCTGAAGAGGAGTGGCTGAAGCGCTTTGGTAGTGAGGATGCCAAAGCACGAGCCAGGGAGGCCGTGAAGCTTTGGCGCGACGCCCAGGCTATGTTGCAACGCATACAAAAAGATAAAATGCTGAAGGCTCGGGGCGTTTTTGCCCTATACCCCGCCAACAGTGTGGGCGACGACATTGAAGTCTACCACCCTGAGCGGCCCACAGAGCATTTGTTTACCTTTCATCATATTCGCGAACAGCAGGAAAAGCCTGGCAAGGAGCATTATTACTGTCTCTCAGATTTTGTGGCCCCAAAGGAGAGCGGGAAACAGGACTATATTGGTGGGTTTGCCGTGAGTGCCGGAGAAGGTATTGAGCCCTGGATTGCTCAGTTTGAGGCCGACGACGACGATTACAGTGCCATTTTGTTGAAGGCCCTGGCCGACCGCCTGGCGGAGGCTTTTGCGGAGTTGCTGCACTTTAGGGTGCGTAAGGAGTTCTGGGCTTATGCACCCGATGAAGCTTTTGATCACCACAACCTGATTCGAGAGCGCTACCGGGGCATTCGTCCCGCCCTGGGCTATCCGGCCTGCCCCGATCACAGCGAAAAGGCCACACTTTTCAAGTGGTTGCAGGCTGAAGAAAAAGCCGGCATTTCGCTCACCGAGCATTTCAGCATGTATCCCAATGCCGCCGTCAGTGGCATCTATCTGGCACACCCTGAGGCCATTTACTTTGGCGTGGGCAATATTCAGCGCGATCAGGTGGAGGATTTGGCGCGTCGGAAGGGCGTGTCCGCCCAGGAGGTGGAAAAATGGATGCCGTCCAATCTCGCCTATCGTTAAAAGCTTTTAAGAACACAACCCGATAAACCTTTTTTTATGACCACCGCAGCCCAAAGCATAAGGGAGCTTAAGGCTCCTGCTTTTTCCTTTGAATTGTTGCCCCCGCTTAAGGGCAACAGCATCAGTCGGGTGTACCGTACCATCGATGCCCTAAAGGATTTTAAGCCCTTGTTTGTCAACATTACCTCGCATCGTGATGAGGTGGTTTTTCGAAGTGCGGACGGGGGCCTTTATGAGCGCAAGGTAACGCGTAAGCGACCCGGTACTGTCGCTGTGGCGGCTTCCATTAAGCACCGCTACGGCATTCCTGTGGTGCCGCACATCATTTGCAGCGGTTTTACGCGCAGTGAAACGGAGTACGCCCTGATCGATCTTAATTTTTTGGGCATACACGATGTCTTGTTGCTGCGTGGCGATAAGGCGCAGCGCGATCGTTTTTATGAACCCGCTGAGGCAGGCAATGCCTATGCCATAGAATTGATAGAACAAGTCAACAACCTGAATAAAGGGGTGTTTTTAGACGATACCCTGGCCGAGGCTTTTGAAACGCCCTTCAGTTTTGGGGTGGCGGGTTACCCCGAGAAGCATGAGGAGGCACCGAATTTGGATTCGGACTTGTTTTGGTTGAAAAAGAAGGTGGATGCAGGGGCCGAGTATGTGGTGACCCAGATGTTTTTTGACAACAGCAAGTATTTTGCTTTTGTTGAAAAGTGCAGGGCAGCCGGCATCACGGTGCCTATTGTGCCCGGCTTAAAGCCCATTACGCTGCAGAACCAGTTGACGGTGTTGCCCAAGATTTTCCATACCGATATTCCGGAGGATTTTGCCAGGGCTTTGCGGACTTGCAAGAACGATGAGGAGGCGGCTCGTGTGGGTGTGGAGTGGACCACCATGCAGGCCAGGGATTTGTTGGACAATGGCGTAAAATTGTTGCACTTTTATACCATGATGGCCACCCAGAGTGTGCGCAAGGTGGCTGAGCAAATTTATTGAAAGGAGGCAGCTATGTTGTTGAAGTCGATTAACCCAGCTACGGGTGAGGTGGTGCGCAGTTATGAAGAATGGGAGTGGGCTGCTGTGGATGAGGCGCTCGACGATGCACAAACCCTCTGGTACCAATGGCGGCGCAGCAGTGTTGAAAAAAGGGTGGATTTGTTGCAAGCTTTGGCGCAACATTTGGAACAGCAGAAGGAGGGTCTGGCTTTTACGATGGCGCTGGAGATGGGTAAGCCTTTGAAGGAGGCCCGTGCCGAGTTGGAAAAGTGTGCTTGGGTCTGTCGCTATTATGCTGAGAATGGCCCTGCCTTTTTGAGGTCGATGGAGGTCCCCACAGAATACAGCAAGTCTTATGTGAGTTTTCAGTCGCTGGGACCCGTACTGGCCATTATGCCCTGGAATTATCCTTTTTGGCAGGTTTTTCGCTTTGCTGCTCCGGCGCTTCTGGCCGGTAACACCGTGCTTTTGAAACATGCATCCAATGTGCCGGCCTGTGCTTTGGCTATTGAACAGCTGTTTTTGGATGCCGGTTTTCCTTCCAAGGTCTTTCAAACCTTATTGATCAGCAGTAGAAAGATCGATCGGGTAATTGCCGATCGCAGGGTACAGGCGCTTACTTTTACCGGCAGTACGCCGGCTGGTCGCAATGTGGGCGAGCTGGCGGGACGGCATTTGAAGAAGTCGGTGCTGGAACTGGGGGGCAGCGATCCTTATTTGATTTTGGCCGATGCCGACCTGGACAGGGCAGCTGCCCTTTGCGTACAGGCGCGTTTGGCCAATGCGGGACAAAGTTGTATTTCGGCCAAGCGCTTTATTGTTGAAGCGCCGGTTTATGAAATCTTTACCGAAAAAGTCTGTGCCCTGATGAAGGCTGCCGTGGTGGGGGATCCTATGGAGGAAAGCACTCAGGTGGGACCCCTGGCCCGGAATAATCTGCGTCTTGATTTGGAGGCGCAGGTGAACAACAGTGTGCATAAGGGTGCCCGCTTGCTGTTGGGGGCCAATCCGGAAGATTATCCGGCTGCTTTTTATCCGCCTACGGTATTGGCCGATGTTAAACCGGGAATGCCCGCCTACCACGAAGAGTTGTTTGGCCCCGTTGCCGCCCTGATTAAAGCCAGCAATGTGGAGGAGGCTGTTTGTCTGGCCAACGACACCAGTTTTGGTCTGGGTGCCGCCATCTTTACAGCCGATGAAGAAAAAGGCCGGTGGTTGGCTGAGTTTGAGTTGGATGCAGGTTGCTGCTTTGTCAACGATTTTGTGCGTTCCGATCCGCGCCTGCCTTTTGGTGGGATAAAGGAGAGTGGCTATGGGCGTGAGCTTGGCCTTTGGGGCCTGCATGAATTTATGAACCTCAAGACCGTGGTACTGCGCTGATGGAAATCGAGAAGGCTTATCAAAAGCTTACTGCACTTTGTGCGCGCCGGGAGTATTGCTGTTCCGATATTCGTGCTAAGCTGTTGAAGTGGGACTTGCAGGCGGACGAGGTAGAGCAGTTGATGGACCAATTAATTCAGCAGGATTTTATTAATGAGGGGCGTTATGCCGGGTTTTATGTGCGCGACAAGGCACGCTTTAACAAATGGGGCCCCACCAAAATTATTTGGAATCTACGTCAGAAGGGTTTGCCCGAAGAGGCGATACAGGACGCTTTGGCCACCCTGGAGGACGATGTTTTTCACAGTCAGCTGGAACAGGGGCTGCGCCAGAAATTACGCTTGCTTCGGGAGGACGACCCTTATAAGAAGAAGCAGGCCTTATTGCGCTTTGGGGCTTCCCGGGGTTTTGCTTTTGAGGAGATTCTTAAGGTCTTGGACCAGCTGAAAGTGGAAGGCTTATTATAGCCGGGCCATGCTCAGGTCTGTTTAGGCTTGCTGTTTCGGAGTGTGGCGACGGAGGATTTTTCCCGGCTGAAAGGTGAATACAAGGCCCGGCAGGGCGGTGACTGCCGAGGCCACGTAAAAAAGCAGGCTCAGCGCTACAGCGGTATCTTCATTGATGCCCAGATATTGTGCTCCCCATAGGAATACGAGTTCGCGGGCACCTATACCCCCTAAGGTGATGGGTACCGAACCTGCTATGGCCGACAGGAAGAAGAGAAAAAGATAGGCGTTGTAGGGCTCCCCTGCCGAGGTCGGCAGGGACTTCAGCAGAAAGAGGGCGGCAGTCATTTGCAGGAGCTGGGCCAGTAAGGCCCAGCCAAAGGTCGGGGCCCATGCCGGGAGCAGGGATGCGTTGAAGAGGCGCAGAAACAACCAAAAGGCTGCCACCACCAGTGGAATGCCCGTCCAGGCCCATTCTTTTAAGGGCAGGGGAAAGTCTAAAAAGGGCAAAAGCACCAGTAGAAACACAACAATAACCGTGAGGCCGCTTATGCGATCGGACAGTATGGCGCCCAGTGTTTTGCGCAAATCACTCTTGAGGTGTCTGCCCAGCAGATATACTTTGAAGCCATCGCCACCCACACCGCCGGGTAAAAACAGGTTGTAAAAGAGGCCCAGCCAATAGAGGCGGATGTTTTCGAGGTGATTGATGCCTATGGGGATGCGCTGGAAAAGAACTTTCAGGCGAAAGGCTGCAGCAACTTGAGAAAGCGCATAACAAAGGAGGGCAGCCAGCAGCCAGGGACTGTGGGCCGAACGTAACTCACGGGCAATGTTGTGCAGGTTAATGTGCGAAAATACATAGTACAGGGCGAAGCCGCTGATGATGATTTTCAAAAGGGTTTTTATGGTTTTTTTGTGCTTCATAGACCTGGCTTGCAAGCACAAAAATAAACTTTTTGTCCGATTGTCCCTCCTTTTTTTCTTACTCGAGCAGCATTTCAGCCAGTTCGGTTTCGAAAAAGAACTCCTCTTTACCAAAGGCGGGTTGCAGGTCGTCCATCCATAAGGCCTTGGGATCGTATTTGGCAAAGAAGGGGCGGATGGCCCACTGACTGTTTCGGCCCTGAATGAACTCCAGTACGAAAACCTTTTCGCCCTGTATTTCTGTGATGCCGCAAATCCGAAGCTTGCCGGGGGTACAGGACATGCTGGGTCCTCTGACGGTACGTGCAATGCCGCTAACGCGTGTGTAGGCGCGCTGAAAGATGTCCCAGGCCCGATGCAGGCTTACTCCAAAGTATTCCTGGGCACCGGTATCCCGGGCAATGAACATGTAGTAGGGGATGAGGCCCAGACCCACTTGTTTTTTCCACATGTCGGCCCAAACCTGTGCACTGGCGTTGATGTGGTTAAGCAGGGGCGACTGGGTGCGAATTTGCGCGCCGGTGGCCCGTATTTTTTTTATGGCTTTTTGCACCGCCTCGGTTTCCAGTTCCCGGGGATGGTTAAAATGAGCCATGAAGGCCAGGGATTTTCCGGAGTCGCTGACTTTCTTAAATATCTGAAGTACTTCTTCGGCATCGGGGTCGCTCAAATAGCGATAGGGCCAAAATGCAAGCGATTTGGAGCCGATGCGTATGGTCTGCAAGTGGGCTAAGTCGGCCTCAAGCAGCCGACTGATGTAGGTGTCGAGCACCGATGCTTTCATAACCATGGGGTCGCCTCCTGTTATGAGCAGGTCGGTGATCTCTTCATGCTGACGCAAATAGGCAATCACATTGTCTATTTCTTTCATGGCAAACTTCATGTTGTCCATGCCCGTGAATTGGGGCCAGCGAAAGCAGAAGGTGCAATAGGCGTGACAGGTTTGTCCCTGGGAGGGGAAAAACAACATGGTTTCGTTGTATTTGTGCTGAGCGCCTGTGAGTTTTTCTCCGTTAACTTCGGGTACGTTGTGGCTTTGTCCCGCCGGATGGGGATTGAGCTGATGTCTTATTTTGTCGGCTGTTTTACGCAGGGTGGCGGTGTCGGCCCCTGCATCTACGGCCTGGGCCATTTTGGAAAAATGCTCGGGACTGAGCATTCCTTTTTGCGGGAAGTTGAGAATGAAAATGGGGTCGTTTTGATAGTTGTCCCAGTCGATGAGTTCATTAACTACATAGTTGTTTGTTTTGAAAGGCAGCACGTGTGCCACAACATCTATGCTCCGCAAATCTTCCTGAGACACTTGACTGATTTGTGGTATTTGACGGTAATTCCGTGCGGTATAAATCTGATACTTCATAGGCGTATTGTTTGTTATGTATATAATTGAATACGTGTGTTGATGCCTGGTCAGCGACTGGGCGCATGGCTGCCGCTTGCTCGTAATGAACGTAAGAGGCCGGTTGTTATCGGATGAGCGTGAGGTGTTGGGCGCTTCTTCCCAATTTTTGTTCAAATATACGAAAAATCGGGGAGGGGGACAAGAGATTTTTTTCAGCTGTTGTCGACTAACGCAGTACTTGTCCCCTGTTGGTGTCGAGTTTTAAAAAGATGAAGAGCAGGATGGAAAAACCCCACAAGGAGGAGCCTCCGTAACTGAAAAAGGGCAGGGGGATACCAATTACGGGGGCCAGTCCGATGGTCATTCCGATGTTTACAGCCACGTGAAAAAAGAAGATGGCAGCCACGCCATAGCCGTAAATGCGACTGAAGGCGGAGTGTTGGCGTTCGGCCAGGTAGGTGAGTCGCATCAGCAAAAAAACAAACAGAAGAACAACGGCGGTGGTTCCCAGGAAGCCCCATTCCTCACCGACCGTGCAGAAAATAAAGTCGGTGCTTTGTTCGGGTACAAAATTAAATTTGGTTTGTGTTCCCTGCAAATAGCCTTTCCCGGAAAAGCCTCCTGAACCGATGGCTATTTTCGATTGGTTAACGTTGTAGCCGGCCCCCTGCGGGTCGTCTTTCAGGTTGAGCAGTACGAGAATGCGTGAGCGCTGGTACTCGCCCAACATGTTTTCATAGAAGTAGTCGGCGCTGTAGGCAAAGCCTACGGAGGCCCAAAAAAGCAGGATGTAAATGCCGACAGTGGGCAAACGACGCAGCAGGGCTTTGAAACCCAAACCAAGACTGGCCAGTCCCATGCCGCTGAGCAGGGCCATGTCGTGATTGATGTCGCCTCCCCTGGCCTGCATCACCAAGGCCATTAGTCCGTATACCCCACTTGCCACAGCAAGGGCCATCAAGGTTTCTTTTCGGTATTTGTGAAACAGGAGAATGCTGAAGAAGGCACCAGCCAGCAGCAGGAGGATGCTGTAATTGGGGATGAGCAGGGTAAGGACGAAGATGAGGGCGGCCAGGACGCCGAATACAAGGACGTAGGGACTCATACCTTCGCGAAAGAAGGGCAGCAGGAAGGCGAAAAAGACCAGACCCGAGCCCAGGTCGTTTTGAAGGACAATGATGATGACCGGCAACAACCATACGGCGCCCAGTAACAGCAGATCCTGCCAGCTGGTAAAGGAAAATTGGAAGCGGCTGAGCACACGTGCCAGGGTAAGGGCGGTTGCCACTTTAGTCAGTTCAACGGGCTGAAAACGGATGGCGCCCAATTGAAACCAGGACTTGGCTCCGTTGACTTCCACGCCCACGAAGATGACCGCCAGCAGCAGGATGACGCCCAGGATGTAGGAGGGATAGGCAAATTCGACATAAAATTTGCTGTCGATAAGCAGCAGGATGCCAATGGTCATGAAGGAAAAGCCAATCCAGATCAGCTGTTTTACATACTCTTTGTTGGCGATCCAAAATACGGGACTGTCGGCTTCGGTGTTGGCCGCATAGATGTTGACCCAGCCAAAACCAACCAGGAGCAGGTACAGCACAATGCTGACCCAGTCGAGGCTTTGTGTATTGTTATTCCTGCTGTGCATCGATAAAATTGGCATTGAGCATTCGTTGCTCCAGCCAGTTGCGGGAGGGGTGAATTTGCTCGGTTAAATATTTTTCTATCATCAAACTGGCTATGGGGGCTGCCCAACTGGAGCCGTAGCCGGCATTTTCTACATAAACAGCAATGGCGATTTTGGGATTGTCCTTAGGGGCAAAGGCAACAAAGATACTGTGGTTTTCGCCGTGGGGATTTTGGGCAGTGCCGGTCTTACCGCAGACTTCGATGCCGGGGATGCGGGCCAGGCGGGCGGTGCCGCCAATTTCACCCAGGATGGCCTGTTCCATTCCTTCAATCACCGGTTCAAAATGAATGGAGTCTATCCCCGTGTGATGCTTTTCTTTAAAACGGGAGGGGATGGTGTCGTTTTCGATGGCTTTGACCACATGGGGGGTGTGGTACCAGCCCCGGTTGGCAATGGCTGCGGTCATGTTGGCCATTTGGATGGGGGTGGTGAGCAATTCGCCCTGGCCAATGGACAGGGAAATGACGGTGAGTGAACCCCAGCTGCCCCGATACAGGCGGTTGAAGTATTCGGAATTGGGCACGAAGCCCGGGTTTTCATTGAAAAAATCGCTGCCCAGTCGCTGTCCAAAGCCAAAGTTATGCAGGTAGCTGCTCCAGCGATCGAGCCCCACCTTGGGTGAGCCATGAACAGGATTGTCGAGCACATCGCGAAAGGCATAGCAATAGTAGGCGTTACAGGAATTGGAGAGGGAGGGGACCAGGCTGATGGGGCTGCGGTGGGGGTGACAGCCAACGTGGATGCCGCGGGCGTGGAAGCCGTTGTTGCAGACATGCGAAGTGCTGCTGCGGACGACCCCTTCCTGCATGGCCACGAGGGCCATTACCGTTTTAAAGGTGGAGCCGGGCGGATAACCCGACATAATGGCGCGGTTGAGCAGGGGGGAGAGGCTGTCGGTCACCAAAGCGGGAAAGTTGCGGGAGCGCTCGCGGCCTATGAGCAGGGCCGGGTCGTAGCCGGGACTGCTGACCAGACTGAGGATTTCTCCGGTGGAGGGCTCTATGGCCACCACGCTGCCGCTTTTGTTTTGCATGAGCAATTCGCCGTAGGCTTGCAGATCTATGTCGAGGGTCAGCGTAACATCTTTGCCGGCAACTGCTGCGGTGTCGAGGCGTCCTCCGCGCATGGGCCCTTTTTCGCGGCCGTGCACGTCTACGAGGATGTAGCGCGCGCCTTTTTGGCCACGAAGAAAATGTTCGTAGCTGCGTTCTATGCCGCTGATGCCGGTGTAGTCGCCCAGGCTGTAATACGCATCGTTTTTAAGGTGGTTTTCGTTGGTCTCGGCCACATAACCAAAAACGTGGGCGGCCAGGGGGTATTCGTACTTGCGAACCGTACGGCGCTGGGCAAAAAAACCTTTAAACAGGTAGAGCTGCTCCTGCAATACGGCGTACTGCTCGGCCGACAGCTGCTTGTAGAATACGGAAGGTTTGAAGCTGGAAATTTTCCGGCTGCGAAGGTTGTTGCGGACTTCCTGAAAGAGCTTGCGGACTTGTTCCAGGGGCAGACCCAGGGCCTGACTGAAGGCCAGGGTATCGAAAGGTGCTACTTCGCGGGGTACGATCATGAGGTCGTAAACCGGCTGGTTGGCCACCAGAAGCTTGCCGTTGCGATCGTAGATGAGTCCCCTGGAGGGATATTGAGTGAGCTTGCGTTGGGTGTTGCTCTCGGCATAAAACTTATAGGAAGGGTCGACCACCTGCAGCATAAAGAGGCGGACGATGTAGATCAGTCCGATGAGCACAAAGGCGATGTTGATGATTATGGCTCGGTTGCTGTTTCCCACGTCTTATCCGTTTTTATCAAATTCTTTTTTGTTGACTGCTGAAGAGTTGAGCCAGGAGGATGACCGCCAGGGTGGCGGCGGAACTGAGCAGGGTTTTGGAGAGGGTGGCTCCAGGCTTGGAAAACCCAAAGGCTTCGGTAAAGAAGAGGAAGAGGTGATGGGCCACTACGGCCAGGCTGGCGTATTTCATGAACCAGGCGAGTCCGAAATGTGCGCGGGTGGGCAGACTGCCCGGTTCGTAGCCATCGCGGGGGGCGAAGATGCGCAAAAGAGAGGGGCGCAAAAAGCAAAGAAAAACGGTGGCTGCCGTATGCATACCGATGGTGTTCAGAAAAAGGTCCATCAGCAGTCCCGTAAAAAAACCGATGACCAGCAGCAGCCAGCCCGGCATTTCTACGGGCAGGATGAGGAGGAACAGCACGTAGAGCCAGGGGTTGACGTAGCCGCCCAGATTCAGGTTGTTGAGCACCAGAATCTGAATCAGCAGGATGGCTGCAAAACTCAGCAGGTAGCGCCCCAGGTAGTTAATCATTTTCGGTCAGTTTTTCCAGTTCGTTAATTTCTTCGCGGTCAATTTTTTCCACCACTTCGACATGGGTCAGATTTTTAAAGTCGATCGACAGCTTAACCCGAATGACATAAAAGCCTTCGCCCTGGTTGAGTTCAAAATCCTCGATGGTGCCAATAAGGATGTTCTCCGGAAAGATGGAGGAATAGCCGCTGGTTACGACGGCATCGCCCACCGCTACCGGTGCGTGGGCGGGAATTTCATTGAGCAGGACGTGTTGGTACGAGCGGGCATCCCATTCGAGGGAGCCAAAGTGGTCGGTCTCTCGCAGCTTTGCCGATATTTTCAGCTGGGTGTTGAGCAGGGATATTACGGTGGCGTACCCTTTTGAGGTGTGGCGTACCACACCGACCAGTCCCCTGGCTGAAATTACGCCCATTCCGGCTTCAATGCCGTGGCTTTCACCACGATTGATGGTGAGGTAGTTGTGGTGTTTGTTGACCGAGTTGTTGATGACTCTGGCCGGCCTGAACAGGTAATTGAGGGTGGCGGGCGCCTGTCCCGGCCCAAAGGGCTGGTCGGCCTCAAAGTGTTCGGGACTCGGCAGCTGGCTGCGCAGAAAGGCGTTTTCCCGGGAGAGTTCTTCGTTGGCGCGCTTGAGACTGAAATAGTCGCTGAAGGTGGAGGAAATTTGCAGCACGCCGGCTGCAAAACGTCCGGAGGAGTTGAGGAAGGTTTGGCGGTGATGATGGTTGTAATTCACCAACAGGTAAAAGCTGATCGTTTCGAGGAAAAGAAACAGAAAAAAGAGGTGGTATCTGAGGAGGAAACGGATGAAGTTTCTCATACAGTCGAAACGTTTTTAAAACTTTAAACTTCGGACAGGCTCGCGAAGCCTGTCCGAAGGGGATCTTTTAGCGCAACAGAAACGAAAACTTGTGCCTGTTTTTGAGGGCGATGCCGGTGCCCCTGGCCACAGCGTGCAGCGGGTTCTCGGCAATGTGGAAGGGAATGTTCAGTTTGTTGGTCAAACGCTTGTCGAGTCCGCGCAGCAAGGCGCCGCCTCCAGCCAGGTAAATGCCTCTGTTTACGATGTCGGAATACAATTCGGGGGGTGTTTGTTCCAGGGCGTTCAGAATGGCGGTCTCCATTTTGGAAATGGATTTTTCCAGACAGTGGGAGATCTCCTGATAGGATACGGGTACCTCAATGGGCAGAGCGGTCATTTGGTTGGGACCGTTTACAATGTAGTCTGCCGGCGGTTCGTCGAGCTCGGGGAGGGCAGAGCCCACCCGGATTTTGATTTCTTCGGCGGTGCGCTCGCCTATTTTAATGTTGTGTTGGCGGCGCATGTATTCCATAATGTCGGCCGTGAGGTCGTCACCGGCAATGCGGATGGATTTGTTGGTGACTATGCCTCCGAGTGATATCACGGCAATCTCCGTAGAACCACCACCGATGTCCACGACCATGTGTCCTTCGGGGGCTTCTACATCCAGGCCGATGCCCAGGGCGGCAGCCATGGGTTCATAAATCATGTACACTTCGCGTCCTCCGGCATGTTCGGCGGAGTCGCGTACGGCGCGGATCTCCACTTCGGTACTGCCCGAAGGAATACATACCACGATGGTCAGCGAGGGGGTGAACAAGCGTTTTTTGTTCTGGTCCATCATTTTTATCATCCCCCGAATCATTTGCTCGGCGGCGTTAAAGTCGGCAATTACCCCGTCGCGTAAGGGGCGTATGGTGTAGATGTTGTCGTGGGTCTTCCCATGCATTTGTCGCGCCTTCTCACCAATGGCCACCAGTTTGTCGCTGCGGCGGTCGAGGGCTACGATGCTGGGCTCGTCCACTACAATTTTGTCGTTGTGGATGATGATGGTATTGGCGGTACCCAGGTCCATCGCCAATTCTTGTGAGAGGAAGGAAAACAATCCCATGCTGTTGTTTTTTTTAATGTTTGAAATGGCGGTTTCCTGTAAATACCATGGAAACGTTGTTTTGATCGCAAAACGCGATGGTCTCGTTGTCGCGAATGGAACCTCCGGGTTGTATAACGGCGGTGATGCCTGCTTTTTGGGCCAGCTCCACCGAATCGGCAAAGGGGAAGAAGGCGTCGGAGGCCATAACGGCTCCCTTCAGGTCAAATTCGAAGGACCCGGCTTTGCTGATGGCGTGTTTAAGGGCATCTACCCGGGATGTTTGTCCCACCCCGCTGGCGATGAGTTGCTTGTTTTTGGCCAGTACGATGGCGTTGGATTTGGAATGCTTCACTATTTTGTTGGCAAACAGCAAATCTTCGATTTCCTGTGCGCCGGGTGCAGTTTGGGTTACACTTTTCAGGTCGTCCGCGGTTTCGGTTTTGGTGTCGCGCTCCTGAATGAGTACGCCGTTGAGCAGGGTACGCGATTGCAGTGCGGGCTGGGCTTGCTGTTTCAGAATTAAAATGATGCGGTTCTTTTTCTTTTTGAGAATTTCCAGAGCCGCCGCATCGTAGGCCGGAGCCAGTACAACTTCAAAAAAGATTTTGTCCATTTCAGCAGCAGCAGCGGCGTCTACCGCAGTGTTGGTGATGATGATGCCGCCAAAGGCCGAAACCGGATCACCGGCCAGGGCATCGTTCCATGCCTCGCTGAGCTTTGGCCGGGAGGCCAGACCGCAAGCATTGTTGTGTTTGAGGATGGCCACGGTTGTTTCATCAAAATCGGCAATCAGGGCAACGGCTGCGTCTATATCGAGCAGGTTGTTGTAAGAAATCTCCTTGCCGTGTACCTGCTCAAAAACATCGTCGAGCCGGCCATAGAAAATGCCTTTCTGGTGGGGATTTTCACCGTAGCGCAAGCTTTTTTGCCCGTCCACTGCAGCGCGGTGGGCGGGGAATTCTTCGCGGCTGAAATAATTGTAGATGGCGCTGTCGTAGCCCGAAGATACGGCAAAGGCGGCTGTGGCGAACCAGCGACGGTCTTCCAAAGTGGTGGCGCCGTCTTGCTTTTTCAGCAGATCCAGCAAGGTTCCATACTGTTTTTGGGAGGGTACAATCACCACATCTTTATAATTCTTAGCTGCTGCCCGTATCAGTGAAATGCCGCCAATGTCAATTTTTTCGATGATGCTGGCGTGGTCGGCCCCGGAGGCTACGGTTTCTTCAAAGGGGTAAAGGTCCACGATGACCAGATCTATTTCGGGAATTTTGTATTCCTCCAGTTGTTGCAGGTGGGTGGCTTCTTCGCGTCGGGCCAAAATGCCGCCGAATACCCCCGGGTGGAGGGTCTTAACCCGACCGCCCAAAATGGAGGGATAGCCGGTAAGATTTTCAACTGGCGTTACCGTAACGCCCAGTTGTTCAATAAAAGTTTGCGTTCCTCCGGTGGAGTATATTTTCACCCCTTGCTGATCAAGGGTTTTAACAATTTCGTCGAGTCCGTCTTTATAAAAAACGGAAATCAGGGCGGATTTTATTTTCTTTGTTGCGCTCATTATGTGTAAAATTTCTTTGAGTAGTCGCAAAAATAAGAAAATAAGCACAGTTGGCAACGCAATTTCGGCTTTTTGTTGAGGGTTTGTAAGCCGAATCGGGACAGTTTTTGTAAATGCTATGGGAAAACAAAAAAGAATCCTTTTTCTGGATCAGCTGAAAGCGATCAGTATCCTCTTAATTGTATACGGGCACAACGATTATGATTCAGGTTTCAGCGCTTTTGTGTCTACCTTTCGCTTGCCTTTGTTTTTTATGCCCAGGGGGGGCTGCTTATATGGATTGGGGCATTCCCCTGTGGTTTTTGCCGGCGCTTTTTTGTGTGCTTTTATTGGATTACGGGCTGTCCCGCTTGTCGGACTACCAGGCGTGGGGGCGTGGGGTGCAATGCTGTTGTTGGTTTCGTTTGGCTACGCCCTGGGTGCTTGGGCGCTCTGCTCAGGGTACAAACAAGTCCCACTGTTCCTCGTAACGGTCTGTTTTTATGCCGGAGCCCTGCAGCAGCGTATGAAACAGGAAGGCGGTATCGGTTGTGTCTAAGCGGTTTTTTGTCAGTTGAGCCACTTTTTCAGAATGTGATTTAATGTATTTGTCGGAGAACCAGGCAAAGGAAGCCGGGTTTTGTTCCTGGGGCGCATCGTTGGCGTGCAGCCATTTTCCGTCTTCTCCGAAGGACTGCCCATGGTCTGCCAGGAAAATCATCCATGCATTTTTTTCGTCCAACTGCTGCAGCATTTGGTCGATGACATAATCGGTAAAACGCGTAACATTGTCGTAGGAGTTGATCATTTTTTGTCTGTTGGCGGGCGATAAGCGTTTGTTTTCCATTACGGGTTGGTAGTAGTGAAAGTCGGGGGGCAGGTTCTTGTTGTACCACCAATGATTGCCGGCGATATGGACAATGATGAGTTGGTTTGCGTGACCTTCGGCGTTTAGGCGTTTGAAGTGCGGCAGCAGGTCGGAGTCGTACTTGGGGGTATTGCTGTAATCACTCAGATGAGGTTTGTTGATGATGCTGCTGTCGCATTCATTGATGATAAAGGAGAAGGTGGAGATGGGGTTTTGGTTGGCCAGCCAGGTGGTGCGAAAACCACACTCCTGAAACAGCTGCACCAACGAGTGTTCGTCCTGCATGGGGTCGGACAGCTTGGGTTGGGCTCTGGTGAGCATGTAGGGGAGGCTGGCGGCGGTATGGGTGTGGGGACTATAAATATTAGGGAAGCTGATGACATCGCGTGCTTCCATAAGGGGCATGGTTACACGGTCATAGCCATTCATTTGGAGGTGGTCGGCACGCAGGGCTTCGCCGATGATTAGTACCACTGTGAGACTGTCCTCGCCGCAATGGAGTAGTTGGCCGGGTGCTTTTCGGGGGAGGCGACTGTCGGCCTTGTTTTGGAGCTGCTCTTTTATTGCACTGTAATATACGAAGGGCGCCCTGCTGGAAAGCGTGTTTACCCGTTTGTTGTTAACGATGTTAAAGACGGTTGCGGCCATTACTGCAGCTGCTAAAAAGTATAAATTGTCCCTTCCCCGCCAGTTTGTGTGCCAGCGCCAGTAGGAAAAGCCGAGCGCGACCAAAAGATGCAGGAGGGCGATAAGGGCAAGCGGCCAGGAGAGATAGTCAAGGGCTTCTCCGGCGTGGGTGTTAAAGATGGATTCAATGAGGGCGGGGTTGACGCTTATGTCGATTTGCCAAACAAAGAAGGCGGTAACACCGGCAGCCATCGACAGGAGGGGCAGGAGCAGGCTCCAGGCGTATTTGTTTAGAATCAGGATGAAAAGGAAGGCAAACAGGCCCAGTGAGGAAAGAAGGCCGTGTCCGGTAATGAGCAGGTAATCATTGAGGCCCTCTGCAGGATAGTGGCGATAATTGGGCGCCAAAAGGAAGAGGGCATAAAATATGGTTGCGGTCAGCAATAATTTGCGCATGATATGCAGAGATGGTTCAGCTGGTAAATATAGTTTTTTAGGTTTATTTTGACGCAAAACCTACCGTTACGATGCTGATTTTGGCTCCTGGAATTTGGTTCAGGGTGCGGCAACAGGCTTCGAGAGTGGCCCCGGTGGTCAGCACATCATCGACCAGCATCAAGTGGGTGTGGTCCGGATGGGCCGGACCGAGTGCGAAGGCGTCTTTCACATTCTCCCACCTTTCGTAGCGCGTTTTTCGGGTTTGTGAGGGCTTGTAGTGTCGGCGTATCAGCAGCTGATCCATGATGGGCAGTTGCAGCACTTCGGCCATGCCCCGGGCTATTAGGAGGGATTGGTTGTAGCCGCGTTGCTTTTCCTTCAAGGGATGCAGGGGCACGGGAATGAGGCAGTCGGGGCGCGGAAAATCCCTGCACCGGAGCAGGCGCTGGGCGCTGATGCGCCCCAGCAGCTGTCCCACCTCTGGTTGGTTGCGGTACTTGAGCTGGTGCAAGAGGTTTTGGAGGACTTCTCCTTTGCGAAAGTGATAGAGGGAGGTGGCGTAGTCGACCGGGACTCTTCCCCAGAAGGATTGGACCACCGGGTTGACCGGATTGTTTTCGAAGTGGGTGGCCGGTAAGCGACTGAGACAAGGCCGGCAAAGAAATTGTTCGTGTTGGTTGAGTGCCTGGCCACAATGGCGACAGTATTCGGGAAAGAGCAGGCTTAGGAGTCCGTCCCACCAGTCGCGCCATCGCGGTATTATCGGCTTTAGGCTGGGCATGTTTTTCGGGTTAGCGCTTGAAGGGAGCAAGTTCCACAATTTTGTTCTTTTTGGCAAGGGGCTGTAAAAATATTGACGGTGGTTAGTACGCTCCCGCGCTTATTTCCTTACTTTTGGATGGATTAATCAGACGATATGCGTGTACATTTTATTGCAATAGGGGGCAGTGCCATGCACAATTTGGCTTTGGCGCTGCACGAAAACGGTTTTGAGGTGAGTGGCAGCGACGATGAGGTGTTTGAGCCCAGTCGTTCCCGACTGGCTGCGCGGGGACTCTTGCCGGCCAGAGAGGGCTGGCAGCCGGAGCTGATTACCCGGGAGCTTGATGCCATTATATTGGGCATGCATGCCCGGCAGGACAATCCGGAGCTGTTGCGTGCGCAGGAGCTGGGACTCAAGGTGTATTCTTATCCGGAGTATTTGTACGAGCAGTGTCGCGACAAGACCCGGGTGGTGATTGGGGGCAGTCACGGCAAAACCACCGTTACGTCCATGATTATGCACGCTCTGCGTTTTCAGGGGGTGGACTTTGATTATATGGTGGGGGCGCAGTTGGAGGGCTTCGACACCATGGTGCGCTTGTCCAAAACCGCCAAAATTGCCGTGTTCGAAGGCGATGAGTATTTGTCGTCGCCCATTGATTTGCGGCCCAAGTTCTTGTGGTACCGTCCGCATTTGGCTTTGTTGACCGGGGTGGCCTGGGATCATATTAACGTATTCCCCACCGAGGAAGGGTACAACGAGCAGTTTCGTTTGTTTGCAGATACGGTGGATGAAAATGGCTATCTAACCTGGTTTAGTGGAGATTTTGTTTTGCAAAAATTGTTTGCTGAATCCACCTGGCCCTTTAGGGTGGAACCGTATTCTGAACTGGAGCAAGCTGAGGAAGACGGACCGTCCCGCATCTGGTACGGGGGGCGCAGCTGGCCGGTGCCTGTGTTCGGTGCCCACAACCGCCAGAATATGGCGGGTGCCTTGAAAGTCTGCCAACAGCTGGGACTGAGTGCCGGACAGTTTTTGGAAGCCATGGCCAGCTTTAAAGGGGCTGCGCGTCGCTTGCAGGTTTTGCGCGAAAAAAGTGATGCCGCCGTTTTTTATGATTTTGCGCACGCACCATCCAAGTTGAGGGCCAGTATTGCTGCTGTTAAGGAGCAGTATCCCGGACGTCGGCTCCTGGCTTGCATGGAATTGCATACCTTCAGCAGTCTCAGTAAGGATTTTTTGCCCCAGTACCAGGGCACTATGGCCCTGGCCGACGAGGCCCTGGTGTATTTCAATCCCCAGGTTTTGGCGCACAAGCGTTTGCCTGTGGTATCGGCTGCGGAGGTGGCACAGGCCTTTGGTCTGCCGGAAACGGCAGTGGTGACTTCGAACGCCGAGCTGCTGGAGCGCCTCAGGGGCTTCTCCTTGCAGGAAGCCAATCTGCTGATCATGACTTCAGGCAACTTTGGCGGGCTGAAGGTGCAGGACTTTGTAGCAGAAGAATTGAATTGGGATTAGGGTCCCCGCCAGGTCCTGGAAATAAAAAAGCCCCGGATGTCCGGGGCTTTTGTTTGGGATAAGCCGGCGCTTAAGCTCAGCTGTGACCTGTTTATTTTCCGCTTACAAAGTGATAGTGCGATCCGAAGCGCTCGAAAGCCGCCTTGTCCAGCATCTCGCGGTGATCGGGGTGGGCCACTGAAATGATGGCGCGCGCACGGTCCTGCAGCGTCTTTCCATACAAATTGATGGCGCCGTACTCGGTGACCAGCCAGTGCATGTTCGAACGGGTAGTTACTACTCCGGCCCCTTCCATAAGGGTGGGTGAAATTTTAGAAACGCCCTTGGAGGTTACAGAAGGCATAGCAATGATGGGCTTTCCGCCTTCGGAGTGACCGGCGCCGCGGATAAAGTCGATTTGTCCCCCCACACCCGAGTAGTGGGTGGTGCCAATGGAGTCGGCGCAAACCTGGCCGGTGATGTCAACCGAAAGGGCCGAGTTGATGGCGGTCACCTTGTGGTTTTTACGAATCACCTGAATGCCGTTGGTGTGACCCACATCCATCATGGCTACTTCGGGGTTGTCGTCGATGAAATCGTACAAGGCCTGAGAGCCCATCAAAAACGAGGCAACCATTTTGCCTTTGTCGATCTGCTTTCTTTTTCCGTTGACTACGCCTTTTTCTACCAGGGGCAGAATGCCGTCTGAAAACATTTCGGTGTGTACACCCAGGTCCTTGTGGTTGCCCAACTCGGCCAATACAGCATTGGGAATACCACCTATACCCATTTGCAAACAGGCGCCGTCTTCTACCAGGGCTGCAACGTTGCGACCGATGGCTCTTTCAATTTCGGAAAGAGGGGCGTTATTGTGGATGTAGAGCTGCTCATCGTGCTCAACAAAGTAATCAATTTCCTTGATGCTGATCATGGCATCGCCCCAGGCACGGGGTACGAATTTGTTCACCTGGGCAATGACTACATCGGCAGTTTCAATGGCGGCCAGGGTAGCATCTACCGAGGTGCCCAGCGAAACAAAGCCGTGCTTGTCGGGCGGAGAAACCTGTACCATAGCAACGTTTACTTTCAGGTAGCCCTGACGAATCAGCTTCTGCGTTTCGCTCAAAAAAACAGGAATGTAATCGGCATAGCCGGCCTGGGTGGCTTTGCGTACGTTGCCGCCTACGAAAAAGGATTCGAGTTGGAAAATGCCTTCAAATTCGGCCTCTGCATAGGGGGCAGGACCTTCGGTGTGAATGTGCTGGATGCGAACATTTTCAAACTCTTTGTTGCGACCTCTTTCTACCATCGCTCTGATCAAGGCATGAGGGGTCACCGCCACACTACTCAGGTGGATGCGGTCGCCCGACTTGATCACCTTCACCGCCTCTTCGGCTGTAACTGTTTTGTAAGCCATTTTTTGCTAGTTTTATGTGATTTTATGGTTGTTAAAAGAATAGCTGTTTTTAAGACGCTGCAAAATTAGTGTTTTAAATGGTATTTTTATCCCCTGAAAATGTGTTGCATAATAGCTTTTTGAACCATTTTGTCGCTTTGTTCGGAACCGGGATGAAGGATGCGTTGTTTTTAGCTATACATTAAATAAAAGGAGGGCTTGTATATGGCTACGAAAGATTTGGCAGGATTGCGTAAGGAGTTTACCCGGGGCGGTCTGGCACCGGAGAATTTGGCTACCGACCCCCGGCAGCAATTGCAGTTGTGGTTGGATGAGGCCATTGCAGTAGAACACACCGAGCCCAACGCCATGACCCTGGCAACGGCCGGTGCCGACGGACGCCCCCATGCCCGGGTGGTTTTGCTGAAGGGCCTGGAGGAGGGCGGCTTGGTTTTTTATACCAATTACCAGAGCGCCAAAGGTCGGGAAATGGCGGAAAACCCCTGGGTCAGCGTCCTGTTTTTTTGGCCCCTGCTGGAGCGCCAGGTCCGGGTAGAGGGAAAGGTGCAGCAACTGCCCTCGGAGCTCTCAGATGCTTACTTTGCTTCCCGACCCCGTGCCAGCCAGTTGGGCGCCTGGGCTTCTCCCCAGAGTGAGGAGGTGAGCGCTTATGAGGTACTGGAGCAGCGTTTCAGGGAGGTGGAGGAACGCTTTAAGGGGCGGCCTGTGCCGCGTCCTCCGCATTGGGGCGGCTACCTTTTGGTGCCCGACTCGTATGAGTTTTGGCAGGGGCGCCCCGGCAGGCTGCACCAGCGCTACCGTTACGTGTCGTCGGAGGGGTCGGACTGGCGCCGGGAGGTGCTGGCACCTTGATTAATGCGCCGTCAGTCGGCGGAATATGTTTTCGAGAGAGGGTTGGTGTTGCCGCATTTCCAGTATTACCAGGTCGTTGTTAACGGCAAAACGGAACACCTCGGGGCGCAAATCCTGTTTGCCCTCGGTGCTGAGCAGCCACTTGCCGTTTTCGTGCCGCAGCTGCGCGATGCCGGGCAGTGCCTGCAAGCGCTCCGTGTCGGGCTGACGGTCGAACATCACTTCAATCAACATTTGCTGTTCCCCGCTGGATTTTTCCAGCGCATCGGCCCGCTCATCGGCAACAATACGTCCCCGGTCAATAATGATGACCCGCTCGCACAGCGCCGTTACTTCCTGCATAATGTGTGTAGATAGCAAAACCGTTTTAGATTGGCCCAATTCGCCTATCAATTTTCGAACACCGCTGATTTGGTTGGGGTCCAGGCCCGAGGTCGGCTCGTCCAAAATCAGCACCTCCGGGTCGGGCAACAAAGCCTGGGCCAGTCCCACCCTTTGCCGGTAGCCTTTCGAGAGGGCAGCCGCTTTTTTATGCTGTTCGGGCCCCAGTCCCGTCATTTCCATTACCTCTGCCACCCGTTTGGCTGCCTGGTCGATTTGGTACACCTTCGCTACAAAGTGCAGGTACTCGGCAATGTACATGTCCAGGTAGAGGGGGTTGTGCTCGGGCAGGTAACCCACCTTTCTTCGTAAGGCCAGTGCGTTTTCGCGCACCGGGTAAGCACAAACCTTTACTTCGCCTTCAGAGGGCGGCAGGTAGCCGGTCAGGATTTTCATCATGGTAGATTTCCCGGCTCCGTTGGGGCCAAGAAAGCCGACGATTTGACCGGAGGGGATTTCGAAAGACACTTTGTCGAGGGCCTTTTGGCGACCGTAATTCTTGCTGATTTGTGAAACGGAAATGGACATAGACCAAACAATTTTGCCTTAAAGTTATGAATTTTCGGTTTAGAGGGGATAATTTAGCAGCTTCTAAACGAATTGTTGTGTTATGAATAAAGTGGCCGATCTTCCGTTGTACTGTGCTTCCCTGTTTGATTACCAGCGCCGGAGTGCGCGTGAGGTGCGGGTGGGAAAAGTTGGAATAGGCGGGAACAACCCTGTGCGCCTGCAGTCGATGACAACGACTTCGTCGATGGACACCGCGGCAACGGCTGCCCAATGCCTGCGCATTGTGCAGGCAGGGGGTGAACTGGTGCGCATCACTACGCAGGGGCGTCGGGAGGCCATTAACCTGGAGCAGATTAAGGCGGAGTTGAAACAACAAGGCCAGGATTTCCCCCTGGTGGCTGATGTTCATTTTAATCCCAATGCTGCGCTCCTGGCGGCCGAAAGAGTTGAGAAGGTGCGCATCAATCCCGGCAATTTTGCCGATGGGGCCAAGAAATTCCGGGAGCTGGACTACGATGCGGAGCGCTATGCAGCCGATTTGGCCGAAATAGAGGAGAAGCTAAGGCCCTTGCTGGATTTGTGTAAAAAGCACGGCACGGCCTTGCGCATAGGTGCCAATCACGGCAGCTTGTCCGACCGCATCATGGCGCGCTATGGCGATACGCCTGAGGGCATGGTGGCCTCGTGCATGGAATTTTTGCGCCTTTGTCGGAAAAACGATTTCCATGAAATTGTGCTCAGTATCAAAGCCAGCAATACCCGGGTGATGGTGCACACGGTGCGTCTGCTGGTGGCCACCATGCAGGCCGAGGGGATGGACTATCCACTGCACCTGGGGGTAACGGAAGCCGGCAGCGGAGAAGACGGACGCATCAAATCGGCCGTGGGCATAGGGGCTTTGTTGGCCGACGGTCTGGGCGACACCATTCGGGTGTCTCTGACCGAAGATCCGGAAGCAGAGCTGCCTGTGGCGGCCTTGTTGCGCGATTATGTAAGTGGTCGGGCGGGACATGCTCCCATTGCGCCGGTGGTCGGTTTTTCTTACAGTCCCTTTGCCTACCAACAAAGACAGAGTCACCCCGTAGGTCTTTTTGGGGGCGGACAAACGGCGGGGGTGGTACCCGACCTGAGGGGCTGTGGGGCACCGATGTCGGGTTTGTTGCGACCCGAAGCGGTGATTGTGGATGCTGTCGACAGCCACTTGCCTGAGAATTGGACCGGCGTTCAACGCTGGGTGCCTGTTGCGGGCAACGAAGGCTTTGTGCCCACTCAGGCAGCATGGCCTTTATTGGATGTGATGACTTATCTCGCCAATCGGGTGGGCAATGGTCCCAGGGTGCTTGAGTTGAGCTATGTGGACCTGCAGCCAGAGCTGCTGGGCCGTTTAAGGACCGATCAGGAAGTGGTGTTGCTGTTGAAGACCGGGCACCAAAATGGCACTGCTGAGCAACGCGCATTCTTTTTTGCCTTGCAGCAGGCCGGCTTAAGTCACCCGGTAGTGCTTCAGCGCAGCTACACGGATGCGGTGGCTGGCGACTTTCAGTTAAAGGCCGCGGCCGATACCGGACTGTTGCTCTTGGATGGCTTCGGCGATGGTTTGTCGCTGTCGGCCCCGGCCGTTCCGCCCAAAGTGCTGCTCGATACCCATTTTGGTGTTTTGCAGGCTGCCCGTGTTCGTTTTTCTAAAACGGAATTCATTTCCTGTCCCGGTTGCGGGCGTACGCTTTTCGATCTGCAGGAAACCACCCGAAAGGTGCAGGCACGTACCGGGCACCTTAAAGATTTAAAAATAGCCATTATGGGCTGTATTGTAAACGGAATAGGGGAAATGGCAGATGCCGATTACGGCTATGTGGGTGCCGGTCCCGGCAAGGTGTCGCTCTTTAAAAACAGGGAGCTGGTGGTGAAAACGCTTCCTGAAGCAGAGGCGGTAGACCGGTTGGTGGAGCTGATTAAGGAAAGCGGCGATTGGCGAGCACCCGGCTAGCCCTTGTTGGCCTTTGCAGGGAGCTGGTTTTCAGTATTGGTCAAATTTCCGGTAACAATCATGGAAAGTAATTTATTTTTTTTGTTTAGGATTAAAGGTTTTTTTAAATTGCCGGGACATAAATTTGTGAAATTTTGAAATAACCCGTACTAATCGTCCCCAAACACCCCATGAAAAAGCTTCTTCCTATAATTCTAATGTTCTGCCTGAGTGCCACGGCTCTTTATGCCGGTCAGATTGAAATCAGGGGAACCTATCAGGGAGAGAACTTATATGTTAAGAATCCGTTTGCCGCTGCGGGCGTTGGTTTTTGTGTGTATGAAGTCTCTGTGAACGGAATGACCACGACAGATGAGATCAACTCCGCAGCCTTTGAAATAGACCTGGCTGTTTATGGTTTTAACCTTGGAGATCCCATTCGCATAGCGATCAACTACAAGGATGGGTGTTTGCCTCGGGTTCTTAATCCCGATGTCCTCAACGCACGCGCCTCCTTTGAAATTGTAAGTCTTCGTATTCAGGGCGATAAGGTGCTTTGGACCACCAAAAACGAAGCGGGAACTCTGCCTTTTGTGGTGGAGCAATTTCGCTGGAACAAGTGGGTGGCTGTTGGTCGGGTAGAAGGCAAGGGTCAGCCGGGCGAGAACAATTACGCTGCGCCTGTTAGACTGCACGCCGGGGAGAACCGTTTTCGTCTTCGTCAGACCGATGCCCGTCGTAAGAGTAAGTATTCGGCCGAACTGCTCATCAACAGCTCCAGAGCACCCTTGACTTTTTCTGTGGTTTCGGGAGACAACGAAGTGGTTTTTTCCGAGGCCACCATGTATGAGTTGTACGACAGCCACGGCCGAATTGTACTTAAGGGCTTTGGCGACCGGCTTTCCATTGACAGTCTGGACAGGGGTTGGTATTATTTGAATTTTGACAATCAGATGGAGATGTTTCGCAAGTAGCGGCTGTTTTCTGGAGTGCGATGATTGTCAGGTGTTTAATCCTTCACGCCTTTCGTGTTCCGATAAAATTGTCGGTCTAATTCTCTTTTGTTTTTAATAAAAGCTTAACTTTGGCTTTCGTCAGAAATTGGCTATTTTTCGGTTCTGACGATAAATCAATAAACTGGAATTTCTATGGCTAAAGTTATCGCGCTGGCAAATCAAAAAGGAGGAGTTGGAAAAACCACCACTGCAATCAATCTGGCAGCCAGTCTGGCAGTACTTGAATACAAAGTGCTGGTAGTGGATGCCGATCCTCAGGCCAATGCTACCTCTGGTTTGGGCTTTGACTTGAACAACATTGAGAACAGCATTTATGAATGTATTGTTGATAAGGTCCCTACCGAAAAAGCCATTCTGAAAGCAGAAATCGAACATCTCGACCTTTTGCCCTCTCATATCGATTTGGTTGGGGCTGAAATTGAGATGCTGAATATGCCGCAACGGGAGTATGTGCTTAAGGAAGTGCTTGATAAAGTACGTGATCGCTACGATTTTGTATTGATTGACTGTTCCCCCTCCCTGGGTCTGATTACAGTCAATGCACTCACTGCAGCCGACTCAGTCATTATTCCTGTTCAGTGCGAGTATTTTGCTTTGGAAGGTTTGGGAAAACTCTTGAATACCATTAAAATCATTCAAAACCGACTCAATCCCGAGTTGGAGATAGAAGGCTTTTTGCTGACCATGTACGATTCGCGTCTGCGTTTGTCCAATCAGGTGGTGGAAGAGGTACAAAGTCACTTCCAGGAGATGGTGTTTGAAACGCTCATTACCCGTAACATCAAATTGAGTGAGGCGCCCAGTTATGGTAAGGCCGTTGTAATGTACGATGCCGCATCCAAGGGGGCGACCAACTACCTGAATCTGGCACGGGAGTTGCTGCAAAAGAACAACATGACCAGGATGGATAAGGACAATAAGGTGATCGATTAATAAACCGCATACCGGAACGTTAAAATGGCAAAGAAAAACGCATTAGGAAGAGGACTTGGCGCACTGATTGAGAACAGCGAAGAGGTCAGACGGCCCAGGCCTTCTGCCTCCATTATGGAGATAGACATTAATCAAATAGAGGTGAATCCCTGGCAGCCCAGGTCCCGCTTTGATGAGGAACGGCTTCAGGAATTGTCTATGTCTATTCAATCGGTCGGCATTGTTCAACCGCTTACCCTGCGAAAAATCGGTGAGCATCGCTATCAGATCATTGCCGGTGAGCGTCGTTTCAGGGCGTCTAAACTGGCGGGACTGACCAAAGTGCCGGCCTATGTGCGTAAAGCTGAAGACGACCTGATGCTGGAAATGGCTTTGGTAGAGAACATTCAACGCGAAGATCTCGATCCCATCGAAGTGGCCATCAGTTACCAGCGTTTGATGGAGGAATGCAAGCTGACGCAGGAAAGCATGTCCGACCGCGTGGGTAAAAAGCGTTCGACCATTTCCAACTACCTGCGTTTGTTGAAGCTGCCGGCTGAGATTCAACTCGGTCTGCGTGAAAAGCAAATTTCGATGGGGCATGCCCGCGCCCTTATCAATGTAGAAGATCCTGCGCGTCAGTTGGCTATTTTCGGGCAGACCATAAAGGAAGATTTATCGGTACGTAAGGTGGAGGCCCTGGTTCGGGATTTGGATAAGCCGGTTGAGCCGCAGGCGCCTAAAGCGCCTGTAGGGGAGGACAATAATGAAGCCTACAGTGCTTTGCGTCACCAGCTTTCCTCCTTTTTCAAGACCAATATTCAGTTTTCCCGCGATCCTAAAGGAAAGGGAAAGATTGTGATTCCTTTTCGTTCGGACGAGGAACTGGAGCAGATTGTCGCTATTTTGGACAAGGTTAAATCCTAAAACACCGCTTTTTCCTGTGCTTTACTACCTGAAAAGTATCTGTTGGGCAAGCCTGCTCCTTTTTGGCCCGGGCTTAGGCTTTGGAGAGCTCCGTTCGGCTGAAGTCTATATGCTTTGGAAAGGGGATGCCTTGGTGGCCAGCGCCGACAGCCTGGTTCAGCTGGTTGAGCCCGCCGACGGTTTGGTGCTTGACTCGGTACCTGAAGTGCTTGAAGTGGAGCCGTTGGCACAAGCCCCCGACACGCCCGCTGATTCGGAGGTACAAGTCAACGATTACGTACACTCGCCGCACAAGGCGACGGTTTATGCGGCGGTTTTTCCGGGAGCGGGACAAATCTACAATAAAAAGTACTGGAAGCTTCCCGTTTTGTACGGAGGGATTGGCGGCTTGGTTTACGCCATCAGTTTTAATTCGAATTACTACAACAAATACCGCTCTGCCTATCGTGATTTTCTGATTCGCGATCCGGGCAACACCAGTTATGCGGAGTTTATTCCACCTCAATTAACCCTTGACGATGTGCATGGACAATATGCCGAATGGTTCCAGCGTTCCTTGCAGAACAAAAGACGTTACTACAAGCGCTCACGGGACTTGAGTTACATCATTATGGTTGGACTTTATGTGGTCAGTATTATAGATGCCAGTGTGGATGCCCATTTTTACGACTTTGATATTTCTGATGATTTGTCGTTTAGCTTGGAGCCCGCTGTGTTGTCGCCCTTCGATGAGCGGGGTTCGGCCCTGGGTTTGCAGATGCGGATACAGTTTTAACAGAATGGGTATGACAGGAAAACGGATGATTTTGGGTCTGGGCTTTTTGGGTCTGTCTTTTATGGGCCTACAGGCAGAGGAGCCGGAGGCGGTTGAGGCTGTTGAGAAGGATTTTCAAGCCTACATGAGCTCGCTCGACAGTATGATCAACGTATGGCATGTGCGCCCCAAAATGGAGCCGCTCGTACTCGACTCCATCAATGAGCGGGCAGAGCAGCTGATTGAAGAGCTGCCCGATTCTGTCTATATTGCTCGTTTGGCAGCAATTTCGTCGCCCATGCAGTTTACCTTTAACAGCCAGGTCAAATCCTACATCAGATTATACACCCAGCGTCGCAGAGATCAGGTGGAGAATATGCTGGGCCTGAGTCACTATTACTTCCCGATTTTTGAGGAAGCCCTGGATGCTGCAGGCTTACCCCATGAACTGAAGTATCTTCCGGTAATTGAATCTGCGCTTAATCCGCGTGCGCTTTCGCGCGCCGGGGCATCCGGACTTTGGCAGTTCATGTACCATACCGGAAAGCGCTACGGTTTGGAGGTGGATTCTTATGTTGACGAACGGCGCGACCCGGTTCAAGCCAGTCGGGCCGCCGCCGCTTTTTTATCGGACCTCTACGAGATTTATGGCGACTGGCAGTTGGTTATTGCGGCCTATAACTGCGGTCCCGGGAATGTCAATAAGGCCATCCGCCGCTCCGGCGGGAAGCGTGATTTTTGGGAGATTTATTACCGGCTTCCCAGGGAAACCCGTGGTTATGTGCCTGCTTTTATAGCAGCCACTTATGCCTTTACTTATGCCCGCGAGCACGGCTTACATGCCCGGCCTGTCAACCTGCCGGTAGCCACCGATACCATTATGGTACACCAGCCCTTGCATTTTGAGCAGGTCGCTGAGGTCTTGAAGTTGCCGCTTGAACATTTGCGGGAGCTGAATCCGCAGTATCGCAGAGACCTTGTGCCCGCCAAAAACAGACCCTACCCTTTGCGCTTGTCCTTTGAGCAAAGCACGGCCTTTGCAGGCTTGGAGGACAGTATTTATGCCCATCGTCGCCTCCAGTTTTTTCCCGACAATCAGTTGGCTGCTCCGGCAGCGGCTTCAAGCCACCCGGTGGTGGCGCCTTCCGGAACGGCGGCCATTCACTATACCGTTAAATCGGGCGATGTGGTGGGACTCATAGCCGAGTGGTTTAATGTTCGGGCTTCTGATTTGCGTTATTGGAACAACATCAATCGCAACATCATTCGGGTGGGACAAAAGCTCGTGGTTTATGTTCCCCAGGCTCAGGAGGCCCATTATCGGATTGTGGCCCAGCGACACGGTTCCCGGCAAGCGGCAGCTGCTCCCGCTGCCCATGCGACGGCAGCTCCCGAAGTGGAAGGGGAATACGTTTATTATACGGTGCGTTCGGGAGATAATTTGTGGACCATCGCCCGACAGTTTCCGGGGGTGAGTAACGACGACATTATGGCATGGAACAACATTACGGATGCCCGTAAATTAAAGCCCGGGCAGCGACTTCGCATCAAGTCGGGCAACTAAATGGCGGTTTCGGTAAGTCTTTGTGTCGGTCGGCCATCCTGTGGCAGAGTTTTTGAGATGCTTGTGTTGGATTTAAAAAAGGAGGACCTATGTTTTCATCACCTTTGCTGATAATTTTTATTGTATTTGCTCTGGCCAGCTATCTGGTCAGTTCGCAATTGAAACGCCGGTTTAAGCAATACTCGAAAACGGCACTCCCTAGCGGACTCTCCGGGAGGGAAGTGGCAGAGAAAATGTTGCGCGACAACGGCATTACGAATGTGGCGGTTAACTCGGTGGGCGGTCAGCTCAGCGATCACTACAATCCGGCCAACCGCACAGTTAATTTGAGCCCCGAGGTATACAGTGGTCGCAATGTGGCTGCGGCTGCAGTTGCTGCGCATGAATGCGGGCACGCCATTCAACATGCCCGGGCTTACGCCCCCCTGAAAATGCGTTCGGCCCTGGTGCCCTTACAAAATGTAAGTGCCCGGATACTGAATTTTATTTTCATTGCGATGTTTTTTGGGGCCTTTCTGTTGCCGCAGGTCATTTCTTTTGATGCCGCCCTGTTGGTAATTATTGCCTGTTATGGTATTTTTACAGCCTTTGCCTTCATTACACTGCCGGTAGAAATTGATGCTACGCAGCGGGCTCTGGCCTGGTTAAATACCAGCGGCATTACCGGTGGACGCAGTCACCAGGAAGCGAAGGATGCCTTGCGTTGGGCCGCATACACTTATGTGGTGGCCGCTCTGTCGGCCCTGGCTACCCTGCTTTATTACGTGATGTTGTTTTTGGGCCGCAGGGACTAATTATACTTCGGCATAGGCTTGCTGGTACAAGGCATTGTAGTCCTTGACCACCGTATGTAAAAATTCAAGGTCGCCCAGGTCGGTGTTTATTCCGGTTTTTTCGGCAATGGCCTTCCTCGTTTTTCGAAGCAGCTCTTCATTAGAGAGCTGCTTCGTGCTTTTTGCAATATGATGCAGGACTTCGCGTATGGTGCGGATGTCTCCGTCGTTAAGCAGCTCAGCCTGGGTGAAGCGGGGACTGTAGTCGGCCTCGACCTCCTGCCAGGCACTGTGCTCCAGCATTTTTTTTCCAGGGAGTTTCAGTACGGTGGTTCCGGCAGCCAGGTCGCCGAGGCGTTGCCCCTTGCCGTTGAGTATGATGGTGGCCAGGGCCAGACTGCCTGAGCTGATGGTGATCTCTATGAGGCGGAAGATCCAACGGATGATACAGGCTCCGGGGGATAGTCTGCCTCCGTCTGCTTTGAGCACGCGGATGCCCATTATTTTTTTACCGGGACTCTGCCCGTTAAAAAACAGCTCGAAAATAAGGTGGTAAAAAAGGAGGGGCAGCAGCAGCCAATAGAAGGTATTGGAGAAGGCTGCCGCATTTTGGATGATGGTCAGTAAAATGGCATAGCTGCCCATGACCAGAAAGTCGAGCAAGGTGGCCAGAATGCGATCGCCTACACTGGCGAGCGGGTGTTCCAGACTGACGTTTTGACTGGTTTGTAGCTGAAAAGTTTCCATATTGGGTTTTGATTGTGGCAGATTGTGCTAAATTTGTTCAAATTTACTAAAAGATTTGCCCCTGAAAACCTCTTGAACCCAAAATGAAGGAAATTGCTTTCATTCATCGAAACAAAGCCCGCTGGTCTGCCTTTGAACAGCAATTGAAACAAGAACGCAGCCTGTCGCCCGATGCGCTCGCGGCACAGTACATTCTGCTTACCGACGACTTGTCCTATGCCCGTACCTTTTATCCCCAATCGGGCGTGGTTGCTTACCTCAATGCTTTAAGTGCGCGTACACATGGCTTACTCTACTCCGGCAAGAAGGAGCCGGTTTCCCGCTTGTTAAGCTTCTGGACCAAGGAGCTGCCCTTGGAGCTATACTACAGTCGACACGATTTCCTTTGGGCCCTGCTTTTATTTCTGGGCGCCGCCTTGATTGGCTGGGTCTCGGTCTTTCATGAGAGCGATTTCATACGTTACATTTTGGGCGATGCCTATGTCGACCAGACCCTCGATAACATTGCTCAGGGCAATCCCATGGGGATTTATGACCAGCCGAATGCCTTTGCAATGTTTTTTCTGATTGCGATCAACAACATTCGGGTGTCTTTTCTGGCCTTTCTTTTTGGACTGTTTACGCCGGTGGGTACCGGTTTTATTTTGTTGCGTAACGGAATTATGGTGGGGGCCTTTCTGGCTTTCTTTTTTGAACAATCTCTGGGACTGGTCTCCCTGCCCACCATTTTGTTGCACGGAACCATTGAGTTGTCGGCCATTGTGCTGGCTGGAGGTGCAGGCATTCTTTTGGGCCGCAGTATCCTCTTCCCCGGGACTTATCCCCGTGCTTACAGTTTTTGGAAGGCGGCACGCCGAGGAGTTAAGATTATTTTGGGGCTCTTGCCCTATTTTGTGCTGGCCGCCTTTCTGGAGGCCTACCTTACACGTCACTATCAAATTCTTTCTCAGGGTGTGACCCTTTTTGTAATTGCAGCATCCTTTTTACTTATTCTTTTCTATTTTGTGGTGTACCCCAGGAGGGTATATCTTCAAACCCAAAAATTCAAACCCAATGAATGAAAAATTGAACTTGTTGCAGAAGCGCGACTTCTCCGGAGTCATCAATGCTTCTTTTGCTTTCTTATCTCAGGAGTTTAAATCTTAGGGTGCCATGTTTGCCCTCTTTACCGGGGTGCCCATTTTGTTGATGGCGGGCATCTCTGTTTGGTTTATGAATTTGGTGCCTCAGGATATGCAGGCAGGGGAACTTCCCGGGGCTGGCTTTTGGTGGGCCTTTGCATTTATTATGGTTTTCTCCTTCTTTATTTTTGCTTTGGTATTCGGCACTACCGGGGCTTATATGTCGCTTTATGTAAGGGAGGGGGCCGGAAACTTTCAACGAAAGGATGTTTGGGCGCACTTCCTTCAGAACCTGGGTAAAATGTTGGGTGTTCTGCTTTTGGGCGGGGCGCTGTTTTTAGCCATCGCTCTGGTGGTGGGTGTGGTCCTTGGTTTTTTAGCCTCTGCCGATGCGCTGCCCTGGTACCTGGTTGTATTCCTGTCCTTGTTGTTTGTTGGACTGATGATTTATACCTGGGTGCCCTTATCCATGGTGCACATGGTTGTCTTCCATGAAGAGTTGTCTGCTTTTCAGGCCCTGGGCAAGGTTTTTACGCTGGTAAGAGGGGCCTGGTGGCAGACCTTCGGAGTGCTTTTTGTCTTGATGATCATTTACTCCATCCTGGGCATGATTTTCTCCATTCCCATGATGGCCTATCCGGTTTTTCAGGAATTATCGGGAGCCGGGGTGGTGGAATCCATGTCTTTGGTCTTTATCGCTTTAAGTGTGTTTTCTGTTCTGGGGCGTTTTGCCCTTTATCCGATTTTGCTCGTTGGTATTGGGGTGCAGTACTTTTCGCTTAAGGCGGGGAGCGACAACGATGATTTGTTGCGTAAAGTAGAAGCCATTAGTTGAATACTTTTCATTATGGGGTTTCGGTTTTTTTTGTCACTTATTTTGCTGTGGAGCTTATCCTTCCTGTGCCTGCAGGCGGGGGAGACCGATCGGGTTCTTCCCTGGGATGAGCAGGGGGCTGTGCAATATCGTCCTGCTCCGGAGGCCTTGATCGCCCAGTGGAAGGCTGACCCTGCTTACGATTATGAGCGGCAAAGGAAGCCTGGATGGTGGCAGCACTTGTGGCATACATTCCTGCGCAAGATATCGTTAGACGGAGCTGATTTGAGCTGGCTCAGTTATGTCTTAAAGGGCCTGGTTGCTTTGGCGTTTGTTTATTTTGTGTTGCGTATGTTGAATGTTCCCTTGGGGGGACTGTTGACGGCCATTCATAAGAACAAGGGGCGCTTTGTTGGGGTTCCTGAATCAGGAAGGGAAGCGGAAGAGGGGGGACTGGAAGAGCGGTGGTTGCTCTGTCGTTCTACAGGGGCCTACAGGGAGGCTACCCGCTTGTTGTACCTTCAACTTTTGCAGAACTTGCAGCAGGCAGGGTTAATTCATATAAAAAGCGGAAAAACCAACCGGGAGTATCTTCGGGAGTTGCACACGGTGGGGCTGTATGAGGACCTGGCTCCTTTGGTGCGGATATATGATTTCGTATGGTTTGGGCAGGTGCAACCCGATGAACGGCACTACCAATGGATAGAGGATGCTTTTACCGGGCATTTGAATAGGCTGAAAAAAGTGGAGAACCATGCATAAATGGAAAGGCTATCTGTGGTTGACTTCTTTGGTGGCGGGCCTCCTGCTGCTGGGTTATTGGGTGTCCAGGTCGCCCGGGGAAGTCGATTGGCGCGAGAGCTATTCCTTGAAGCACGACAGGCCTATGGGCACCAAGCTGGTGCATCGGGCTGCTTCAACGCTGTTTCCCGACCAGCCGCTCAGGGACTTGCGTCGGGGATTGGCGATTTATTTTGGGGAGGAGGTCCCGGGTGATGTGAACCTGCTTTATCTTAACAATCGTCTGAATCTGCATGCCGACGACTGGGAGCGGATATTGGCAATGGCGGAGGCGGGCAGTACGGTGTTTATGGCTGCCCGTGATTTTTCTGATTCGGTGTGTGTTGCGCTGGGGTTTTCCATCGCCTATGAAGGTCCGGGCTTTTTCAATGGTGGCGATTCGCTGGGTTGTAATTTTACCAACCGGAAATTACGTTCAGCCAGGTCTTATTGGTATCCCCGGCCCCGGGGTGTTCATTACTTTGAGCGCTACGACAGTCTCCATACCACCGTTTTGGGCATTAATCACATGGGGCAGACGAACTATGTGCGGATTCGAAGGGGAGCAGGCCACTTTTTGGTGCACTGTCAGCCTGAGCTGTTTACCAATCACGCCCTGTTGCGTGCCGATAATGCCGAGTACATTTTTAAGGCCTGGTCCTATTTGCCGGTGGCGCCCACTTATTTCGATGAAAGGTACAAGGCCGGGATTCCTGTTGTGCAAAGTGAACTGCATTTCATTTTTCAGGAACCTGCCTTGCGTTGGGCCTGGCAGCTGGCTGTTTTGGGTCTGCTTTTGTTTTTCATTTTTCACGGAAAGCGCAAGCAAAGCGCCATTCCGGTTTTACCGCAGGCAGAGAATACCAGCCTCCAGTTTGTAGATACCCTCGCACGTCTGTACTACCGTAAGGGCAATCATCTGGATATTGCCCGCAAACGCTACGCAGCCTTCCTGGAGCATCTGCGTACGCGTTATTTTCTGGATACGGGTCTGGACCCGGCGCTTCTTAGTGAGGAACTGGCTTTAAAATCGGGTTTGTCTGCCCGCAGTATGCTGGCCTTGATTAAGCAGGGGGAGCAGTTGAAGCAGCTTCAGCAGCTCTCACGTGAGGATTTGCATCGTTTCAATCGTCAACTCGAATATTTTTATCTTAATGCCTTATAGTTATGCAAGTGAATGATCAGGAAAACACCAACGACCTTTTTGAGAGTCGCATAAAGGTTCAGGAGCTCAATCATATGGCTTTTCGGATCAGGGATGAAATCGGAAAGGTATTGGTGGGCCAGGAAAAGGTCCTGGATTTGTTGCTTACCGCCCTGTTGTCCAATGGTCATGTTTTGCTCGAAGGGGTTCCGGGAGTGGCCAAGACGCTTATGGCGCGACTCCTGGCCAAGACCCTGGATACGGGGTTTTCCCGTATCCAGTTTACGCCCGATTTGATGCCTTCTGACGTGCTGGGTACCAGTGTGTTTAATGCGGCTACTTCGACCTTTGAATTTCGGAAGGGGCCCATTTTTTCCAATATGGTTTTAATCGATGAGGTGAATCGCGCCCCGGCTAAAACCCAGTCGGCCTTGTTTGAAGTGATGGAAGAACGGCAGGTAACCATGGAGGGGCACAGTCATCAAATGAAAGCCCCGTTTTTGGTTATTGCGACCCAAAACCCCATTGAGCATGAGGGGACTTACCGCTTGCCTGAGGCGCAGCTCGATCGCTTTTTATTTAAGATAAAGGTCGATTATCCCGATCAGGAACAGGAGCTGCGACTCTTGCAAAGAGCCTGTGAGCGGCAGGCCATTTACGATCCGGCCCTGGTTCAGCCGGTGGTAAATGAAGTCGAGCTGACCGGGTTTCAAAATCTGGTCAATGAGGTCATTGTAGAGCCACAATTGCTGCGCTACATTACGGCCATAGTTGAGAAGACCCGCAAAAGCAGTGCCCTGAGTCTGGGTGCCAGTCCCCGTGCCTCGCTGGCCCTGCTTAAAGCAGCCAGGGCCTTTGCTGCGCTCGAAGGGCGTGATTTTGTAACCCCGGAGGATATTCGTGAGGTGCTTTACCCGGTTTTGGCGCACCGGGTCATCCTGAGCCCCGAAAAGGAAATGGAGGGCGTGAGTCCCGAAGTCGTCCTACGTCAGTTGGTTGAATCGGTGGAAGTCCCCCGTTGATGGACACCTATTGCTTGTGCTTGTGAAATACTTTTTTCAAAGTCTTTATACCAGGGGTCGGCTTTTTCAGGTGCTTTGGGCCTGTAGTGGCTTGTTTGTATTGGCCTTCTTCTGGCCCTTTTTGCTCTTGCCGGCTCAGGTGCTGGCCGGTGGTGCGGCTTTGTTGTTCCTGGTCGACCTGGTTTTGTTGTATGGCAGAACCTCCGGGGACAGTCTGGAAGCCGAACGGCTGGTGCCCGAACGGTTTTCAAATGGAGACGACAATCCTGTTCGGCTTCGCTTGAAGAGCAAACTCGATTATGGGGTGGATTTTGAATTGTATGAAGAGTTTCCTGTTCAGTTTCAAAAACGCGATTTTGTGCTGAGGGGCAAATTGTCGCCCCGGGGATGCTTCGAGTACAGCTATGTGTTGCGGCCGCTTGAAAGAGGCGACTATCGCTTTGGTTATGTGTTGGTTTATATCAGCAGCAGTCTCGGGTTTTTCAGTCGCCGCCACCGCCTGGCTGCTCCCGCCGAAGTAAAGGTCTACCCTTCCTTTTTGCAGATGCGTCGTTATGAGCTGATGGCCATCAGCAATCGTTTGAGCGATGTGGGTGTCAAGAAGATTCGTCGCCTGGGACACCATAATGAATTTGACCAGATCAGGGATTACATACAAGGCGATGATGTACGTACCCTCAACTGGAAAGCCACGGCCCGAAAAGGGCATCTGATGGTGAATCAGTATCAGGATGAAAAGGCGCAGCAGGTCTATTGCGTAATAGATATGGGACGCACCATGCGCATGCCTTTCGGAGGAATGACTTTGGTCGATTATGCCATCAATACCAGTCTGGTTTTGGCCAACATTGCGCTTCTTAGGCACGACAAGGCCGGTTTACTGACCTTCGACCATCGCTTGCGTTCGTTTCTGCCGGCCCGTAGGCAGGGACGTCAGATGCAAGCTTTAATGGAGCTGCTCTATAAGCAGGAACCGAGCTATGGCGAACACAATCTGGAGGCGCTTTACGCCCAGGTACGTCGGCAGATTCCCCAAAGAAGTCTGCTGGTGCTCTTCACCTCTTTCGAAAGCCTGGAGTCTGCCCGTCGCCAGTTTCCTCTTCTTTCGGCTTTGGCTGCCCGGCACCTTCTAATGGTGGTTTTCTTTGAGAATCATGAGGTGCAGGCCCTGCAATATGCTCAGGCAGCAGATACCCAGGGCATTTACCGGCAGGCGCTTGCCGAGAAGACCGCCGGAGATAAACGACAATTGGTAAAGGCGCTGGAACAAAGGGGTATTGCGGCGGTGTTGACCAGTCCCGAGAAGTTGACGGTGGCTGCTGTTAACCGCTATCTGGAGTATAAATCGCGCGGTTTACTCTAAGGAAGAAGGCTGATTTTTGCCGGGTTGGTT
>DUOK01000280.1 GCA_012838865.1 Bacteroidales bacterium | reverse complement strand
CCGATGTTAATGGCAATACCAGGGTGCTGGGAAGACAGAATTTCAGGATTCGTCGGGTGCCCGATCCGGTGGCTAAGGTCAACAATCAACGCGAAGGAGCCATTGGTCGTAATGTGCTGCTGGCCCAGATGGGGATTGTGGCAGATATGGAGAATTTCGAGTTTGACCTGCAATTTAAGGTAACAGAATTTACGGTAGCTACCATACGTGGCGGGTACGTGGTCGATGCCAAATCGAACAGCAACCTCTTTACCGACGAGCAGAAAGAGCTGTTGCGCGGAACAGTACGCGGCCAGCGGGTGTATATTCAGGACATTCAGGCTGTTGGACCCGATGGCCGTCGTCGTGCTCTGGGATCCATTATCCTGACCGTTGACTAAAATTAAAATTGTTAAAGAACAAAATCATACAACTATGAGAAAGCAGTTTGTTGTTTTATTTTTGCTTGTGGCCTTTGGATTTGCCGGCAGCTTTGCCCAAACCGAAGGTGGTGCCCCACTGGACAATATTTTTGAGAAGGAGCACATGCAAAACCGTCGGCCGGTACCTTATCCTTCGCTGCGCGAAGCCGATATTCTTTGGTCGAAGCGGGTGTGGCGCATCATTGACCTGCGAGAGAAGATCAATCTGCCCATGTATTATCCCATTCAGCAGAAAGAGGACCGGATGAACCTGGTAAGTGTGCTGATGGAAGGCGTGCAATACCATGGCCTGCCCGCCTATTCCAATGCAGACGATGAGTTCAAGGTAAAGATCAGTTATGCCCAGGTGAATGAGGCCATGGGTGCCACCGATGAAGTCACTCTGGTCATCAATCCCGATACCGGTGAAGAGGAGGAGATTGTAGCTACCCGCGATGCACGTATTGAGGAGGTAAAGCAGATTATGGTGAAGGAAGTCTGGTTTTTCGACCGCAACTATTCACGTATGGATGTGCGCATCATTGGTCTTTGCCCCATTCGTGAGTACGCCAATGAGGCAGGTGAAATTCAGAAGCGTCAGACTTTCTGGATCAACTATGAAGAAGCCCGCGACATCCTGGCCCGACATGAAGTTTTTAATTCGACCAACGATGCCCAGCGTCGTTCCTTTGACGACATTTTTATTAAGCGTTTCTTTGGCAGTTACATAGTGCAGGAAACCAATATGTATCAGGACCGCCCCATCGAATCCTATGCCGTAGGTATTGAGGCAATGCTGGAGTCAGAACGCATCAAGAATGAGATTTTCAACTTTGAACACGATTTGTGGGAGTTCTAAACCGCTTTGTTTTCTCAGGTTGTAAGTCATAAAAAAACCGGAAAGCGTCGTCGCTTTCCGGTTTTTTTGTAGGGTGTGTGTTTCATTCAGGGACTTGCCTAAAGGGCCTTGTCGCCAAATTCGGCCTTGATGTCGGTAGTGAACTGACGAATTTGTTGTTCGTTGTCTTTGGGACAAATCAAAAGGGCATCGCCCGAATCCACTATAATGTAATTGTCGAGACCCTGAACCACCGCCACCTTGTCGCCCGGCATATTGACAATACTGTCGTTGGTATCGTAGAGCAGCACCTGGCCACTGATAACGGCATTTTTGTTTTTGTCCTGGGGCGAATATTCGTAGAGTGAGGACCAGGTACCCAAATCGCTCCAGCCAAAACTAACGGTTTGCACATAAACATTATCGGCTTTTTCCATTACCCCGTAGTCTATGGAAATGTTTTTGCAATCGATGTAGGTGTTGTTGAGGGCTTTTTCTTCCTCGGCTGTACCAATGGCGGGGTCCAGTTTTATAAAAAGGTTTTGCACCTCGGAGAGGTGACTGGCAAAGGCTTCGTCGATGGCCTTCAGGGTCCAGATGAAGATGCCGCTGTTCCAGAAGAATTCTCCACTCTCAAAAAAGACCTTGGCCAGTTCGGCATTGGGCTTCTCGGTGAAGGTTTTTACCTTGTTGAAAGTAGCCGGGGCATTTTCGGCTTTGGGACCTACCTGGATGTAGCCGTAACCCGTTTCGGGTCGGTGGGGCTTAATGCCCAGCGTCAGCAGGGCGTCATTGGCCGAAACGAAGTCCAGGCCACTTAAAATACTGGTCCGGAAAACCTCTTCATTCATAATCAGGTGGTCGGCCGGGGTGACTACGATGCGCGCCCGGGGATTGCGGGTGCGAATCCAGCTGTTGGCATAGGCAATACAGGGCGCAGTGTTTCTTCGGAAGGGTTCCTTGAGCACTTGCTCTGCTTTAATTTCCGGAATTTGTTCCAGCACTTTGTCGGCATACTCCGCACTGGTCACCACCAAAAAATTCTCGTTGGGACAGAGGGCTGTGAAGCGCTCGAAAGTCTGCCTGAGCAGACTTTTGCCGGTGCCCAGAATATCTAGAAACTGTTTGGGGGTAGAGCTTTTACTGAGTGGCCAAAAGCGACTGCCTACGCCGCCGGCCATAATCACACAATAGGTGTTGTTTTCCATCTTTATTGTTTTTTTGCGCAAATACTCCCCGAAATTAGTAATAATTGGGTAGAGCTTTGGTATTTTTACCCTTTAAAAGTTAGATGCATGAATTTTCTTTTTCATTTGGGACGCTATGCCCTTTTTGTACGGGACAGTTTTAGACGCCCCATCAAACACAGGGTTTTTGTTGGTCAGGTACTTAAAGAAATGGACATACTGGGACTGAGCTCAGTGGGTATTGTAGCCATTATTTCCTTTTTTATGGGGGCTGTCATTACCCTGCAGCTCGCTTACAATTTGGAGCTGCCCTTTATCCCCAGTTATACCCTGGGTGTAGGCGCCAGGGACACCATGTTGCTCGAGTTTTCCAGCACCATGGTCTCCCTGATTCTGGCCGGTAAAGTGGGCTCGCACATTGCCTCTCAGATCGGTACCATGCGGGTAACGGAGCAGATTGATGTGCTGGATGTAATGGGCATCAATTCGGTGGGCTTTTTGGTGTTGCCGAAAATTGTGGGACTGATGTTGATGATGCCTTTTTTGGTGATTGTGAGTATGGGCGTGGGCATCTTTGGGGGCTGGCTGGCCGGGGTGATGTCCGGCGTGGTGTCGTCGGTCGACTTTATTGAGGGGCTGCAATACGCCTTTGTGCCTTTTTATATTGTGTATGCCCTGATAAAGTCGCTGGTTTTTGCTTTTCTGATTTCCAGTATTGCGGGCTACTGGGGTTATTACACCAAAGGAGGTTCTCTTGAGGTGGGGCAAAGCAGTACCAAGGCGGTGGTGGTAAGCAGTATTCAAATCCTGCTTTTCAATTTGATTCTTACTCAACTTATGCTGGCATGATAGAAGCGAGGAATATTGTGAAATCGTTTGAGGACAAGGAGGTATTGAAAGATGTGAGTGCCACCTTTCGAACGGGTTATACCAATTTGATTATCGGACAGAGTGGTTCGGGAAAAACGGTTTTTCTGAAGACGCTGGTCGGTCTGCATGAGGCCGATTCGGGTTCGGTGGTGTACGACGATCGCAACTTCACGGGGATGTCGAAGCTGGAACGTATTGAAATCCGCAAGGAAATTGGGATGCTTTTTCAGGGTTCGGCGCTTTTTGATTCGATGACGGTGGAGGAAAATGTGCGTTTCCCTTTAGATATGTTTAGCGATCAGAGTCTGGAGGAGAAGCGGGAGCGGGCGAATTTTTGTCTCAAGCGGGTGAACCTGGACAATGTAAATCACCTTTTTCCTTCCGAAATCAGCGGGGGGATGCAGAAGCGGGTGGCGATTGCACGGGCGATTGCCTTGAATCCGCGTTATTTGTTTTGTGATGAGCCGAATTCGGGTTTGGATCCGAAGACGGCGATTGTTATTGATGAGTTGATTCAGGAGATTACGAAGGAGTATAATATGACGACGATCATCAATACGCACGATATGAATTCGGTGTTGGGGATTGGGGAGCACATTGTGTTTATTTATGAGGGTAAGAAGTACTGGGAGGGTTCGAGTGCGGAGGTGCTGAAGAGCGACAATCAGGTGCTGAATGATTTTATTTTTGCGTCGAAGTTTTTGAAGGGCGTGGTGTGATTTTATGGTTTCAGAAAACACCTGTTCTTTTCGCTTGATGCAGTAATTCTGCGCTGCTGCCTGTTTCCTGCTCACTTCAATCACTCCGCTACAAGCATCGAACTCACCTTCGGCTCAAACAGCGATGCTTGTTACGCTGTGTGCTTTTGTTCGCTTACGGAAACATTCAGAGGCTTGAATTACTGCATCTGCGCTCTGACGAGTTCTTTTCTGAAAGCTAAAATTCCAGACCATTCCCTTTCAGTTTTGTGAAGAGTTTGTGAATAAGGCACTGCACTGAGGCTTGCACCACACTCACTTCGCTTCAACGGGCAGCTACACCGGGGACTTTCGTTCACGCTTGATGCAGTATTTCTGCGCTGCTGCCTGTTTCCTGCTCACTTCAATCACTCCGCTACAAGCATCGAACTCACCTTCGGTTCAAACAGCGATGCTTGTTACGCTGTGTGCTTTTGTTCGCTTACGGAAACATTCAGAGGCTTGAATTACTGCATCTGCGCTCTGACGAGTTCTTTTCTGAAAGCCGATGTACTACACCATTTTTTACTACAAGCATCGAACTCGGGTGGTCGTGGTGTATTCCATGGGCTGCCATAAAATTTCTATTCACTCACGGATGCTTCACTACAAACATCGAACTCGCCTGCGGCTCAAACAGCGATGTTTGTAGCGTTACGCATCCTTGTTCATTACGAAATTTTCTGAAGGCAGCTGTTCTACACCACTTCCTTTCCTGAGTTGAGGTGAATCTTTATGCGACACTTCTCCGAGTTTTTTCAAAAAATGGTTGAGGCTTGAATCATTAACACTTTGCTTCAACATCAGCACCACCGGGTGAATTCCTTTAAGCATGCGGGCTTTCCTTGAGGTGAGCCCGAGTTTTTAGTATGCCATCTGCGCTGCTGCCTGTTTTGTGCTCTCCGTCGATTTGCTGATATTCTTGTACTCGGATGGTCGTAGTGTATTCCTGCTGCTGACATAAAATTTCTATTCATTTCGCTTGATGCCTGTTGTTGGCGCTACTGCTTATTTCCGGAACCATGTCTCAAGACGCTAAAATTCTTGAACTCGCCTTCGGCTCAAACAGCAAGAATTTTTACGCGTCTTTCTCAATGGTTCTTTACCGGAAATAATCAGAGGCTT
>DUOK01000034.1 GCA_012838865.1 Bacteroidales bacterium | reverse complement strand
TGGCATCTATGCTTCGATGGAACATGTACAAAAGGCCCGTTACCACCAACAAGGGGGCCATAAGCAATTTAAAACCCAAATAAGTAAGGGCCTGTAAGGGATTCAGCTTATTGCGCAGCGTTTTGTGACAGGGCTTGATTTACAGCTGGTTTGAATTTAATCTAAATTAACAATTTCCGTTTGGCAGAAAAAAGTTCATTTATTTTGCATTGCAGGTACGTGTGCAAGCCGACTGACTTGTCCTATTACAGATAACCCAAAAATTAAATTCATTATTTGGCCGGTACGGGTACCCTCCCGCAGCCCGGCTTTTGTTGTTTAAACAATTCAAAGGAATGGAGCAGCAGATTTCACCGCGCGCGGAGATTCATCCCGAAGCTGTTTTGGGAAAAAATGTAACAGTAGAAGCATTTGCAAAAATTGACAAGGATGTGATTATTGGCGACGGCACCTGGATAGGGGCCAATGCCACCATTTATCCCGGCGCCCGAATCGGCAGGGATTGCAAAATATTCCCGGGAGCGGTAATTGCCGCCATCCCCCAGGATTTAAAATTTAAAGGCGAATACAGCACCGTTGAAATTGGCAACAACACCACAGTACGTGAGTATGTGACCATCAACCGCGGTACGGCCTCCAAAGGCTTCACCAAGGTGGGCGACAACACCCTGCTGATGGCCTACACCCACCTGGGACACGATACCGAAGTCGGCAACAACTGTGTCATTGCCAACAGTGTGCAAATTGCCGGCGAAGTGGAGGTAGAAGATTGGGCGGTAATAGGCGGCTCGAGTGCCATTCACCAGTTTGTGCGCATTGGCGCCCACGCCATGGTTTCGGGCATGGCGGGTGTACTGACCGACGTAGCCCCCTATACCAAAGTCTTTGGTTTACCGGCAGCCTATATGGGCATCAACTACACCGGACTGAAACGACGGGATTACAGCCGCGAACAAATTGAGCGCATTCACGATGCCTATCGGGTTTTTTACCAGCGCGGCATGAATGCTTCCCAGGCGCTAGCCTATATGGCCGACTACCTGCCGGCCAGTGCCGAACGTGATCAAATCATGGATTTTATTAAGGCCTCTAAGCGTGGCGTAATTCGCAACAGCTTTAAAAAATCTGCTGTTACCGAGGAGAGTATGTAGGAAAAACACAGACAGCAGTTAACCAATAAAAAAACCGGAGGCCTGGGCCTCCGGTTTTTTTATTTTCAGCTATTCTCCGCTTAGAATATTCCAATGTAATAAGCATCGGCACCGGTCTGTATGGCTGCACCCTGCGTAAAGGCATCGGGACTGTCTGAGTCCACATCAAAAACATACACGTAACCTTGCTGCCCTACCGGAGCCAGGGCCATGTAGAACTTCCCGTCTTCCACCACACTGTATTGGTACTGCTGCAACCAAAGCCCTTCGGGCACATTCAGTTCCACGGCAGTCTGCCCGTACAAATCGACCCGCACCAGGGACCATACCGGATCGGCCAAGGCACCCGCTTCCAAATCAGCAACGGGCACATAGCCAATGCCGTTACCGGCATAAAACCAGCCGTTGGTTGTCACTTGCTTACCCAGCACTTCAGAGAGGTTAAAGGCGTAGCTCTCGTCGTAAGCGCCCTCCTTTATACGCAGAATGAAACAATCGTAAGAAGCATCGGGCACCGAAAGCGCCTGGTAGATGTCGCCCAGCTCATCGGCATGCGCCACCGGAGTGCGGTAGCCATTGGTTGCGCCCCTGGCACCATCGACCTGGGTGCTGATGAAGGAGGGATTGCTCATTTGCGGGTAATCCACCACCAAGGTTTCCACCCTGCTGTACGCTGCCGTTTCGTCCTCCCCGGTTTCGGGATTGTAACGCCGCTTGGCCAAGCCGTAATAGGCCTTACTACCCGATACCACCGGGGCATCAATGCGAAAGATGTACTGATTATACGCCAAATCCTCTTCCGACTGTGGCAAGGGGAGCACCTCGTTACCGGTCATGCCCATTCCCTCCAACTCCACCGAGACCAGGTGGGCCTTGACAGAAGTATGCGTATAGGCATCGTTCTCGTCGTAACCATGCTCGGTGGCTATGTGGTGCAATAGCGCGTGCTGCTCATTGACCTTGGTCCACCTGGGATGCGTGGTCCCTACGGCATGCTGCACGTTGGTCTCCTCTACCATTTCGTACTGTTGCCCACCTTTCACGGCATATTTAAAGACACGGCCACCGCCGTAATCGAGGTTGTACAAAAAGCGGCCATCCTGCGAGGCATAGATGCGTGCCGTACGGGTAGAGGGCACCTCAAAGCCAAAGCCATTGAAACTGATACTGCCCGTCTCCAGCTCACTCACATTCTGCACATAGGTCTGCGAAGAACTGCCAGACCCCACGGCCAGGGCGACATGAAATATTTTTCCATCGGGCATAATGGCTTCGGTATTGGGGTCGTCGTCTTTATCACAAGCACTGAACACGGCGCCTACGGCAAGAAGGGCTGTCCATAAAACTGATTTTTGAAACATAATTAGTGGTTTAAAGTAATGTATAAGTGATTTTTACATAAAAGGCTCTACCGGGCTTTTGCAGGGCCCAGTTGTCGAAAGCCTGTTGGTTAAAAATGTTTTTGGCATCGAGACTAAGCGCCAGGCGCTTGTCGCTCATTTGGTGGGTGAGTCCCACATCCACCAGCGACTGGGTGGGCACCATGGCTTTATTGGCACCACCCAGACTGGCCCAATCGCGATAAAATTCGTGCACATAGGCCCAATTGGCCGACAAGGTGGTGCGACTGTGGCGCTGCAGTAAATCGTGCAGATGGTAATTCACCTGGGCGTTCATCGTAAAGAAGGGCTCATTACGCAGGCGGTCGCCATAATAAATGTACTGCGCCCCATGCTGGTCGTACCGCTTATTAAAGCGGGCATTAAAGCTGCTTACACCAACGACAGCACTCAGCTTGCGGTCGTAATCGTAGCCCAGTTCAGCATCAAAACCCTTGCTGAGCACCTCATCCTGGTTTTCAAAAGCAAAGGTCTCGGCATGTTGACTGGCAATGGCCTGACGAATCATATCGCGCGTTTCGCGATAAAAAAGATTGCCCTGCAAGTAGAGGCGGTGCGGTCCCCACGAAAAACGCCCCAGATAAAAGCCCAGGTTGGCATTCAAACTCCGTTCGGGTTTCAATTCGTAGGCGCTGTCGATGTTCTCCGCATCGTTCCCAAAAACCTCATTGTGCTCCGGCAGTCGCACCGCCTTCTCAGCCGAAGTCAGTACGGTAAGGCGGGGCATGAGTTTAAAGGAAAACGCGGCACCATAGCCCCCTTCCCGGTTCGCTTTACTGTAATGGAAGGAGCGAAGCACACCGCCCTCCCTTATTGGCTCCTCCAGAGCAATCTGCTGCTGGTATTGCTTATAGAACAAAGAGCTCAAAAAACGCCCTTCAGTCCCCCAGGAACTTTCGAGGGTCAGTCCGTACACGTCCTTATCGAGACGCCTTACATCCTGAAACTGGCGCTCAGCCTGGGGACGCAGGGGATCGTCGGGCCGACGGGTAAAGTGACTGCGCAGAAAATTGAAACTGAGGCTGTGCTGCCGCCAAAAACGGTAGCGCACAGTACTGCGCAGCGAATAGCGCTCCTCGGGGGTTTCGGCCAGACTGGCTTGTCCACCCTCAGCACCCGATGCCCATTGGTCCCACTGCCCATCGCCATTTAGATCGACCCTGTTTCCCAGCCAATTGTAGATATAGGGCACCGTATCTATCGTATTGCGTGTGCGCTTCGAGTAGGTCGCGTACAGCGAGACATCCAATCCCTCAACAAACAAACCGTCCTTTTGATAGCTGAGCTTGCCCAGGGTGTTGTTCTGCTCACTGAAGCGATTCCCATACACCGTCTCCATTGTAGCCCCATGCTGCAACTGCTTATCGCCTGCAGACCGAACCAGTCCCACCAAAAACAAATCGGCCCAGTCCACCTCGCTGAAACCGGCATCCAGGGTAAGTCCCCCGGAACGGTAACGATCGTGAAAACGCTCCGCCTCTACATAGGTAATTTTACCATCGGAACCGGTCACATAAATCTTATCGCCCCAGACCTTATAGTTGTTGTCGGAGTAGTTGTAAAAACCGGAACCCCGCAGTACAAAGCCACTTTTATCGTGTCGGTAACTGCCGTTCAGGTTCCACTGATGGGTGTTGAAGGAACCAAAGCTGTAGGAGGTGGAGAGGCTGTTGCGGCCCTCCTTGCGCAGCACCACATTAATGGCACCCCCCAGGGCGTCGTCGCTCAGGTGCGCCGGCACCACTCCCTTGTACACTTCAACCCTTTCGATCATGGCAGGGGGAATGCTGCTGAGCGAGAAGGACGATCCGTAATTGGCCAGGGGCACCCCATCGATGAATACCCTTACCGCGTTGCCCGACATTCCGTTGATGTTGTAATCGACCCGCGAACCGAGTCCCCCACCCTGCCTTATGCGCACCCCGGCTGTACGGTCCAGCATTTCGTTGGCTTGCACGCTTTGAAAAGCCACATCGCCCGTTTCCACAGCCGCCACCGAAAAACCCTGTGTTTCTATGCGGTTGCGCACAGATTGCCCACTGACCACCACCTCGTTGAGGGCATGCACCGAGCGATCGAGAACCACCTCGAGAGCGATGCGATCCTTGTCAACCGCCAGCTCCAAGTGCTTAGGGGCCGACTCCACAGAAGCAATTTCGAGGGTGTAGGACCCGTAAGGCAAAGCCTCCATAGTAAAAGCACCGTCGACATTGGTCACCGCATGGGCCTGCAATTCCTTTAACTGCACAATGGCACTGATGGCAGGTTCACCATCGGCAAAGCGCACTTGTCCCACCAGGCGCCCTTGCGCTTGCGCCTGCATGATGTTGCAGCAAATAGTAAGGACCAGAAGTATAAAATAACTGCGCATAATATCTTTTGTTTCCGCTTTCGGCGATTGAACCGAAAAGCACGCAACAAAAGTAGCTGCGAGGACTTATCCTGGCAATCCCCTATTATTAGGGTTTTAAAAACCGCTGGGGACAGGCCTTTAAAATCAAAAACCCGAAGCGGAATCGCTCCGGGCCTTTATTTAAAAGGATTCTAAATAAGGAAGGTGAAAACTTCGTAGTGCAGGCCCTCGTTTTTCCCTATTCCTACCACCACTTATGGGGATGCCGCCTAAACGGCAGCCTTTCCGGCTTTGGCTGTTTCAATGAGTCCGATAAAGTCGTCGAACAGAAATTCGGTATCGGTGGGTCCGCTGGAAGCTTCGGGGTGAAACTGGGTGGAGAAAAAGGGCTTGTTCTTGTGACGGATGCCCTCATTGGTACCGTCGTTCAAATTCACAAACAATGGCTCCCAATCGCTTCCCAGCGAATCGGTATCCAACACAAAACCGTGGTTCTGACTGGTAATGTAGCAGGTGTCGGTGCCGACTTTTTGCACGGGGTGATTGTGGGCACGGTGACCGTATTTCAGCTTGTGGGTACCCCCTCCGGCTGCGATGCCCATCAGCTGATTGCCCAGACATATGCCAAAGATGGGCTTGTCGCCCTGCAAAGCCTTACTGATTTGATCGATGGTGGACTGGTACACTGCAGGGTTGCCGGGACCGTTCGACAGCATGATGCCGTCGTAGTTCTCCTTGCTGAAATCGTGGTCCCAGGGCACCCTGATCACGGTGGTATCGCGACGCAGTAAGCAGCGCAAAATATTGTACTTGGCACCGGTGTCCACCAGCAAGATGCGGTGTTGGCCTTTACCGTACTCCACTTTTTCGGAGGTACATACCTGAGCAGCCAGATTGTCCTTGTCGGGATTGTAAAAATCCACATCCTGATTGTCCGCCACGATCTTACCCAGCAGCGGACCCTTGTCGCGCAACAACTTGGTTAGTGCGCGGGTGTCGATGCCAAAGATGCCGGGCACCTCTTCCTGCTTGAGCCAATCGGCCAGACTGTGCCCTGCATTCCAGTGACTGAATTCAAAAGAATAGTCAGACACCACCAGTCCGCTTACATGAATACGGTCCGACTCATAAAATTTCGGGATGCCGTTCTCCGTTTCTTTGGAAGGCACCCCGTAATTACCTATGAGCGGATAAGTGGCCACCAGTATCTGACCTTTGTAGGAGGGATCGGTGAGACTCTCCGGGTAGCCCGTCATGGCGGTATTAAAAACCACCTCTCCGGCTATGGATTTGTGACTCCCGAAGGATTTCCCGCTGAAGACGCTGCCGTCTTCCAAAACAAGTTTGATTTCTTTCGCTTCTGCCATACAGCAATCAGGTTTATCAGGAATTAGTGCACTTGTGTCGGCTGCAAAGTTACGAAATACGCTGCACTTATAAAGTACCGAAAATCAAAAATGCATAATTATTCTCCTAAAAAATCAAAACAGCCCGATAGTCGCATAATTATACCGCAATGTTCGAAAAACACAAAAGCCGGTCTTCCTTAAGAAAACCGGCTTAAAAAACAAGGCTCCATTCGATCAACTCCGCTTAGAAAGCGGCGTATAACTCTTTTCTTCGACCACACTCTTGTAGGCGGGACGAATGATGCGGGCGCTGGAGGAAGTCACCTCCTCAATGCGGTGAGCCGCCCAGCCAGGCACCCGGGCAATGGCAAAAATCGGCGTATACAGTTCCTCCGGAATACCCAGGCACTGATAAATGAATCCCGAATAAAAATCCACGTTGGCGGTGATCACCTTACTGTTGCTGCCCTTGTAACGGTAAAAGGCCTTGGGCGCCAGCTTTTCGATGGATTCGTACAGGTTGTACTCGTCCTCCCTGCCGGCCTGCTTGGCCAACTCCCTGGCCTGCTCCTTTAAAAGCACGCAACGCGGATCAGAAAGGGTGTAGATGGCGTGACCAATACCGTAAATTTTTCCGGTACCATCAAAGGCATTCTTATTTAAAATCCGGTTCAGGTAATCGTCCACCTCGTTTTCGTCGTCCCAGTTCTTCACATTCTCCTTGATGTTGTCCATCATGCGAATCACCTTGATGTTGGCGCCTCCGTGCAATCCCCCCTTCAGAGAACCCAGGGCGGCTGCAATGGCCGAGTAAGTATCGGTTTGTGCCGAGCTGACCACCCGCGTGGTAAAAGAAGAGTTATTTCCCCCGCCGTGCTCTGCATGCAAGACCAGGGCCAGATCAAGGAGGTCGGCCTGTAGCTTGGTATAGCCGTTACTTCCCTTAAGCATGTAGAGGAAGTTCTCGGCCAGACTCAATCCGGGTTTGGGGTGACGAATAATGAGCGACTTGCGCTGGAAAGAGTGCCGCATCCCAAAGTAGGCGTAAGCCACAATCACCGGGAAGCGGGCTATGAGACTGATCGACTGTCGTATGAGGTTTTCGGGACTGTAATCTTCCGCCTTGTCGTCGTTGGTATACAAACCCAGTACGGTACGCGCCAGCATATTCATAATGCACTTGCCCCGCAAGGAGAGAATGAGGTTCTTGGAAAGGGAGAAGTCGAGTTCCTGCTCGACTTTAATCATGTCGGTGAAGCTTTTCAGCTCCTCTTTATTGGGCAGTTTTCCCGACAGCAGCAGATAGGCCACTTCTTCAAAACCGTGGCGACCGTCGCTCTGAAAACCGTGCACCAGGTCCTTTATCTCGTAGCCCCGGTAGTACAACTCTCCGTGCTTGGGGAGAGACACCCCATTGACATCCCTCGAATAACCCACTACGTTACCAATGTTGGTGAGTCCCACCAACACCCCCGAAAAGTCGGCGTTGCGCAAACCGCGCTTTACATTGTATTGATTGAACAGTTCTTTATTGATTTCGCAGGACTGCACCGATGCTTTTGCAAGTTCTTCCAGTAAGGCCATAAACGCTTGTTGTTATTGGGTTATTAAATGTTGGATGGCGGTATTCACGGTTTCGAAATCAAAGGAAGCCTGCACTGCTTCCATTTTTGCTTTGATCTCTTCGTTACACAAATTACCGATGCTGCCGGCATGACTGTGGTGAATGCTATCAGGCACCTCAAAGTGGCCCTTTTCAATTTCCTGTCCCACCTCACGGTAAGCATCCCTAAAGGGCAGGCCCTCCAGCACACGGCGATTGACCTCCTCCACACTAAAGGCATAACGATAGCGCGGATCTTTCATCAAGTCCCTTTTCACCTCCATATGGGCCACGGCAAAGGTGGTCAGTTCCAGACAACTTTGCAGCTCGTCGAAAGCAGGCAGAAAAACCTCCTTAATGAGTTGCAGGTCGCGGAAATAGCCCGAAGGCAAATTGGCGGTAATCATCATAATTTGCTGCGGCAGGGCCTGCAACTTATTGCACTTGGCACGGATGAGTTCAAACACATCGGGATTTTTCTTGTGCGGCATTATGCTCGAACCGGTGGTCAGTTCGGCCGGCAAGCCTATGAAGCCGAAGTTCTGACTCATATATAGGCAGGCGTCCATGGCCAGTTTACCCACGGTTGCGGCAACTGAAGCCATGGCCATGGCCACACTGCGCTCCATTTTGCCACGGCCCATTTGGGCATAAACCACATTGTAGCTCAAGTCCTCAAAACCCAGCAAACGGGTAGTCAGCTCGCGATCGAGCGGAAAACTGCTGCCGTAACCTGCTGCCGCACCCAATGGATTCTGATTTACAATGCGCCAGGCGGCCAGCAGCAGATGCATATCGTCGACCAGACTCTCGGCATAGGCACCAAACCAAAGTCCGAAAGAAGAAGGCATGGCCACCTGAAGGTGGGTATAGCCGGGCAACAAGTCGTCTTTATGGGCTTCACTGCGCTGTTGCAGCACCTCAAAAAGCTCGCTGATGCCACCGTTCAGCTGCATCAGTCGGTTCCGGGTGTACAACTTTAAGTCGAGCAACACCTGATCGTTGCGCGAGCGGCCACTGTGCACCTTCTTACCCACATCGCCCAAGGCCTGGGTCAGCAACAGCTCCACCTGGGAGTGCACATCTTCTATCCCTTCTTCAATCACAAAACCCTGCTCCTGTGTCTGCCGGTACAGCACCTTGAGCTGCGGCAGTAAAAGCGCCAATTCCTCACGCTCAAGCAATCCCACCTTCTCCAACATAATGATGTGGGCCATGGTGCCCATTATGTCAAAGGGTGCTAATTCCACATCCAGTTCGCGATCGCGCCCCACGGTAAAATCTTCGATCTTTTTATTTACGGCAATGCCTTTATCCCAAAGCTTCATATCTTTCTTTTTACTTCAATTAAAAAACCAAACCATCCAAAAGACGGATGTAGGTGTTGATGCCATCGCGGATTTCGCTCAGGTAAATGTACTCATCGGCTGTATGTGAGCGGGCCGAATCGCCGGGTCCTATTTTCAAGGTTTCAAAAGGCAAGGTGGCCTGGTCGGAGGTGGTGGGCGACCCAAAGGTCTGCAAGCCCAGATCCTCACCCCTGCGCACCAGGGGGTGCTCACGGGATATGGAAGACGAGTTCAAACGAAAACTGCGGGCCTTGAGCTTGCAGGGAACCTGGGCCTGCAAAAGCTCAAATACTTCCTGATTGCTGTAGCACTCATTAACGCGGACATCGACCATAAAGCTCAGCTTATCGGGCACCACATTGTGCTGCGAGCCGGCCTGTATGCCGGTGACCGTCATCTTAACCGGGCCCAGAAAAGGGGAGACTTTCTCAAATCGATAATCGCGAAAAAACTTCAAAACCGGCAGGGCCTCCATAATGGCGTTAACCCCCTCGTTGCGCGCGGCGTGGCCCGACTTTCCGGCGACTTCTCCATCAATCACCAGCAAGCCTTTTTCGGCTACCGCCATTTGCATTTGTGTGGGTTCACCCACAATGCCTAAGGACAAGGGGCCCAGATCGTCGAGCAAAGAGGCCACATTGTTGGGCCCCGAAATTTCTTCTTCGGCCGTGGCGGCAAAAATCAGGTTGTAGGCCTGGGGGCGCTGCGACAGATAGCGGAAAGCGGCCAACAAGGCCACCAAGGGGCCACCGGCATCGTTACTGCCCAGGCCGCTGAGGCGATCGCCTTCTACCACCGGCGTAAAGGGGTCTTTCTGCCACTGCGCCGAAGCCTTTACGGTGTCGATGTGCGAATTGAGTAAAATGGTGGGACGAGAAGCATCGTAGTCGGGTGCCACCACCCAACAATTGTTCATCTTTCGCCCGGGCTGCAGTCCCATCTCCTTCAAACGCAATTCCATCAAATCCGCAGCACGTTTCTCCTCCCTGCTGAGTGAGGGAATGGAAATGAGCATTTTGAGCAGTTCTACAGATTCATTAAACAATTCGTCGATCACCACCATATCTCATCCTTTTTTACTGAGTTCGGAAAACCCTACAAACGGAGCAAAGTTCCGGATGGACCGCCATCCGAAAGTCCCGCTACATTACTGATGCGCACCCGACTAACGCCCTGCTCCAGGGCTGCAAAACAATTATCGAGCTTGGGCACCATCCCATCGGCCACCACACCCTCGGCCTTCAATTGCTGGTAGTAGGCTGGTTGTATTTCCTTTATAAGTGAAGAAGGATCCTGCACATCGGTCAACACCCCCGGTAATTCAAAGCAATACACCAAAGTTACTTCATAAAATGAAGACAGCGCAACAGCCGTGGCTGAGGCCATGGTATCGGCATTGGTATTGAGCAGCTGGCCCGCCCCGTCGTGGGTCAGCGGTGCTATTACCGGCAGGGCCCCTGCCTGCAAAAGCGCATGCAATCCGGCTCCGTCAACCTGCTCAATATCCCCTACAAAACCATAGTCCACAGCTCCCTTGGCCCGACGTTTGGAACGAATGATGTTCATGTCCGCACCGGTCATCCCCAAGGCATTAACCCCTCTGGCCTGTAAGCCCGCTACAATGTTCTTGTTTACCAGTCCCCCATACACCATAGTCACCACCTGCAACATTTCGGCATCGGTTACCCTGCGTCCTTCTACCATTTGGGTTTCCACGCCCAATCGGGCAGCCATGGCGGTGGCCGACCGGCCCCCGCCGTGTACCAACAGGCGTGGCCCTTTCATGGCAGCAAAATCATTCAGCAGGCGCGCCAGTGTTTCGGCTTCCTCCACCACTTTGCCCCCAACTTTTACCAGGGTGAGTGTTTGTTTCTTCGTCATCAACTGCTTCCTTACTTCGTTTCTAAAAATCTTCTTCTTCGGCAATGCTTTGCAGCATGCGCTTAAGCACCACCTGCATCGAGACCACCCGGTTGGCTGCTTCGGGGATAACTATGGAGGCCTCGCTGTCGATGACTGCGTCGCTCACAATCATGTTGCGCCTAACCGGCAGGCAGTGCATAAAGCGGGCCTTATTGGTCAGCGCCATCTTGGCCTCATCTACGGTCCACGAACGATCTCTGCTCAATATCTGGCCGTAGGAATTATAGCTGGCCCAGTTTTTGGCATAGATGAAATCGGCGCCCGCAAAGGCCTTCTTTTGATCGGCCTCGTAATGTACCCCGTCCATAAACTCCGGCGCCAGTTCGTAGCCGGCAGGATGGGTCACAGTCAGATCCACATCGGCCAGCTTCATCCATTCCACAAAGGAATTGGGCACAGCCTGCGGCAAGGCCCGGGGATGAGGGGCCCAGGTCAAGACCACCTTGGGGCGCTCCACTTGCTTGTACTCCTCAATGGTAAGGAGGTCGGCAAAACTCTGCAGGGGGTGACGGGTGGCCGATTCGAGACTGATGACAGGGACGCCGCTGTACTCAATAAACTGATTGAGTATGGGCTCGCTGTAATCGTCCTCCCGCTTCTCAAAGCGCGCAAAAGAACGTACGCCAATGATGTCGCAATACTGCCCCATCACCGGAACCGCCTCACGCAGGTGCTCCGGCTTATCTCCGTCCATAATCACACCAAATTCGGTCTCCAATTGCCAGCCGTCCTTGTTCACATCCAGCACAATCACATTCATCCCCAAATTAAAAGCAGCACGCTGCGAACTCAAACGGGTACGGAGACTGGAATTAAAGAAAAGAAGGAGCAGGGTTTTATTACGACCCAGGGCCTGATCGGCGTAGGGATTGCTTTTCACTGCTTTGGCTTCTTCCAAAGCGGCCTTAAGACTGCCCAAATCGGAAGGATATAAAAATCGTCTCATACTTAATTTGTTTAATGTTGTTAGGACTGCAGCTTACAAGGGCCAGGGGTTTAGGGGCGGCTCTTTCCGTCGCTTTCGACCAACCACTTGTAGCTGGTCAATTCGGGCAAAGCCATAGGTCCCCGGGCATGCAACTTCTGGGTACTGATGCCGATCTCGGCGCCCATGCCAAACTGCGCCCCGTCGGTAAAGGCCGTAGAGGTATTGGCGTAAACAGCCGCTGCATCCACTTCCTTAAAAAACCGCGCCTTATTGGTGGTGCTGGTCGTGAGAATGGCCTCACTGTGGCGGGTACTGTAGGCGGCAATGTGGGCCAGGGCCTCATCCATATTGGCCACCGTCCGTACCGACAGCACATAGGCCAGGTGCTCCTTGCCCCAGGACTGTTCGGTGGCTGCCTGCAGCAGCTCCCCGGGGTAACTGCCCCGAAGTACCGCCAACGCGGCCTCATCGGCTTGCAACAGCACCTGCTTCTGCACCAGGGGCGCTGCCAATTCGGGCAAATCTTTCAAGCGGTCCCGGTGCACCAGCAAGCATTCCAAGGCATTGCATACACTCACCCGGCGTGTTTTGGCATTAAAGACAATGGACTTGCCCAATTCCAAATCGGCCGTCTCATCGAAATAGGTATGCACCACCCCGGCACCGGTCTCAATCACCGGCACGCGGGAGTTTTCACGCACCGAGCTGATCAGTCCCTGCGATCCCCTTGGAATCAGCACATCCACCAGTCCCACCGCATTCATCAACTCCGTAGCAGCCGAGCGATCGGCAGGCAAGAGCTGCATAACTTCCCGGGATATGCCGTTGTCGCGCAAGACCTCCCCAATAAGCTGTGCAATGGCCTGATTGGAATACCAGGCATCCTGTCCCCCCTTCAGCACGGCTACGTTGCCACTTCGAAAACAAAGGGCAAAGACATCGAAGGTTACATTGGGGCGTGCCTCATAAATAACACCAACCACCCCCAGTGCCACCCGTACCTTCTGCAGTTGCAATCCGTTGTCCTGCTTCCGTGCTTCGAGCACCTGTCCCAGGGGACTCTCCATCCGGGCCACAGCACGCAGGTCGCCGGCTATGGTGCGAATACGATCTTCGCTGAGCAGCAGCCGGTCGTAACGCGGATCGCTCTGCGGCATACGCTCCAGATCCTTGGTATTGGCCTCCAACAAAGGAGCAATGTTGGCTTCTGCCCGGTCGGCCAAATCCATGAGGACTTTGACATTCAGGGCTTCATCTACCTGTACCATGGCCGCCGTGGCGGCCCGTGCTTGTTCTATTTGTTCTCTGCAGGTCATAAGTCAATAACGCTTTTGTTTGTTTTCTTCAGTGAAACAAAACCAGATAATCGTAATGCACCAAGGGCTTGTACTTGGTATCGAGCCGATGCTCTTCAGCTCTTTTTCTGTCGTATTGGGCCTTGCCGATGCCTATCAACTGCCCCTTTTCATCCACAATCCGCAACAAATCGCCCTTTTTAAACTCGCCCTTAAATGCAGTGACACCGGCCAAAAGGAGACTGGTGGCGCGAGGCGAAAAAAGAGCGGTACGGGCTCCTGCATTGATGCTCACCTCAGCATGGGCAAAGCCGGCCGACGAGGCCATCCACTTCTTAACAGCAGGGCGCGGTTCTCCCGGCACAAAAAGGGTGTGCGGCACCTTGTCCCTGCCCAGGGCCAGGTCGGTGATGATCTTGCTGCGCGTACCATTGGCTATATACACCGCAATGCCGGCTGCCGCCGTATTGCGGGCTACACGGCCCTTGGTGAGCATGCCGCCCCGCCCAAAATTACTCTTTTGCGTGGTGACGTAGGCCGACAAGTCGCCACTGTCGGCATCAATGCGTTCGAGCAGCACAGCGCCGGGGTCTGTGGGGGGACCGGTATACACGCCGTCCACATTGCTTAAAATAAACAAGGCCTCGGTATTCATCATTCCCGCCACCAGTCCCGCCAACTCATCGTTGTCGGTAAACATCAGTGCAGTAACCGACACCGCATCGTTCTCATTGATGATGGGCACAATATCGTTGTCGAGCAGGACCGAAAGACAATTCTTCATGTTCAAATAATGCTCCCGGGTGCTGAAGTCCTGCTTGGTCACCAATACCTGGGCACAAGTCATCCCGTGCGCCTCAAACAAAGCCGAGTAAGTCGTCAAAAGCTTAACCTGGCCCACCGACGACAAAAGCTGCCGCTCCGATACCGGGTCTTTGGGACAGGGCGCACTGACCATACTGCGACCGGAAGCCACCGCCCCGGAGGACACCAGAATAACCTTAACCCCAGCCCGATGCAACTCGGCCAATTCGGACGTAATGTGTGCCATACGCTCCCGATCGAGTCCGCCGTCGGCACGGGTCAACACATTGGACCCGATTTTTATGGTCAGGGAGCCCAGGGGCGCCTTGTTTATGCTTGTCATCTATGCTTGCTCCATTTTTTTACAGGCAGCCAACAGGCCCTGAATCACGGCGGGACTGAAACCCTGTTGTTCCATTTCATGGAGACCACGAATGGTTACTCCGCCGGGGGTGGTCACCTTGTCGATCTCCGTTTCGGGGTGGCTTCCTTCCTGCTCCAGCAAAAGCGCTGCGCCCTTCACTGTTTGGGCCACCAATTGCTGGGCCTGATCCGACTTAAAGCCCAGTTCCACACCACCCGTCATGGCGGCCCGGATATAGCGCAGCGCATAAGCGATGCCACAGGAGGTCAGCGCGGTAGCTGCAGCCAGCTGCGCCTCCGGCAACAAAAGCGCCTGTCCCACCTGCCCAAACAGGTCCTGAATTACGGCTTCCTGGTGGGGACTGGCATTGAGCGAGGCGTAGCAGGTCATGGATTGCCCTACGGCTACTGCCGTATTGGGCATGGCCCGAAACAGTGGGAAACGTCCTCCACTAAGGGCTTGCAGGCGCTCCAGACCAAAGCCGGTCGCCAGGGAGACCAAGAGGGCACCGGGTGCCAGTTCCGGCAAAATTTCAGCCAGCACCTCCTCCAATTGATAGGGCTTAACCACCAAAAGGACCACTGTGGCCTTACGTACGGCAGCGCAATTGTCGCTGCCGGTCTGCACCCCACGCGCAGCCAGGGCCGACAGTTTGTCGGCTTGCCTGCGGGTAACCCAGAGACTGGAAGGCTCTGCCCAGCCCGAGTTCAACAAGCCTTCGGCTATGGCAGCGCCCAAATGGCCGCCGCCGATTATGGCTGTCTTATCAACTTTCATTCTTTAATGATTTTGGCCATGAAAAACACAAACCTAAAAAAGCGAAAAAAATCGGGCAATAGCAAGGTCAACGAGCGCTTTTTGCCGGCACTTCCACGTGCCCCCAGTTCTCACCTTTGCGAATGCGATGCAGTTGCATTTCGCTTACGCCAAATTGCTTGGCAATGATCCGCAACTTGGTCTTCCGATCCGGATCGAGCAATTTCTTTTTCAAACGCATGACTTGCGTGGTGTTGAGCTTGGGGCCGGCCTCGGGACAGCGCCCCTTGGCCTTGCGGCGACTCTCCAAAACCAGGGGATTGTTTTGCTGATGCGCGAGCATTTCCTTACGGGTGGCCCATTTAAGGTTGGCTACATAGTTATTGCCCTTGTTGTAATCGAGATGAATCACAAAAGTCTCCTCCTCCGTACGCTGTAAAAAGCACTCGGCCACCAATTTGTGGACGTAATAGGTGGTGGACTTGCCAAAAGGGCGCAGGGGCAGTGTTTTGTAGCCTTTGAGACAGCCGCCCTTCATGGGCTGGCCTTCCTCGATTCGTGTGGTATAACTGACCATGCGACCATAGTTGCTTACGGCATAGCGCTTTCGAAGCGCTCCGTTCGGAAAATCAATTTCCTTCCATTCTTCATTCCAATGCGATTGAATCATAATTAAGGGTAGGTAGGTAAAACAATAAATTAAGGGGTAAAGAGAACAGCCTTAAGACTGTCGATAAAATATTGCGCCTGTTCGCGCTGCAGAATCAACGGGGGTAAAAGCCGTATCACCTGCGTGCCCGACACGCCGGTAAATATATGGTACTTGTCGCGCAGGACCTGGCGCAACGGCGCCACCTCCTGAGTAAATTCCAAACCAATCATGAGGCCTCGTCCACGCACTTCACGGATTCCCGGAATGGCCTTTAAAGCATCCAGCAAAAACTGCCCCACCTCCCGGGCATTTTTCACCAGCTCTTCCTGCTCCATGACTTCGAGTACAGCCAGTGAAGCGGCACAGGCCAGGTAGTTGCCGCCAAAGGTGGTGCCCAACATACCATGCGTAGCCTTAAAAGCGGGGGCAATCAGCAAGCCACCAACCGGAAAACCATTGCCCATGCCTTTGGCGGTGGTAATCAGGTCGGGACGAATGCCGGCACTTTCAAAAGCGAAGAAGGAACCGGAGCGACCGTAGCCCGACTGTATTTCGTCGAGAATGAGTACTGCTTCTGCCTTTTGACAAGCCGTTTGCAGGCCTTGCAAAAAGCCGACCTCTGGTTCAAAAATACCGGCAATGCCCTGTATGCCTTCAATAATAACGGCACACACATCGCCTTTAGCCAACTCCTTTTCAACAGCTGCCAAATCGTTCAGAGGCAGGAAACTGACCTGCATACCCTTATTCACTCCGGCCTGAATCTTAGGATTGTCGGTCATGGCCACCGCTGCAGAGGTGCGCCCATGAAAGGCTTTTTTGAAAGCCAGTACGCGACTTTTCCCGGTATGAAAGGAGGCCAGCTTGATGGCGTTCTCATTGGCCTCTGCGCCAGAATTACAGAGAAACAGCCGATAATCTTCCAGTCCGCATACCTGCCCCAATTTCCGCGCCAGCTCCTGCTGCAGCGGGTTTTGTACCGAGTTGGAATAGAATCCGATGCCTTGCACCTGCTCTGTAATTCGTCGGATGTAATGGGGGTGACTGTGGCCTATACTGATCACGGCGTGGCCGCCATACAAATCGAGGTAACGGGTTCCCTTGTCGTCCCACACATAACAGCCTTCGGCTTTAACGGGAGTCACGGGCATCAGGGGGTAAACATCAAATAATTCCATAATACGGGTTTTATAAAGGGGGACTAAAAAGCGGAGGGTTTCATGTAAAGCCCAGAGCCTTCTTCGAGTCCGAACATCAGGTTCATATTTTGCACGGCCTGACCGGAGGCACCCTTGGTCAGGTTGTCGATAATACTGGTAATGTGCAGCTTGCCGTTGTACTTACCCAGGTGCAGCAGGCATTTATTGGTGTTTACCACCTGCTTCAGATCAATGGGTGCCTTGCTGCGAAAGGTAAAGGGTGCGTCGGCATAATAGGCGTCGTAAGCAGCTTCTGCTTCTTCGAGACTCCAGTCGCAATCGAGATAAACCGAGGCCAGGATGCCCCGGGCAAAATCGCCGCGCAGGGGCACAAAGTTGATCGCAGCCTCAAAATCGGGCTGGAGTTGTTTCAGCGACTGACCAATTTCGCCCAGGTGCTGATGCGTAAAACTCTTGTACACCGAAATGTTGCTGTTGCGCCAACTGAAATGGGTGGTGCCCGAGGGGGCCTGACCGGCTCCGGTGGAGCCGGTGATGGCGTGAATGTGCACCTCCTTTAAGCGACCGGCAGCTGCCAGGGGCAGCAGAGCCAACTGGATGGCGGTGGCAAAACAACCGGGGTTGGCCAGGTGCTGTGCCGACTTGATTTCGGCACGCTGCATCTCGGGGAGACCATACACAAAATCGTTGCCCGGGGCTTCCAGGCGATAGTCGTTGCTCAAATCAATGATTTTGACATGGGCGGGAATATCAGAGGCCTCCACAAAGGAGGCGGATTTCCCGTGGCCCATACACAAAAACACCACATCAACTGCTGCAAAATCCGGTGCCGCAGCAAAAACCAAATCGGTATCGCCCACCAGGTCGCAGTGCACTTCGTGTACCGGCAGACCGGCCTGACTTCCGCTCAGGGCCCAAACGATTTCGGCCTGCGGATGCCCCAGCAATATGCGTATCAATTCTCCCGCGGTATAACCCGCTGCTCCTGCTATCCCTACTTTTACCATAAGTTAAATATCGAGCTGTCCCTTATTGACGTTGTTAAAAATCTTAAGTGAATTGGATATGATCTTGGTAAAGCCTTTCACATCGTCGCCGTTCCAGGCCTTGTTGACTTCGCCGTACTCCCCAAAATCGCTCTTCATCAAATCGTGGGGGGTAGCTACCCCGGCCAGTTGAAAGTGCCGGGGGAAGAGGTCGATGAACACCTTTCCGCTCACATTCTGCTGGGTACTCTCCAAAAAGGCTTCGATGTCGCGCAGGGTAGGCTCCAGGTACATGGCCTCATGCAACATCATGCCGTACCAGTTGGCGATTTGCTCCTTCCAGTACATCTGCCATTTGGTCAGGGTATGCTTTTCCAGCAGGTGGTGTGCCTTCAGGATCAACAACGGGGCGGCGGCCTCAAAACCTACACGGCCCTTAATGCCGATGATGGTGTCGCCCACGTGTATGTCGCGCCCTATGGCATAGGCCGAACCCACGGCCTCTACAGCACGGATGGCATCCACCCGGTCGGCATAAGTCTTCCCATTTACGGTGGTCAATTCGCCTTTTTCAAAAACCAGCTCCAAACGTTCGCTGCCTTCCTTGAGGGGCTGAGAGGGATAGGCCGAGGCAGGCAGGGCCTGATCGCTGGTAAGGGTTTCCTTTCCGCCGATGCTGGTTCCCCACAAACCCTTGTTGATCGAATAGGCCATTTTGGTCCAGTCCCGCTCTACGCCGGCTGCCTTCAGGTAATTGATTTCGGCCTCGCGGGTGAGCACCTGATCGCGGATGGGGGTTAAAATCTCTATCTCGGGGGCCAAAATCTGAAAGGTCAGATCGAAGCGCACCTGGTCGTTGCCGGCTCCGGTACTGCCATGAGCGATGTACTTGGCGCCTACCTCGCGGGCGTATTTTACTATGGCCAGGGCCTGAAAAATGCGCTCGCTCGATACCGAAAGCGGATAAGTATTGTTCTTGAGCACATTGCCAAATACCATGTAGCGAATACATTTCTGGTAATAGGTCGCGGTAACATCCAGGGTGATGTGTTTGCTTACACCCAGAGCATAAGCTTTCTCTTCGATGTCCCTGAGTTCTTCTTCCGAAAAGCCGCCGGTATTGGCAATGGCCGAATACACATCCAGGTTCTTTTCGTTGGCCAGGTACTTTACACAATAAGAGGTGTCGAGTCCCCCGCTGTAGGCAATGACTACTTTTTCTTTCATTTTGAAGTTATTTTTCAATTCTCTAATGGGTTCCTAAAAACATACTGCTACAAGAACAAGAAAGCAAAGAGCCGCTGAAATACATTTTTCCCTTCTCCCTTGCCGCCCCCCTCTTTCTTGGGATTACGCAAAAACACAAAACGCTTGAAACGGAGCCAGCGCTCGTACACCTTGAGGTTTTTCTGAGGTTCGGCAGTTACTGGCTGCTTTTTCTCCTCCTTGGCCGGATCGTACAACATACCGGTACACAGGCAGTGCTTGCGGTTGGTGCGCAACAATATGTCGTAGTTAACGCAACTCTGACAGCCCTTCCAAAACTGCTCATCATCGGTCAGCTCCGAAAAGGTCACGGGTTTATAGCCCAGTTCGGAGTTGATCTTCATAACCGCCAGTCCGGTGGTAAGTCCGAAAATCTTAGCCTGCGGATAGCGCTCGCGCGACAACTCAAAAGCCTTGCGCTTAATGTCGCGCGCCAGTCCCCGCCCCCTAAAGGCATCGGCCACAATGAGGCCCGAGTTGGCCACAAACTTGTCGTGCCCCCAGGATTCGATGTAGCAAAAGCCGGCGAATTCATCGCCCGCCAGGGCGATGATGGCCTTGCGCTCGGTAATCTTTAATTTGACGTAATCGGGATTCCGCTTGGCGATACCGGTGCCCCGGACCTTGGCAGCATCTGCAATGGTTTGCAGTATAACGTCCACATAAGGAAGATGCGCTTCCGATGCTATATGTATGGTAATTTCCTTCTCCATTTCCCTGACTCTCTTTCCTGGTTATTTCCTGGTTCTTTCCTAATGGTTTACAAAGACGCTTAAAGCTTGGTCGCTGCCACTTTATCCCTTATGCCCGGAATAAACAGGGACAGGGCAGCGATGACTTCACTGCGTGCCACACTTTCGCGGGCAATTAAAAGAATGGTATCGTCTCCGGCGATGCTGCCCAGCACTTCAAAGGGGCTGTGGCTGTCGATGACCGAGGCTATGCCGTTGGCAAAACCGGGTCGGGTTTTGATCACGGCCATATTGCCCGAAAACTCCATGGACAAAATACCACTCAGGGGAAAATCGCCGTAACCCACATCTGCGTCGTCGGGACCGCCATCGTTCTCGGGCATGACATATACATATCCGCCCTCATGATCGGGCTGCTTGGCCACCTTCAAGGCTTTCAGGTCGCGCGATAGCGTAGCCTGAGTCGTTTTAAAACCGGCCTTGTCCAAAAGGCCCAACAACTCTTCCTGACTGCCCACCCGATTGTTTTCGATCAGCTGGATGATGGTATTGATTCTTTGCGTCTTTATCTTCATTTTGAAGATGGATTTTAATGGTACATTCCCGCTGTGCACGACCTTCCACTTGGCCGAATAATTATACAAGGAAACTGCAAAATTATACAAATAAATGCAACGCCAAAAAGAAAAGCCCTTTTTTTTAAAAATGTTTAACAACAGCTGTGCTTATTGAATACACGAGCAAAATATTCGAGCCGGAGCCAGTCCGACCCAAGCAGATACCGGGCTAAAAATTATTCATAAAATATGCAAAAATCACCCCTTATGGTCTTAACCTGCATTATTCATAAATTATCTATTATGATGCCCAACTACCTGCTAAATACGGACGTCCTCAATAAAATGGATTTGAAAATAATCTATTATTCCCTGCCTCCATTTTCTTTGCGGTTGTCCATATTTATTGGTATTTGAGCATCTCATAACGACAACTTATGAATAAAGCAGGTTAAATATTTGCCGCAGATGATGTAACTTTGCACAAACAAACTCGTTCCGCTATGAAGAAAAAAGTATCTAAGGTGGTGATCCTCGGCTCCGGGGCACTTAAAATCGGGGAAGCAGGGGAATTCGACTATTCCGGCTCCCAGGCCATTAAGGCGCTAAAAGAAGAAGGCATATACACCGTACTCATCAATCCCAATATCGCCACGGTGCAGACTTCGGAAAAACTGGCGGACAAAATTTATTTTCTTCCCGTCACCCCTTACTTTGTGGAACAAGTTTTAATCAAGGAGAAGCCCGATGGACTTCTCCTTGCTTTTGGGGGACAAACAGCCCTTAATTGCGGGGTGCAACTCTATGAGCAGGGCATCTTTGAAAAATACGGCGTAAAAGTACTGGGCACGCCGGTGCAGAGCATCATCGATACCGAGGACCGGGAAATCTTTGCCGGCAAACTGGCTGAGATCGATGTCAAGACCCCCAAGAGCATTGCGGTGACTTCGGTAGAAGCTGCCCTCAAGGCGGCCGAGGGCATCGGCTACCCCATTATAGTGCGTGCTGCCTACACCCTGGGCGGGATGGGCAGTGGCTTTTGCTCCAACCCGAAGGAGTTGCGTATGCGGGCCGACAATGCCTTTTCCTACTCCGGACAGATTTTGGTGGAAGAATCGCTCAAGGGCTGGAAGGAAGTCGAATACGAGGTAGTGCGCGATGCCTACAACAATTGCATCACCGTCTGCAACATGGAAAACTTCGACCCCCTGGGCATCCATACCGGGGAGAGTATTGTGGTGGCGCCTTCACAGACCCTGAGCAACTCGGAATACCACAAATTGCGCGAACTGGCCATTAAAATTGTGCGCCACATCGGCATCGTGGGTGAATGCAATGTGCAATACGCCTTGGACCCGGAGTCGGAGGATTATCGGGTCATTGAGGTCAATGCCCGCTTGTCGCGCTCCAGTGCCCTGGCCTCCAAGGCCACCGGCTACCCGCTGGCCTTTGTGGCGGCTAAGCTGGGACTGGGCTATGGCCTGCATGAATTGAAGAACTCGGTGACCAAGGTGACCTCTGCCTTCTTTGAGCCGGCGCTCGATTACATTGTGTGTAAGATTCCACGCTGGGACCTGGGCAAATTTACCGGAGTGTCGCGCAACATCGGGTCCAGCATGAAGAGTGTGGGCGAAATCATGGCCATCGGTCGCACCTTTGAAGAGGTGATACAAAAAGGTTTACGCATGGTGGGCCAGGGCATGCACGGTTTTGTGGCCAATCAGCCGCTGAAAAACACCGATGTGCGCAAAGAGCTGAGCGAGCCCACCGACCAGCGCATCTTCTCCATAGCCGAAGGTTTTGAGCAGGGGCTGGACGTGGAAGAAATTCATCAACTGAGTAAAATAGACCGCTGGTTTCTCGACAAACTGAAGAATATTCACGAGCTCAAAAACGAACTGAAAAACTTCAACAATCTGGAATCCCTGCCCGACGCGCTCCTGCTGCGGGCCAAGCAGATGGGCTATTCCGATTTTCAGTTGGCGCGACTGGTCCTTAAAACACCCGCCCTGCAAATGGAGGAAGGCATTACCAAGGTGCGCAGTCACCGTAAAAAGCGTGCCATCCTCCCGGTGGTGAAACAAATCGACACCCTGGCCGGTGAATTCCCGGCCAAAATCAACTACCTCTACCTGACCTACAACGGCAAGGAAAACGATGTGGAGTTTGAGCGTGATGGCAAGTCGGTGGTGGTACTGGGTTCCGGCGCCTACCGCATCGGCAGCAGCGTGGAGTTCGACTGGTGCAGTGTCAATGCCGTGGAGACGGTTAACCAGCAAGGCTTCCGCTCCGTGATGATCAATTACAATCCGGAGACCGTGAGTACCGATTACGATGTGTGCCACCGCCTCTTTTTCGACGAGTTGACCCTCGAACGGGTGCTGGACATCACCGACCTGGAAGCCCCAAAGGGGGTGGTGATATCGGTGGGGGGACAAATTCCGAACAACCTGGCCATGCGCCTTCACCGCCAAAATGTGCCCATTTTGGGCACTTCGCCGGAGGACATCGACCGGGCCGAAAACCGTCAGAAGTTTTCCTCCCTGCTGGATGAACTGAACATCGACCAGCCCCGCTGGAGCGAGCTGACTTCGGTGGAAGACATCTTTGCCTTTGTCGACCAGGTGGGATTTCCGGTCCTGGTGCGCCCATCCTACGTGCTTTCGGGCGCAGCAATGAATGTGGTGAGCAACCGCGACGAGCTGGAGCATTTCCTGCAACTGGCGGCCAATGTTTCCAAGCAGTACCCGGTGGTGGTCTCCGAGTTTATTGAACAGGCCAAGGAGATTGAGGTCGATGCCGTGGCCAACAAAGGCGAGGTAGTGGCCTACGCCATATCGGAGCACATCGAATTTGCCGGGGTGCACTCGGGCGATGCCACCATCGTATTCCCGCCTCAAAAGCTCTACGTTGAAACCATCCGTCGGGTCAAGCGCATTTCACGTCAGATAGCGGCAGCGCTTAACATCTCCGGCCCCTTTAACATGCAGCTGCTGGCTAAGGACAACGACATTAAGGTGATTGAGTGCAACCTTCGGGCCTCGCGCTCCTTTCCCTTTGTCTCCAAGGTGCTCAAGGTCAACCTTATAGATATGGCGACCCGCGTAATGCTCGACCTGCCGGTAGAAAAACCGGGTAAGAGTCTCTTCGAGCTCGATTACGTGGGGATTAAGGCACCCCAGTTTTCCTTTGCACGTCTGCAGCAGGCCGACCCGGTGCTGGGTGTGGACATGGCCTCTACCGGTGAGGTGGGCTGCATTGGCGAGAATTACTACGATGCCGTTCTGCAGGCCATGCTTTCGGTAGGCTACCGCATCCCCAAAAAGAGTGTGCTGATCTCTTCGGGACCGCTGCGCGACAAAATTGAACTTCTGGGCAGTGCCCGAATGCTGGAGCAAAAAGGCTACAAGCTTTTTGCCACCGAAGGCACCCACCGCTTCTTTGCCGAAAACGGCGTAGCCACCACGCTCTTGCACTGGCCCGATCAGCCCGATCTTCAGCCCAACACCATGGACTACATCCGGGAGAAGAAGATCGACCTGGTGGTCAACATCCCCAAGAACCTGAGCAAGGGCGAATTGCGCAACGGTTACCAGATTCGCCGGAGCAGTGTGGACTTCAACATCCCCTTGATTACCAATGCGCGACTGGCCTCGGCCTTCATCGCCTCCTTCTGTAAAATGGGCATGGACGACATCTCCATCAAGAGCTGGGACGA
>DUOK01000279.1 GCA_012838865.1 Bacteroidales bacterium | reverse complement strand
ATGGAGAAGGCGGCAAAAGAGTTGGATTTTGTTTCCGCTGCGCAATACCGTGATGAGATGTTTCGCTTGCAGGATTTACTGAAAGAGAAGACACAGCACTAGTCTGGAGTCTTCTGTTTGAGAGCGTGTACGGGGCGGGTTGTGAAAGATAAAGAGGGTGTCTCCGGTTTTGGAGACACCCTCTTCACTATAAGACAGTCTGTGTTTTCTAGAAGAATAAGAAGCGGCGGCGTGCGCCTGGTCTTCGTGGACCAGTGTTCTTAGGCTGATAGAAGCGTCGGGTTTTGGTGTAGCTCCTGCGGTTGAAACGCGGGTCGTTTCGGAAGGGGCTGTCCGAAATCATAATGCTTACTCCAAGGGTGGCCGTATAATAAACATCGTAGGGCGCGGTTTCGTGTGCTTCTCCATCGGGCCAGGAACTGTACCATACATCGTGGCCGTCCAGCTGATCGCTGAAAGGCAAAAAGCCGGTAAATTCGGCGTTTAGGCTGATGGTGGGACTGATCCAAAACGATACGCCGCCGCCACCGGAAATCATTGGGGCAATGCCACTGGGCTGGCGCCATATTTGTCCGTCGACCGCTCCGGGTGTGATGAGTTCGCTGGCAGGTCCCCAGGTTTCCTCAGCACTGTAATACACCAAACCTACCTGTCCCACAAAATAGGGTTGCAGGGTTCGTTCTCTAAAATAACCCATCAAATGGTTGAGGGGGCGGTAGCTGCCTCCTATACTGATGTCGGTATAAAAGTTGGTGAAGCTGGCATAGGGCAGGTCATAAACCGGATTCATTTGTTCGCCCTTCATTTGTCCTGCTGTCACATTAAATCGCAGAGAAAGCGTCCGCGTCATCTCGCGGTCGATCAGTAATCCGGCCGAATAGCTGGTGCGGGATTCATCGACAAGGTCGCCGTAAAACAAGTTGACACCTGCTTTTGGGGTAATGGTCATACCATCCAAAATATCGAAGCCCCTGCGTGTAAATGTGCGCCTAAGCTGGGCCTCGGCCACGGTAAGGGTCAAAAGCATCAATGCTGCTGTTAGGAGTGTCGCCTTTTTATAAAATGTGCACATCCGGGATTTCAGGTATTAGTGTCCGCAAATTTTGCTGTAAAATTGGTGAAAACTTTAATAAAATCAAAAGTTTGTCGTTTTCTTTAAGACGAAAATTTCATGTTTTTGTTTCGTTTCATCACCAGCGATTGACGTTCTATTAAAAATAATTTTGAATATTGGTCCGATTCACTGGGTTTTGCAGGTCCTTTCCGCTTGGTGTAAAAAGTTGTTCCAGCTCTTTTGCGTAGACTTCTTCGACCTTACGACGGACAATTTTCATGGTGCTGTTGACCATATGATTGGCTTCGGTAAAGGGTTCTGAAGCTACCACCACCGTGGTCGGCAGCCAGCGTTGCGGAAACAGATCCTGTAAATGTCCCCCTTTTTTAAACTGAGCCAGTTCTTTTTGCAATTCGCGCAACACAATTTCTGATTTTTCTTCCGGACTGCTTACCGGGTGCTTTTCCAGAATTTTCTTTATCGCATCGGCCGATGGTACTACAATGCCCACGGTATAGGGACTCTGGTTGTTGTATAAAACCACCTGGTCGATGAGGGAGCAATGGTCGGTAAGTGCTTCCTCTATGCCTTCGGGACTGTATTTTTCTCCGTCGTGCGAAATCAAAAGGCTTTTGAAACGCCCAAGTACATACAAGTAATTTTCTGCATCAAGATAGCCCAGATCGCCGGTAAACAGCCAGCCGTCTTTAATGGTTTCTGCGGTGGCTTTTTCATTTTTCCAGTAGCCCAGCATTACATTTTCGCCTTTGACTACAATTTCGCCGGATTGTCCCTGGGGCAAATCCCGACCGTTTTCGTCGCAGATGCGGATGTCGAGTTGCTGCACCACTTTACCGGAGGAGCCCATTTTGTGGTAGTCGGGTGTGTTGGCCGAAATAATGGGTGCTGCTTCACTGAGTCCGTAGCCCTGATACATCGGAATGCCCAGGGCATAGAAGAACTTCTGCAATTCAATGTCCAGCAGGGCACCGCCGCCAATGAAAAATTGCAGATTACCGCCCAGTTTCAGGCGCACATTGGAAAATAGTATCTTATCGAACAGGCGACCAAGGGGTTGTGTCAGACGCCGCAGTCCTTTCCCTTTGTTGTTGCCGGTCCCGTTGTACCAATAAGCATGGGCCATAGCCAGACGGAAGAGGAGCCAGGCGACTTTCCCTTTAGTCTGCACGCCTTTTTCGATGTTCTTTTTAAAGTTTTTGGCCAGGGCCGGTACGCTCATCAGCACGTGGGGCTGAACTTCCTGAATGTTGTTGGAGAAGTTTTTGAGGGTTTCGTTCGCCGTTTTGCCCGCTTGCACTGCGGCCACGGAGGCGCCACGGTACATGAAGGCATACAGGGCTGCGGTGTGGGCAAAGGCATGGTCCCAGGGCAGTACCACCAGGGTGCGAAAGTGGGCGGGGATGTCGATGAAACTAAAGGCCTGTTCAACATTGGCGGTGTAATTGCGGTGCGACAGCATAATGCCTTTGGGGTCGGCAGTGGTCCCGGATGTGTAGGAAATGTTGGCGACATCACCGGCTTGAACGCTTTGTCTCCTGGCGACCAAATCGCCCTTTCTTTCCTTCAGGAAATCCTGGCCTTTTCGTTGCAGGTCGGCCCAGGTAATTTCTCCTTCCTCCAGGTCCTCCATCGGGTCTAAAACGACGACAGTCTCCACCTTGGGCAGTTGTCCGCGTATCTTGCGAATTTTCTCGACCTGGAAGCCGGAGACGATGACCAGTCGACTTTCGCTGTGACCGATGCGGAAAATCAGGTCGTTGGCTTCTTCCAGTTTGACCGAAAGGGGCACGTTGATGGCGCCGGAGTAGAGTACCGATAATTCGGCCAGTAGCCAATCGCGCCGTCCCTCCGAAAGCAGGGAAATGCGATCGCCCTTTTCAATGCCCAGAGCGAGGAGCCCCGCTGCGTAATATTTGACCAGTTCAAGGGTCTCTTTATAGGTGGTGGGCTGAAATACGCCCTCTGTCTTTTCCCAGATAAGGGCGTTGTCGGCATAGCGTTCGACCCTTTCCTCAAAGTAATCAATGATGCTGCTCATAGTCTTGGGCTTGGCTTAGGCTTGCGTGCCGAATTTGAAAACGGTGGTGTGCTTAAATGGTTTTCCGGGACGGGCGATGCAGTCGGGGAACTTGGGATGATTGGGACTGTCGGGGAAATACTGGGTCTCGAAACAAAAGCCTTCGTGACTTTCAAAATACCAGTCGCCCCGGGCATAACTGCCATCGAGGAATTTACCGGCATAAAATTGCATTCCGGGCAAGGTGGTGAATACTTCCAACACACGGCCTGTTTCTTTATCGAGGGCCAGGGCGGCTCTTTCGAGTTGGCCCTCCGGATGGTTCAAAACAAAGTTGTGATCGTAGGTTTTAATGGGTGAAGCGTCGATTTTTTCGCCAATGGTGCGCAGACTGCTGAAGTCGAAGGCGGTGTCTTTTACCGGTGCAATTTCGCCGGTGGGTATGGCATCAATGGCCGGTGTGTAGTGGTCGGCCATTATCATCACTTCCTGATCAAGAATGCTGGCTTTTTTTCCCCGCAGATTAAAGTAAGCATGGTTGGTGAGGTTAACCGGGCAGGCCTGGTCGCTCTCAGCCAGGTAATCCATAATCAGCTCATGCGCATCGGTCAGGGTGTACTTTACCCGGGCAGTAAGCTTTCCGGGATAGCCCATGTGGCCGTCGGGACTCACCAGGGTCATCACCAGGCTTTCGCCTTCGATCCGGCCCTTCCATATTTGCTGGTGAAAGCCGTCGGGTCCGCCATGCAGATGGTTTGCGTCGTTGTTAACCGGAACGGTGTAACTCTTTCCATCAAGTTTGAACTTTCCTTTGGCAATGCGGTTGGCAAAGCGGCCTGCGGTGGCACCAAGGAAGGGACAGTTTTTCAGGTAGGCTTCGTTAAGATAATCCAATGGGTCGTTGAATCCCAGGGTGACTTCTTCTATTTTCCCGTTTTTATCGGGTGTTTGTATGCTGGTGATGGTTGAACCGATGTTGGTGATGCAAACGGTGGTTCCGGTGTTGTTCTTTAATTCAAAGAGAACAATGGCTTGTTCGTTAACGACCGCAGTCTGGGTGCTCTTAATTGACATAGCTCAGTTTTTATTGGTGCATAAGCACAAAAGTAAAAAAAAATAGACCAATTGTGGCACAGCAAATTTTAAAAGTAGTTTTTACTGTATTTTCTGGTGGTCTTAAAATTATCCTTATTTTTGTAGTTCTCAACAAACATAAGCAATTAAACCATACATCACTATGAACACCGAAGCATTGAAGAAGTCTTTCAAAGACCTTTACCAGAAGGAGGCCGAAGCGCTTTTCTTTTCGCCCGGACGGGTCAATTTGATAGGGGAACATACCGATTACAACGGGGGCTATGTTTTTCCTTGTGCCCTTAATTTTGGCACCTACCTGCTGGTGCGTAAAAACAACGAGAAGCTTGTCCGTTTTGCCAGTACCAATATGGATTTGAAGGTGGATTTGTCGCTCGATAAACTGGGCGAGTTGCAGCCCGATGGAGCCTGGGTGAACTATCCGCTGGGGGTAATCGATCAATTTGCCAAAAAGGGAACTAAGGTGGAAGGCATGGACTTGCTGTACAGCGGCAACATTCCCAATGGCGCCGGACTCTCGTCTTCTGCTTCTATTGAATTGGTGACTTCGGTGCTGATTAACGATTTGTTTGGCGGGAACTTGGCCATGATGGATATGGTAAAACTTTCGCAGGATGCCGAAAACCAGTTTGTAGGGGTGAATTGCGGCATTATGGATCAGTTTGCCGTGGGTATGGGCAAGGAAAACCATGCCCTGGCTTTGAAATGCGATACTTTAAAATGGGAGGCGGTTCCGCTGAAACTCGATGGCTATAAGATTGTCATCAGCAATACCAATAAGCGCAGGGGACTGGCCGATTCGAAGTACAATGAGCGCCGCTCGGAGTGTGAGCAGGCTTTAGCCGAAATGAATACCGAAGGTAAGTTTGAAACCCTCAGTGATATTTCTTTCGATATGTTTAATGACTTGCACAGCAAGCTGTCGAAGGAGGTTTTGTTGCGCAGGGCCCGTCACGTTATTACCGAAAACCAGCGTGTACTCGATGCTATGAAGGCTCTGGAACAGAACAATCTGGCGGAGTTTGGGCAGTTGATGAACGCCTCGCATGTTTCGTTGCGCGACGATTACGAGGTGACCGGGGCCGAGCTGGATGCTCTGGTCGAGGAGGCCTGGCGCATCGATGGCGTAGTGGGCTCCCGAATGACCGGTGCCGGTTTTGGCGGTTGTACCGTGAGCATTGTTAAGGAAGCTGCTGTTGATCGTTTCATCGCCGAGGTGGGTCCCGCCTATGAAAAGCGGACCGGCCTGAAGCCTGAGTTTTACATTGCCGATGTGGGCGACGGGGCACGTCGCCTTGAATAATCGAATTTCCATATAGTTCATTTATGCCGCCGCAGGGTTTCTACAGCTCCTTGCGGCGGCTTTGCTTTTGGTGGCAATTAGTGTTTTTTTAGTTGGTGCGATGGGGGCTTTTGATTAAATTTGCAACGGAATTGATTATAAACCTTCCAAATCTAAACTTCATGGTGCTTTTTTTCGAGGGCAAAGCCGCTCAGGTATTGGCAGTACATACTTCGGTACAACTGCCGCAGGCAGATGTCATCAAATTGGAATGGCTGTTCAGTGGCGCAAAATTATTGCAAGCCGATAAACTGGACGGCTTTTTTGTTGGTCCACGTCGCGAGATGATTACGCCCTGGAGCACCAACGCGGTAGAAATTACCCAGAATATGGGCATCGCCGGCATTATCCGCATTGAAGAGTTTTTTAAGGTGGCCGGTGCGGAGGCGGACTTTGACCCCATGTTGCAGCGGCTTTATAAGGGATTGGATCAGGAGGTGTTTACCATTGCCAAACAGCCCGATCCCATTGTGTATATTGAGGATGTGGCGGCCTACAACAAGCAGGAGGGTCTGGCACTGAGTGAGGAAGAGGTCAGCTACCTGGAGGAACTGAGTCAGCGCCTCGGGCGCCGACTCACCGACAGCGAAGTCTTTGGCTTCTCCCAGGTGAATTCCGAGCATTGCCGACATAAAATCTTCAACGGTATTTTTGTCATCGACGGACAGGAAATGCCCAGTACCCTGTTTCAACTGATCAAACGTACTTCCAACGAAAATAAAAACTTCCTGGTTTCGGCCTATAAGGACAATGTGGCCTTTGTTGAAGGGCCCCGGGCGGTGCAATTTGCGCCGGCTTCGCAGGACAAGCCCGATTTTTTCAGGGAACAGCCCTTCGAGTCCATCATTTCGCTGAAAGCAGAAACCCATAACTTCCCGACCACGGTAGAGCCTTTTAACGGCGCAGCTACCGGTACGGGAGGAGAGATTCGCGACCGTTTGGCCGGCGGAAAAGGTTCCCTGCCGCTGGCAGGAACCGCTGTTTACATGACCAGCTATCCGCGTCCCGAAGGGGGCCGGGTGTGGGAAAAGAATGTGCCCGAGCGTCCCTGGTTGTACCAAACGCCTGAGCAAATTCTCATCAAAGCCTCCAACGGAGCCAGTGATTTCGGCAATAAATTTGGTCAGCCCCTGATTTGTGGTTCCTTGCTGACCTTTGAGCATTTTGAGCAACAAAAGGAATTTGCCTTTGATAAGGTGATTATGCTGGCCGGTGGCATTGGCTATGCCCGCAAACGGGACGGCCTCAAGGACGACCCGAAGAAGGGCGACCGGGTGGTGCTGCTGGGGGGCGACAATTATCGCATTGGTATGGGTGGCGGTGCCGTTTCGTCGGTGGCCACCGGAGAATTTGCCAATGCCATTGAGTTGAATGCGGTACAGCGCTCCAATCCTGAAATGCAGAAACGTGCCATGAACGCCATTCGCGCCATGGTAGAGCGGGACGAGAACCCCATTGTATCGATCCACGACCACGGTGCCGGCGGGCACCTCAACTGTCTTTCCGAGCTGGTGGAGACCACCGGAGGAACCATTCACATCGACAAACTGCCGGTGGGCGATCCCACCTTGTCGGCCCGCGAGATCGTTGGCAACGAGTCGCAGGAGCGAATGGGACTGGTTTTGAAGGAGAAGGATTTGGATGTTTTGCAAAAGGTGGCCGAACGGGAACGTTCGCCCATGTATGTGGTGGGAGAGACCACCGGCGATATGCACTTCAAGTTTGAGGACGACAAGGGCAATGCGCCCATCGACTGGCAACTGGCCGATATGTTTGGCAATCCCCCCAAAACGGTGATGCAGGACAGTACGCAGACTACTGATTTTGAGCCTTTGCGCTACGATGCGGCCCTTATTGAGGATTACCTCGAAAAGGTGTTGCAGCTTGAAGGGGTGGCCTGTAAGGACTGGCTGACGAACAAGGTGGACCGTTCGGTAACGGGCCGGGTGGCCAAGCAGCAATGTGCCGGTGAGGTACAGCTGCCCTTGAACAACCTGGGTGTTACGGCCATCGACTATCGCGGACGCGAAGGGGTGGCTACCTCTATCGGGCATGCCCCCGCCGCCGCTCTGATTGATGCCGGTGCCGGCTCCATTTTGAGTGTGGCCGAGGCCCTGACCAACCTGGTTTGGGCACCGCTGACGCACGGATTGAAAGGGGTGAGTCTGAGTGCCAACTGGATGTGGCCTTGTAAAAACCCCGGTGAAGATGCCCGTTTGTACGCGGCGGTGGAGACTTTGAGCGACTTTGTAGTGGATCTGGGAATTAATGTGCCTACGGGTAAGGATTCCCTGTCGATGACCCAAAAATATAAGAACGGGGAGCAGGTAATGTCGCCCGGAACCGTCATCATCAGTTCGGTGGGTGAGGTGTCGGATGTACGCAAGGTGGTAGAGCCTGTATTGAAGAAGGATGTCGACAGCCGTTTGCTGCACATCGATTTGTCCTTCGACAACTTGAAACTCGGTGGCAGCAGCTTTGCCCAAATACTGAACCAGCTGGGCAATGAGGCGCCCACGGTGATGGACAGCGACTACTTTAAGGATGGTTTTGCTGCCCTGCAGGAAATGATTCAGGAGGGATTGGTGCTGGCCGGTCACGACATTTCTGCGGGTGGACTGGTGACCGCCTTGCTCGAAATGTGTTTTGCCAATAAGGATTATGGTGTAGCCATCGATTTGTCCGCCTTTCAGGAAGACGACCTGGTAAAGATCCTCTTCAGCGAGAATCCCGGAGTGGTGGTTCAGGTGAAGGACCAAAAGCGGGTTCAGGCCATTTTGGACAAGTATGAAGTGCATGCGGTGGACCTGGGTGCACCGACAGTTGAGCGCCGGTTACGTATTAAGGGCAAGGGCCAGCCGCTGGAACTGGACATTGATGCCTTGCGCGACTTGTGGTTCCGTACTTCCTTCCTGCTTGATCGTAAGCAGAGTGGGGAAGAGCTGGCTGGCGAGCGCTTTGCCAATTACAAGACACAGCCCCTGTATTACCGTTTTCCCAAACAGTTTGATGGTTCACTGGCGTCTTTGGGACTTGACCAGGTGCCGGCTGCCGGTCAACGTAAGGCCAAGGCGGCGATCATTCGTGAAAAGGGGGTCAATGGCGACCGTGAGATGGCCTATACCCTGTACCTGGCTGGCTTTGATGTGAAGGATGTACATATGACCGACTTGATTTCGGGACGTGAAACGCTGGAAGAAATCGACTTTGTGGTGTATGTGGGTGGCTTCAGCAACTCCGACGTGCTGGGTTCGGCCAAGGGTTGGGCGGGTGCCTTCCTGCACAACGAGAAAGCTAAAAAGGCGCTTAATGCTTTTTATGCGCGCAACAATACTTTAAGTCTGGGTATTTGTAATGGTTGTCAGCTGATGGTGGAGCTGGGACTGGTTTATCCGGAGCACGACGAGCAGCCTTTTATGGCGCACAACGAATCGCATAAGTTTGAATCGCAGTTCATCAATATGGAAATTGCCGAAAACCACTCGGTAATGTTGCAGTCTTTGGCGGGTTCGCGCCTGGGGGTATGGGTGGCACACGGTGAGGGTAAGTTCAATTTCCCGAAAGCGAAGGATGCTTATCACTTGCCTGGTTTCTATGGTTATGAGGGTTATCCGGCCAATCCGAATGGCAGTGCTTTTAATACTGCTGCCATCTGTTCGCAGGATGGGCGTCACCTGGCCATGATGCCGCACCCGGAGCGGGCCATTCTGCCCTGGCAGTGGCCGCATTATCCTGAGGGGCGCAAGTCGGATGAGGTGAGTCCGTGGTTGGAGGCTTTTGTGAATGCGAGGAAGTGGGTAGAGGCGCAGTAGTGTATTCCTGCGCCTGACAGAGAATAGCTATTCATTTCACTTGATGCCTGTTGTTTGCGCTGCTGCTTAACAACAGGCATCTGCGCTCTGACGAGTTTTTCTGAAGGTCGCTGTTTTGCACTACTTCCCTTCCAGGGTCTGGCTTGATGCAGCTGTTCTGTGCTACTGCCTGTTTCCTGTTCACTTCAGGCACTCCGCTACAAGCATCGAAACTCACCTTCGGTTCAGACAGCGATGCTTGTTACGCTGCGTTTCTTCGTTCACTTACGGAAACATTCAGAGGCTTGAACAGCTGCACCTGCGCTCTGACGAGTGATT
>DUOK01000033.1 GCA_012838865.1 Bacteroidales bacterium | reverse complement strand
TTTGGCCGGCCCGTGGGGGAGGCTGTTACCACCCCCGGTCTGAATTTTAAAGTTCCCTTTATTCAGAAGGTAAATTATTTTGACAAGCGTTATTTGGAGTGGGATGGCGATGCCAACCAGATTCCGACCCGCGATAAGAAGTTTATTTTTGTGGATTCTTATGCCCGTTGGCAAATTACCGATCCCTTGAAGTTTTTCATTCGTCTCACGAATGAAAGGGGAGCGATGTCGCGCATTGCGGACATTCTGGATGGAGAAACGCGTGACCATGTTGCCAGTCACAATCTCGAAGAGGTGGTGCGTACCAGCAATCGTACGCCGGTAGCTGCCGATATTATTTCTGAAATGCTGTCCGACTCGCTGGTGCATATTGAGGTGGGACGTGAACGTATTCAGCACATGATCAGAGAATCGGCCAATCGTCAGGCCGCCGACCTGGGTATAGCCATTTTGGATTTCAAGATCAAACGCATCAACTATGTGCCGGAAGTGCGCGAGCAGGTTTATAACCGCATGCGCAGTGAGCGCATGCGTATTGCCGAGGAATTTCGTTCTGAGGGGCAGGGAGAGGCTTCTTCCATTAATGGAGAAAAGGAGCGCGATCTGCAGGTGATTCAATCCACCGCCTTTAAAGAGGCGGAGGAAATTATGGGTAAGGCCGATGCCGAGGCGGCATCCATTTATGCCAGGGTGTACGACCGCTCTGCCTCTTCTCGTGATTTGTATGCTTTTATGAAGGCTATGGAAACATTTGAGAAGACCTTTGACGGGGAGACTCAGGTTATTTTATCGACCAAGAGCGAACTCTATAAGTATTTGAAAGATATGCGCTGATTTTTTCGGCGGGCCAACAGCTGCCTTAGGGCACTTGTTGGCTTTTTTTTTGTAATTGATTACAGTTTGACAGCGTGTCGGATTTTCCGCTGACGCTTTGTTCGAAATATTCCAACAAAAACTATTAATTTGTAATAAAAAATTGGTTTATTTGAACTTGTTTTAAACTTTAAATCCGACACCATTATGCAAATTGTGGGACTTCCAAAGGCTTTTTTGCGGAAAGAGGCACGTGAGTACATCGACCTGTACCGGTCGCTGGGCGAAAGGGCCGAAGTTTTTTTGCCGAATTACGTTTTCGACAACCTTCAGGCGTTTGTGCGACTTTGTTACGAGGAGCCTATAGATCCTGCCCGTCAGCAGGCCGAAATTCAGAAATACCTCTTGAAATTTCAGGAAGAACTTCCGGGTTATTCCGATGTGGCCTTGATGCTTTACCCACACGAGGATTCCAAGGCCTTTTTATACACTTCACTTAAACAGAAATTCAATCAAAAGCTGGGTTACTTTGCCGATAACGATGTGGTGGGCAAGGAAAAGAAGGCCTGGATTGAAAACATACTTGCCGGGCACGATTTGTCGGTAGGCACTCCGCCGGTTACCGAGGCGACCATTGATTATCTGGCCAAGGTTATAATAGGTAATCCTGCCCGGGAATTGCGGCGCTTTAGGGATGTAATAGGCGTGATTGGCGATATTGATGAGGCCCACTGGAATTACCTGATGGATACCCTCGATCAAATGATCAACCAGAGCACCCATTACACCACCAAGGCCGAGAAAAGCAACTTTTTGCACCGGACCGAGTGGGCGGTCAACTTTAAGGGTCTCAACGGCTTTATCCGCACTGTGGTGTCGGGCAATTCGGATATGGCGGTGGAGTTGCTGCGCGGAGAGGTGCTCGGCAGGGATTGCGTAAAGGTGGTGGAGAATGTGAAGGGCGACGAACTGTTTGCCCAAATGCAAGCAGATACCTCCAGTGTTTTTGTGGTGAAGGTGAAGCACATGCGTAAGAATATGTTTTCGGGCTCGCGCTGGTTTCCTTACATCTCCCGCATTGTGGTTATTGACGATTCGCCCGAATCGGTGGCATCCAACACCTCCCTGGTTTTTAGTTTTCACAACGGCATCATCAATACCCTCAACAAGGTGCACACCAAAAAGCTGGGTGCACCCGCCAATACCCAGTTGAACCTGCGTTTGATTCTGGAGAATGTGAACCGCTCCAATTTGGTTGAATTTAAGGATTTGGTCGACGCTAAGATTGAGGAGTACAATCAGGAGTTGCAGGACCTGAAGCAGGAGCAGCTGGGCGACGCTTCGGACCTGGTGAAAAGCATCAATCTGTATAAGTTCGACGGCTTTACCCGCCAGATATTGGTAGACCGCTACTCTTTGGCTCGCCTGCGAGATTTCATCCAGTTTATTCAGAATACGGTTGACGATAAAAAGCGAAAGGCGCAAAACACTGCGCTGATAGCAGATTTTGAGGCCAAAATCCGCAAGTACTTCTACAGCAATACTCCGGCGGTCCGCATAGCCACCATCCTGGAAGGGGGAGGGCGCAATCAAATCCGTACCTATGGCGATTACCTGCTGCAAAGAGAAATTAAGGCGCTGGATCCCGCTGCCGTTAAGCGCTGCAGAGTGATTCTCGATTTTATTCCCGACAATTATAAACGTACGCTGCACAACCACTTTCACAAGAACTTCGGCATCAATCTGTTTTTGGAGCGTTATCAAAAGTACATCACCAAGGTCGATAATGAGGCCGACAACAAGGGACGCTTTCGCAATGTGTTGATCGACCTGGGAGTGTATAAGGATTATGAGCACAAGTCGGAGGAGGAGCAAAAGATCATCCGTGGTTTCATCAGCGATTTGGGGAACCTCGAAAAGACCTCCATCGCCGACGATGTGCAGATGATTATTCGCGACATCCTGTTTAATAAGGATGCCCAACCCAAGCCCTACATCGTGTACAATAAGGTCTTGGCCTGGGAGTACACCGATTTGTTTTCGGAGGAGCGTTTCAACATCAACCCCTTCGACATAGAAATTGAGAATCTCGACGATCAGCGCATCGATTACGAGCGCATTCATCGCAAGCTGGCCCGCATTAAAAATACCCTGCAGCTTTTCGACAGCAGTGGCAACTTGTGGGATCGTTTTTGCGAGAACCTTACCATCATCATCAACGATCCCTCGAATCCTACGGGCTACTCCGATTTCAACCGCGAGAACCTCATTGAATTCCTGAAGTTTGTGAACAACAGCAGGATAACCCTGCTGTTGGATGAGGCCTATACCGACAGTGTAAAAATTGACGACGAGCTGCTGCCCAAGTGGCGATCCATCTCGCGTTACGTATTCAACAACGAGAACCTCCTGTCCAAGATTCGGGTAGTATCGTCTTTGTCCACCACCAAGAACCTGGCCGGCTCGGGCGATCGGCTCGGGGCCATAGTGGCCACACCGGCTATGAATGCTGTGGTGGAGTACGCCGATGCCCGCAATACTGCGGTACGCGGCAACAGCACCTCCCTGTACTTTTTGAACGAGGTGTTGGGCGTGGCCATTCGGGCCAAAGCCATTAAGGATAAGCTGGAGGTGGAATTGCCCAAGAATGCCAGTCGCAGTAAAATTCAGCGGGTGATCGAAAACTTTTTGGTGGAACAAACCAAGGCCATGCCGGGAGGTAAGACCGGTGCCGAGACCCCGGTAAGTATGTTTGAGGGCAGTCCCCTCCACCTCTTCCTGCTCGAAGAGCTGGTGAGTCTGTCCAAACTCGACATTCTGAATTTGCCCGATGACTTTAAGTACCGCGAGGTGCCCTTCTTCGTTTATTATTTTGAGCAACTGGTGAAGGGCCTGAACACCTTTAGGGTAAACAGGAATTTCCGTACCGAATCGAACCGACGGCTTTCTATGGCCAAAAGGGTGGCTGCAGAAGTGCTGGAGGCTACGGAGACGACCGATGTGGACGTTATTGAGTCGGACGGCTCCTACCTTTTCAACCTGCTTTTCCATGATTTTGGCTCCTACAACGATCTGGAAATTTTCTGCAAGGCCCTGGGCGAGCAGCGCGGACTTTGCGCCTTGCCCTACAAAACCGGCGTAGTTCGTTTTTCTCTGGGGGGCTATCTCGACGGCAGCGCCCGCAGTTACGAGATTTTTGAGAAGGAGATCCGTACGGCACTGACCCTCTTTTTGGGGTATTGGAAGCAATTCCGGACCGTGGTACGCTCGGCCGGAAATGGGGGCGACAGCGAGGTCTTGATCAAAGAGGTTTTTCCGGCGCTCAGGCAGAATGCCTGGATGGATGCCGTGCTGGAGGATTTCAAAGCCATTCGGGATTTGAAGAAGCAGTCGAACAAATCCTTAAAGATCAACGACAACAGGTCGCTCTACCACGCTTCGCCCCAGCTCAGCGGGGTAGCCATTACCACTATTGGCGATTCCAACAATTCGGTCATTGAGTTTCAGGGCGATGTGGGCAACTGCAGGGATGTGGAAGAGTTCATTCGCAGCACCGCCTTTACCAAAATCTACGAAAATCTGCTGCCGCAGATTTACCGCAAAATTCCTCAGATTAAAAACCTTAATTTCAATATTGTGGCTTCGCGTTTCAGTAAGGCCACCATATTGAAGTACATTCATAATAAGAAGACTTTCCATCCGAACAATTACGTGCTCGACGATCCGGAAGAGCACAACATCATGCGCGAAATCCTCATCGAAATGGAGCGCATTCTGTTTTCCGATGCCAAGATGAAGATTCTAACCCTCGAAGCCAGTGGCGACTCGCATCGCGATGTGGCGCGTTTGGAAGGGGTGAATGTCATTCTGAAAAAGCACATCCAGGAAATTCTGCTGCACTTTAACCTGCCCTTTGAGCAGCCTACCATTGAGCCCAATCGCAAGGAGATTATTGAGACCGCCTGTGCCCATTATGAGGAGGTAACCGGCTTGAAGGTGGACGGATTGGATCTGGAAAAATACCTGAATCAGTTTTTGGAAGGCCTGCGTCACCATCCCGATTTCAGTCGCCTTGGTTTATCGTCGCGCGGCTTTGGTTTCATCGTCAACGTGGTGAAGCAGAGGGTACTCGACAGCAGTCTCTCTACCCCCGAACGCATACTCAACGTCTTTTTGTTGCGCAACGACGACTCCTTTTACAAGCAGGTCATCGAAAAGTTGTCGTTTTTGCAGGAGCGTATAGCGGCGACCGACGATGCCGATTTGAAAATCATTACGGAGAATTTGTTGACCGACATTCTGCCGAGGGAGGTGGACGACATCATGAATTACATCTTCCGTAAGAAGGACATCAAAGTAGGGGAACAGCTCCTGGATGACGTTACGCATCGGGTGGTGAGCTTTATTGTGCACATACAAAACCTGACCAAGGGGACCGACTATTACTACCGTTATTTGCACACCCTCATTCGGGTGGTGGATACGCAGTTCCGCAGGCAGAACAGCAATAAGAATGAGATGATTCAGCACGGAATTACCCTGTACCGTAATTTCGATATGAAGAATAAGACGCTGAAGGATTACAACAGTGGCGCCTTGTCGTGGATCAACGATTTGATGATGAAGTGCGGGGTAATTTCGGTAGAGCAGCCGGTACAGTTGCACACGCGAATAGCCACGGATGCCAAGAAACGGGAGTTTCCCTTTTATAGGGTCGATCGCGATGAAAACGAGCCGATGTACCTGCTGGACATGAACCGCGGGGCTTCTAAGAACGATTACATCAAGACTTTAAGCATTAAGCCTTCGTCGAAGTTCTTTGAACGGCGCCTGGCCCGCTTTGTGGCCAATCTGGACCCGGACGATTACCGTTGCAAAATTATGCAGCACGGGGTGGTAAAGCAGTTGATTGTCTTCCAAAAAGGTTACATCAAGTACCTGACCGACTTCTTCCGTTTGGTGCAATACAACGATGTGAGTCTGAAAGACGCCCAAAACTTTGTGCCCGATGTCTTCCTTCTTTTGGGCGCACCCGAAAAGGTGATTTCCTTCCCCCAGGTGGGATTCTTCGATTTGAAGGGGCCCAACGGCAGCATCAAGAGCATCGTTACGCCCTTGCGTAAGGAGGGCGACTACTTTGGAAATGTGAAGAAGCCCTGGCTGACCATGCTCAATGAGAAGGTGAAGGAGATGGGTGGCGTGCCTAAGCACGGCTCGCTTTTTTCCATCGAAATGGAGGATGGTTCCATCTTCACCATAGAGGTGGATGGCGACAGCGGGGCCGGTAAATCTGAGATGATTGCGGCGCTGGTGTTGCGTTGGTTGCGCAGGGACTTGCCGGGTGTGCGTTCGGTGAAACTGATTGCGGGCGATATGTTCCATGTGTTCCGCGATAAGGAGGGCAATATTTATGGCTTTGGTACCGAGGAGGGCGACTTCTCGCGGGTGACCGACTTTGATCCGGATTTTATTAAGTACTATAAGTATTTGTTCGAGACGAGCGCCGACAGTAATGTGGACGATCTGAACTCGCGCAGTACCATTACGGGCTTCTGTGAGATTCATTTGCCTTATAAGATCGATATTATGCTGACCGCCAGCAATTACTCGAAGGAGGAGGGCGGCATTACCCGGGTGAATAATCCGGAGAATTATTTGTTGTACATCGACTCGCACGGCGAGCGGATGGAGAAGGCCACCAGTCAGGATGGCCCCAACTTCCAGCGTTCGCTGAGTCGCGTTACCGGCGATAAAAACATTGTGGAGGTGCTGGCGCAGCACGGCAATTATCTGGACGATTTGCTCGACTGGGATTTTGTGCCGTCTGAGAAGAAGTTCTACCTGTGCTCCTCGTACAAGATGATGGACAAAATTGATATCGAGAAGGTGGTGAATCAGATCTTCTGTGGCAAGCGCTTCAGTCACAAAGGACAGGTGTTTGCCATTAATTCGGTGCAGTTCGATTTGGTAAAGAACCGCTTTGTGGCCGAGGCCGAGGCCGGGGAGGAGCGCATTGTCCTGCCCTTGTCGCGCGACATCTTTATACAGATGTTTGATGGTTTGGCCAGTACCCCGGGCGGCCAGCCCTTCATTGCCCAGGAGGGCGAAATTGAGAACCGCTACCTGATGGTGGAGGTCTTGAAGGGTGGTGTGGACGGTTTGGGTGCCGGCAAGAAAATACAGTGCGGCATCATGTCCACCGAAATCGGTAAGAAAGGCAAAGAGTTGTCTGGTCCCCCCAAGGCCGCTGTTGGTCTCATCAATATGATTCAGGAGATGCGTGCGGGCAACGGAGAAATCAATGCGGCCCGCAATGAGGTGAATGCCATTGTGCGTGAAAAGTATGCGCATGTGTTCGACAAGGGCGGCAACAGTCGCGAAATTATGCGTTACAATTTCTACCTGTATCAGTTGGATAAAACGATGAAGGCGCAGTTTGTGCGTATGGACGATCCGGAGAAGGCCATCGATTTGAGCGGGGTCAACCGTTTTCAGCCGAAGCATCCTTCTGAGCCTTTCCATCCTTTGTTGGTGACGCCGAATTTGAACATTGAGCTGACCAGTTTTGGGGAGACTTACGAGGAGTTGATGAGTCTGCCTAACTACCCTGAGTTTGCTGAGGAGTTTTTGGTGGGGGCCGAGCGCTTGTATGTGGCGGAGGGCTACTCTGAGGAAACGAAGGTGAACAATATGATTACGCAGTTGCTGCTGATGGATGGTTACATTGAGTTTGACGACTTAACCAAGGGCCGGATTACGGAGCAGGTGAACCGGGAAACGATTGCGGCGGCGAAATCGGCGGTGTTGAAGGAGCTGGACCGGCGTGTGAAGGTGGCGGCGAAGAAAACGGAACCGAAGAAAGGGGAGGGGAAGAAGGGCAGTAAATAATTATGGTGGTCGTGGTGTAGAGTTGCTGCTGACAGAAAATTTCTATTCAGTTACGCTTGATGCCTGCTGTTTGCGCTGCTGATTATTTCCGGAACCCTTGCTCAAGTCGCTAAAATTCTTGAACTCGGGTGGTCGTGGTGCCATACTACGTCTGACAAAATAGACCTATTCACTTCAGTCACTCCGCTACAAGCATCGAACTCGGGTGGTCGTGGTGTATTCCTGCTGCTGTCATAAAATAGCTATTCACTTCGCTTGCTTCCCTACAAGCATCGAACTTGTGTGGTCGTAGTGCAATCTTGCGCCTGACATAAAACACCTTTTCACTGCAGTCGTTTCCCTACAAGCAC